>JABHVM010000011.1 GCA_018658305.1 Thiotrichales bacterium | reverse complement strand
GTGATCAGTAAAGGGTCACCGACTGACCTCCTAGAGCTTGCCAAAGAGGATGCTAAAGTTGATCTG
The DNA here is from genome assembly GCA_018658305.1 of Thiotrichales bacterium. Taxonomy (GTDB): domain Bacteria; phylum Pseudomonadota; class Gammaproteobacteria; genus Thiopontia. The sequence continues at coordinate 74,351 of JABHVM010000011.1, read as the reverse complement.
CTTCACCAAGAGATCATCAGCTATATGGGTAAAATTAGCGGCAATGAACTATCTGAAAACGAAGCAACAGAGCTTGCCAATATGTTTGAGATCACCAATGCACTAGAGACTATTGGAGATATAATAGAGACTGATATGGTCGGCTTAGGTAGGCAGCGCATTAAACAGCAACTCTACATCAGCCCTCAAACCAAAATCGTACTTGATGGTATCCATAAAATGGTGGGGCAATCTCTTGATCTAGTAGCATCCTCGCTAAGTTTTGACACCCGAGATGACACCGCTAAAATAATTGAGATGAAGTCAAAATTTAATCGACTAATAGAGTCTGCTCATCTACATCAGATGGGGCGTTTGACTGCTGATGAATCAAAACGCCTTCAGACATACTCCCTTGAAGTGGAGATAATAGAGAAACTAAAACGGATCTACTACTTTACTAAACGAATCGCCAAAGCTGCTAGTTGAGTTAAGTTAATTCACACTCTTATAAAAGTAACTTCATACTGAAAATATACCTTTTAGGGTAAAGAAGAAGAGTGCTGCCATAATCCCTGAAGCAGGGAGAGTTATTACCCAAGATACTACAATCTTACCGACCAGACGCATATCAATAGCTCCGATGCCACGAGCAAATCCCACCCCTATTACCGCACCTACTGCAATGTGGGTGGTAGATACAGGAAGCCCAGTTCTCGATGCCAACACCACTGTTATAGCAGCTGCCAGCGTAGCTGCGTAGGCACGAGTTGGGGTTAACTCGGTAATTTCATTACCTATAGTACGCATCACTTTATAGCCCATAGTTGCTAAACCTAACACAATGCCAGCACCACCAAGTAGCAAGACCCAGACTGGGAGCCCAGCTTTCTGCATAACCTCTCCCCCAGAATTTACAATACTTATAACTGCAGCCAGTGGACCGATACCATTTGCCACATCATTGGAGCCGTGCGCAAACGCCATCGCACAGGCAGCAAATATCATCATTGGAGTAAATACTTTTTCAACACTTGCAAAGTGAAAATCTCTATCTGCATTTTCATCTATCGTAACTTTACTAATCAACCACCATCCTATTGCCGCAATTAGCAGACCAACCATAAAAGCGATAGCAAAACTTTCGAACACTGTAAGTTCTATATGGAGATGTTTTAACCCTTTAAATAGAGTCACTAGAGAGACAATAAAACCGAGCAAGAACACATAAACTGGGCCATATTTTTTTGCACTGGCAAAAGGGTTTTCTGTATTAAGAATAGTGCTCCTTATACTTACCATCAGACTAAAAGCGATAATTCCGCCAAGCGCTGGTGAGACAATCCAGCTCGCTATAATCTGCCCAATTTTACCCCAGTTGACCGCATCCATCCCGATCCCTGCAATAGCAAAACCGACTAGCGCCCCAACAATAGAGTGAGTTGTCGAGACCGGCCATCCTCTAAAAGTGGCAACCATTAGCCAGATTGCTGCAGCTAGTAGAGCAGCTAACATTCCAAAAACTAAAATTTCTGGGGTGTTAGTAATGGTAGATGGATCAATAATTCCTTTACGGATAGTTTTAGTTACATTGCCACCAGCTATAATTGCTCCTGCAAACTCAAAGATGGCTGCAATAATAATTGCCTGTTTAACGGTGATTGCACCAGAACCAACAGAGGTTCCCATCGCATTAGCGACATCATTTGCCCCTATCCCCCAAGTCATATAGAGACCAAAAACTATTGCAATACCTAAAAACCAAGGACCATAAAGCGCTATACTTTCCATTATAAATACCTTTAAATATACTTCATATCTTATTAATTATCAAACAGTAATATTATCTAGCAATAAGCAACCGAAGTCTATCACCAGACTTCTCTGCATTGTCTGCAAGATCACCAATCCACTCAATAATTTGCCTCCAGAGCATAACCGATACAGGATCTATATCTTGTTCATTACGGTGCAGGATCTGCGTCAACTCAATCCCCTGATCATCAGTCTTATCTTCAAGTAGATTTAATTGCTCCAACATCTTCTCAACTCTCTCTGCCTCATGCCCACGAAATCCCATCTCGACCAACTCATCTAACTCTTCTACAATCTTTCCGTAGTGTTCACAAACATCCACACAGCTATTAGTTAACTCAACCAATAGCTTTTGCATTGGCTCAGGCACACTCATTGGGCGCTCAATAAAGAGCCCTGCAATATCTTGCGCTACATCTGCAATAGAGTCTTGAGTAGTTAACACTGCCAATAAGTCGCGTCGATCAACTGGCATAAATAGACTTTTAGGGAGATGATCTCTCAATCCATTCTTCGCCCTATCTGCATCATTTTCCGCAGTAAAGATCTTCTCTTTTAGGAGCTCGACTTTATCTTGCTCCTCCAAAATAACAGCATCTATGAATGATGGCATCTCACGCACGCAGGTAAGCACATGACGCATATGTTGTTGCAACGAGGTGAAAGGGGATGCTCCTCCAAAGAGGCTGGATATGGTACTTTTTGACATTGCAGATTCTCCTATCTACTTTTACTAACTATTTTACAGCGCAAATTATACTATACTTGTATTCTTTAAATATAGTATCCTAGACAGTTTCACTAAATTATCACATACCCTAATCTAGTACTGTAAGATTATTTACCTAGTGGCAATTCATCTCACAATGCGTCTTACTATTTTAATAAACAGTAAGGTTATTGGAGTACCGTGCAGAAAGAGATCAAAGATATCGAGTGGATTACGCAAGGTCCCATCCAACAACATTCCAATCTTCTCAACCAAGTGTGGCTCAGGATGAGGGGGAAATATGGCTGGCATAATAGCCAACATAACAGCAACCACCGTAAGCGATCCCAACGGGAAATTATCTAACCATTTCATATTACTACAACCCTCTTATAAAGTATTACACAAAGAATTCACATCTTCACCATTAACTCTCAATTTCCCCAACTCTTTTTCCTAAAAATCTCTTCTTGCCTCAATAAAGAGGCGGTCATTATCTGACCAATCTGGTCTGTATTTTGTTGCATCATACCAAATTCCTCCCCCAGTTACTGACCACTGATCTCTTAAATCATACTTAGTAGATAGTCTTAGATAACCTCCATCATTGAAGATATTGCCATTGCGTAGGATCACCCCTTTTAGGTGAATGGTGTCGTTACGAAGATCTCTGGTGTATCCAAGCACACTCTGCCAACTGCTCTCATCCTGAAAATCTGTGCTATTTGTAAGTGATGACTCATAGCCATTTATGTGACGGCGTAGCACCTCGAATGAGAGAGTACTGTTAGTAATGCCTCGATACTCTCCTCCTAAAAGCAGATCGAAGCGAGATTTTTTAGCTGCGCCAGTATTAAAGTAGCGCAGACCATCAACAAGTGCTAACTCCCCTTTCCAGAGCCAACTCCCCTCGGCTATATTGATTGCTGCCCCAAGATGGCTTACTCTAGCGTTTCGCATAACATTGTTAGCGCCAGCAGCATCTTTGTAAGGGGTGTCGTAGTTAAGTCTTCCTGCGTAGAGGGAGAGATCCCAACCACTAAAACGCCCCATTGCAGAGAGTGCATACTCTGCATCACTTAATCCATCATCTGACAGCTCTACTGGAACTGCACTACTATCACAACTTGCCTGTGTTACCACCCCAGCAAGCGAATATTCACTTCCACAAGGTGCTGAAAGGTTGGGGCGATTCTCTGATATCAGAAGCGCGCTCCAGCGCCAATCACCCTGATAGTAATCTGTCTTGAGCATCCCTATTGGGCGGCGCAGTGTTTCGATATCGACCAGTCCTGGCTCACGCAGATCCAGAGGATTAAGAACATCGTTGACTCGTAAATAGTCTGACTGTCCCCAAACTACAACCTGCCTCCCCACTTTAAGATCAAGATCTGGAGTTAGCGATCCTCGCACCCAGAATTCGCCAATCTCTGCATCTTGCTCATAACCATCTACCACCCCACCAGTATATTGATTTCGTCCATTTATTGAGTAAGCGAGGTCATAACGCAGAAAACCATCTCCGTGCAGCTTCCAACCACCTCCAAGATCTTGTTCACTCTCCAACCAGAGTTTAGTGGAGAGCCTAGTGAGACGATCAGCTGTAGGACTACTACCAGCAATATTCCAAGAGCTCCCAGTTACCCAGTGACCACGGATTGCGCTTACTGAATTTTCTGGTAAAGAGAGTTCACTCTCTACACTACTCCCAAACTCACCCTCCTCAAATCCATTTTCATCGAATCCACCTAGGAGATTATCAACTGACTCCTCACTATCAAACCCACCCAGCGCATCATCAATTAAAAGATCAGAACTACCGATCTCTTCAGCCGCTACAGGGATAAGCGTTGAGGTAAGAAGTAAAACAGGTAAAAAGAGCTTCAATTCGCACCCTTCTCTAGACGACGCACTGTAAACAGACTTTCATCTAGCTCTTGGTTATAACGCACCTTAGAGTAACGAATTACTGTCTTATGTAGAGTTCGCTTCCCCTCTTTGGTGGTCATCGTAGTCTCTAGTGGAGTCCAGACTCCATCTATCTGCTCTAATTTTTTAAGATCAAGATAGCGTAATTTTCCTTTACTTTCCATCCAACGCACTGCACGCACAACTACAAAATTATCTTTGCGCACAAACACTACTGATTGACGATATCCTGTCTCCTCAATAATCTCTTTTGATTTAGGGACTGACTTTATCTGCCACACTTCATTACCGTGAACCTTAGTCTCTTTCATCAGAGTGAAGTTATAGTCATCCAGATCAGGGTCGCTCATATCGGAATAGTTAAAGTCAGACCCCATAAAGCTTCCACTCTTATCATCATTGGCAATTCGTTTTGTCTTCTTTAGAGCTGGCAGATAGAGCCACTGATCATCATCTTTACCAGACTGGTCATAATCATAAGTTAAAAAACCGGTATCTTTCACATCCGATGGAGAGAGAAAAAAGAGGAGTGAGTAACTATCATCTCCTCTATCTTGAGACATCTTTTTTAATTTACGGATTCGTTGCTTGCCTTTTTTGTCGATTAAGATCATCTCCATCTCCATCAACCCATTATTACCATCATCTCTAGCATTTACTGCCTCCATCAACTCTCTTGCACTTGGTGCTGCAACAGCTAAGTTTAAGGATGAGAGTATGGTTGTTGACATTAAAGTAATAGTTAAAGCAACTGTTAGTTTTTTAAGTTTCATCATCATATTTTCCATAGTTAAGCTTATTATTTTTCACACTTTCAGATTTAATTTTTTTCTAAATATAAGAGTCATCAAAGCTGGAGCTAGAAGTATATCAGCAAATAGAGAGAGGATAATTGCCAACCCAGTTAGTCCTCCAAAGTTGAGTAAATTATTCATCTCGGACGACATAAATATAAAGAAGCCGAGACTAAGTACAATAGTTGTAACTACCATCGCTCTGCCCGCAGTATGCATTGTATGTACTATCGCCTCACTACTACTTCCACTATCCTTATAATAACGCATAAAATTGTGCATAAAATGAACCGTATCATCAACTGCCAAACCTAAAGCAATACTGCCGATAAGCATTGTGAATGCATCTAGAGGAAGACCAAAAATCCCCATAACTCCTAGAACAATAGTTATTGGGAGTAGATTTGGAATCATACTTATCAACCCCAAACGCACACTTCCTACTAGCAAAATCATCATAATAGAGATAACAACCGCAGCTATTGTGTAGCTCTCTAACATACTGCTCATCATCGCATCCAGAGTACGAGCAAATATCATCATCAATCCAGTAATACTTATAGTTACACTACTGTCTGCATCACTGCTATCCACACTACTATCTACACTATTTACAAATGCAGCCTCACTGCGTTGCTGCAACTCACCAACTAACTCGGTATAAGCTCCCGCATCACGCCACGGCAAACGCAAAGTTAAACGAGCAGTTCGTAACTCACTATCAACCATCTTTTCTAGATCATCAGAACCTGTATTCTCAAACAGCAACATCTCCTGCGCTAAGAGCTTGCGTTCAGTTGGGACTCTATACTCTTCCACTCTATTTTCATTTAGAGCTTGATTAGTTTCTCGCAAAATATCCACTACCGAACTACGCTTACCACTCACCAACTTAGCATCTCCAGAGCCGAGACTATCTAGACTATCTTGGAGTTTAGCCAGATTACCAATAACAGTTGGGTTATAGAGTCCATCAGCTTTGCCGCTATCAATTAGCACCTCAACCGAGATGGTGCCACGCATATCTCGATCAACATTCTCAGTTGCAACACGAATTGGCTCATCTTCTGGAAACCAGGTCATTACATCATGCTTAAATTGAATTTGAGAAATACCAAATAACGCTACCAAAAACAGAAGTAGTGCCCCAAACACAATTGGTATTGGATGATTACTAGAGAGGTGGGCAGCTCCATTTAACAACTTATCAATAACACCTTTACTCTCTTGCTCAACACTACTGGCTTTCTCTCCAAGAGAGCGCTGTTTTAGCGGCAAAATAGCCAATAAAATGGGGAGGAGTATTACCGAAAAGAGCATTGCAAATATTGCTCCAGCTCCACCAAACATTCCCAGCTCTGCAACTGCTCCTAGTTCGGCAGTTGAGAATGAGAAGAGCCCTGCAGCAGTGGTGAGGCTAGTCATTACTACTGCTAGTCCAGAGTGTCCAACAGCATACTGAATCGCCTCCATCTTGTCACCGTTCTGATCAAAGCGACGATAGAAGATCGAGAGAATATGGACCGAGTCACCAATCCCCACTGCCATGATAAATGAGGGAAGAATCTGGGTAGTAAGTTTAAGCGGAACTCCTGTCGCTGCCATTAAAGCAATAGTTGAGAGAAGTGACAAAATAACCACCACTAACGGAATAAATACGCCACTACCTCGTCTAAAGGTGATAAAGAGGAAGATAACTATAATCCCGACCATACTCAAAGTAAACTTGCGCATATCGTTCTGCATCGATTTTTTCAGGATCTCCATCACTAAAGGTGAACCTGCAACCTCTAACGGAAACTCTTCACTACGATACTCCTCAACCAGTTCCATTACCGCATCAACAACTTCACCATTCTCAGCATCAGTTAGGAATGTTAGCTCTTCTGATTCGGATGAACTCTGTTCAATATCATCATCAAATCCCCCTTCAACCATATCATCAAAACCAGTACTTAACGGATCCTCAACCTCTGGAGTGGAGAATGCCTTAGTCTCAATCACCAAAGTAGTAACTTTTCCATCTTCAGATATAAGTAAGTTTTTATAGAATGGATGAGATAGCGTAACTCTGCGCAACTCTGCATAGCCCTCTGGAGTATTTGGAAATGCCTCCATCAGATCTTCTACCAGGAGTTCACTCTCGTTTCCTACAGTGTAGCGCACATTGACCAGACTAGTAACCTCATCTAGATGAGGAACTTGCTCCTCTAACTCAGAGTGGAATTTTTTCAATGTCTCCACAAATTCAGGCGCAAAAATATTTTGAGGGCGCATAGCTATAAGCACCACCTCTTCTCGCCCAAACTGTTCACGAAAACGGTTATAGTCAAGTAGAATAGGGTCATCCGCGCGTAGAAAACCTTCGTTAGAGGTGTCGATTGTTATCTTAGGTAGATTAGTTAACAGTAGTGCAGTTAAAACAAAAACAACTACCAGTGCAAACCATTTCCAGCGGATAAGCCCTCCAGTGTAAGAGATAAACGCTCTTTCAACTCCAGATCTGTCCATTAACTAAAACTCCTTTTATTATTTATGACTTATTATTAGTTATTAACTATTAATGACAACTAAGTCATATTAAACTAATATACTTATTTTTTTAAGGCTATTTGCATATTTTTTTAGATTCGCCACAACTATTGCATCCGCCACACTCTGCATTCGAACTACCTATACCTAAAATTCGTTTAATATATCTCCATAGATAGTGCGTAGCAAAAAGCAAAACTACACCAAGCACAACGATCTCCACCGTCGTCATCTCACTCATAGTAGAACTCGCGCAACTCGCACCACCACCCAAGCCAATATCCAAGCAACGCTAAGTCCCATTCCAACCGAGAACATAGTCCAACCTAAAGATTGAGTCTCTCTCCTAATTACTGCAATAGTAGCTAGACACGGCATATAGAGTAAGGTAAATACCATAAAGGCGAGCGCAACTTCTGGTGCCATACTTCCAGCCATAGCTTCTCGTAGACTTACACTCTCTTCGTCTACATCATTGCCAGTATTATAGAGAACTCCAAAAGTTGAGACTACGATCTCTTTAGCCACGAACCCTGTTAAGAGAGCGATACTCCCTTTCCAGTCAAATCCTAATGGTTCAAAAATAGGCTGTATAGTTTTTCCTATCTGCCCTAAATAACGCTTCTCTTGCTCCTCTTGAGCTTGCGCATTAGATAGTTTTGCGAGCGCTTGAGTCTGCTCCTCTCCAGCCACCATCTGCTGCTCAATACGATTCTGCGCTGCACCATAATCCATACTAAGCTCAATATTTTGTGGAAATGCCTGCAAGAACCAGATTATGATTGAACCCACCAATATAATCCCACTAACTTTCTTCAGAAACTCTACTGCCTTCTCCCACATATGGATAATCACCGAGCGCAGTGCCGGTATCCTATACGGAGGAAGCTCCATTACAAATGGATCAGAGAGACCTTTAAACATAGTCTTCTTCATTATATAAGCTGCACTCATCGCGACAAATATCCCAGCAAGGTAGAGTCCGAAAACTACACTTCCTGCATTTTCACTAAAGAATATTCCTGCCAACAAAACATATACTGGGAGTCGTGCAGAGCAACTCATAAATGGATTAATTAAAATAGTGAGTAGCCGATCTTTTGGGTTTTCAATAGTTCTTGCTGCCATTATTGCTGGAACATTACAGCCAAACCCCATCAATAGAGGAATAAACGCTTTCCCATGGAGTCCTATACCGTGCATAAAATGGTCCATTAAAAATGCTGCTCTTGCCATATAACCTGTATTCTCAAAGAATGAGATGAAGAGAAACAGCAATACAATATTAGGCAGAAAGATTACAATTCCGCCAACCCCACCTATAATTCCTTCAACCACTAAATCTCGTACTAACCCTTCGGGAAGAGCTGCTGACATCATATTTGAAAACCAACTAACTCCAGAATCTATCCAGTCCATAGGATACTGCCCTATGGTAAATGTAGTTTGAAACATAAGCCACATAAAAAATAGAAATAGCGGCAACCCTAAGAGACGATTCAGTAGTATCTGATCAATTTTACGAGTTAAGTTTTGTGTTGTTACAGACTTAGACTTGCTCTCCACCTCTTGAACTAATCCATGAATAAATCCATATCGTCCATCGGCGAGTAGGGTTTGTGAATCCTCTCCATGAGACTCTTCCAACTTAAACTGCTCCTCTTTAGCAGCCTCAATAAGATCTGTGTGATCTCCCTCTTGCAGGAGCACATCTGAATCGCCCTCTAACAGCTTAAGAGCCAACCAACGAGATCTCTCCTCTTCCACTTTTCCCACATGAAGTTTAGCAATATGTTGCTCTGTTCTATCTATCGCCTCTTCAACATGGCTGTCATAAGGTATTCTAATCTGTCTAGCTTTACCACCACTCTCAGCCACCTCCACAATCGCATCAAGCAACTTATCTTTTCCCTCACCACTTCGCCCCACCGTCTCCACCACTGGCGAACTTAGTAGTTTAGAGAAATTAGAGGTATCAATAACCACTCCTTTCGCTCGCACCTCATCAATCATATTAAGAACTATGACTCTCGGTATATCCATCTCAATAAGTTGTGTAGTGAGAAATAAATTACGCTCCAAGTTTCCTGCATCCACAATGTCAACTATCAGATCTGGGGACTCTTCTAAAATATACTCTCTCGTCACCTTCTCCTCTACAGTTTTAGAGGAGAGTGAATAAGTTCCTGGAAGATCCACCAACTTGATCTTCCACCCTTTATGCGAGACAACACCCTCTTTACGAGTGACTGTTACCCCAGTAAAATTCCCTACCCGCTGCCGAGCCCCTGTAAGGTGATTAAAAAGGGTTGTCTTTCCACTATTTGGATTACCTGCCAGAGCAACCTGAACAGTCTTCTCTTGTTTACTCATCTATTCACCCTACATTTTCCTTAACTGCGCTCTGCATTACTCTATCTTGGTTTATTATGATCTGTTCTGCTTCAGCATTGCGAAGACTTATCTGATACCCGCGAATTGAGTAGGATCTAGGATCTCCAAATGGAGCTGTTGAGTCCACTCCAACAACCGTCCCTTTGATAAACCCCATCTCTGTAAGGCGCTGTCTAAGTCTATTCTCACCCTCAATTTTAACTAGAGATCCACTCTCTCCTGGCTTTAGAGATGCTAATGTTTTATTCATAATATTACTGTACAGGATACCCTAGTTCAGTAAGTTTTTCTGTTACCTTAGCCATAACTTCATCTACTCTACTATCCTCAAATTCAAGAGTTACACTCTTCTTTTCCACATTAACTTCAACCTTATTTACTCCATCCATCTCTGTGAGGTTACTCTCAATGGTGCTAGAACACCCACCACACATCACATTTGCCACGTTGACTGTTTTCTGCATTACTTAACTCCTAGTCTATTAAAATTATTAACGGCACTTTTACTCTCTATTTCACCTCATCCTCTTTAGATCTATTTTACTCTGAATTCAGTGGTTGTGGAATTCTCACTTCTACTCTAGCCCCTTGACCAATACCCGCACTCTTCATCTCTATCGTTCCGTCTAAACTCTGCACAAAGTTTGCCGCAGAGTGGAGACCAAACCCAGAGCCACGCGCCTTACTGCTCTCTCCAAAACGAAATATATCTCTTAATTTTTCGGCTGCGACCCCAACACCGTTATCCTCTATCATCAACAGCAACGATTCACCTTTGAGCTCGGCAGAGAGAGTCATTTTACCTTTTAAATTGGAGTTACTCTTCTGTTGTTCTTGAATACTCTCTATACTATTCTTAATGAAGTTGACGATCATCTGTACCAGTGAATTTTTATTCATATAACCTTGTGCACTGAGTGGAGTAACACTCACCTTAACCGCAACACCCTGTTTTTCGAGAGCTGACTCTAATAAATTAAGCGCATCCACAATAATTGATCGAAGTGAGAAATAAGTGGATTTAGTCGTATATTTAGAGGCCCCTCGATGCATCCGGATAATCTCTCCAATGTGCTGGTTAGATTTTTGAATTGCACTCATAATATGGTTGATTTTTCCATCGTTCAAAACAGTACTAGAGAGCATCTTAATCGAGCCCTGTAATATTTTTTCTAGCTTCGTAAGCTTATCGTCCTTCTCCTCTGCAGAGATATTCTCCGCTCTCATCTCGGAAATCCACTCTTGACTCACGCTTAGAATTTTCACCAATTTAGAGAGCGCCTTAGTTTCATGCTCTATCTTTAAAATATTACCGTCCACGCCTGTCACCGCATTACCAATATTGTGGAGTACTGATATGCTCATCTCGGCAATACCAGACTGAAAGGCGGCATACTCTTCAAAACGGTGTTTTTCATCAATTTCACTCTGAAGTTGCTCATTAAGATAGAGGGTGTGGAGTGCATGAGAGGAGATGGGAGCCATTCGCCGCATCAGCGATAAATGCTCCTTATTGAAGTAGGCACGTTTTTTACTAATACAGACCAATAGCACCTGCTGATCAACCCCCTTAAAAGAAATTAGCAGTGCCGAGCCACTCTCTTCCATCAATGCCGCTGACTGCTGCTGCCACGCTACCACACGGGTTAGGTTAAACAGCATTACTGGATTTCCCGAGAGAACTCGCTGAAAAACTTTATCGATCACCCAGTTTTTTTGGCAAAAAAGAGGGGAGGTTGAGGCTATACAGCGTAAGTTATCCCCCTCATCTGGAGAGAGGATAAACGCATGGTCGCATTTCAGTTGCGCAATCACCAATCCCAACAGTTGGGTCAACATATCATCAGTTGATTTTGCGCTGGTGATAATCTCTAACCCCTCTAGTAAGCTGTCAGCCTGACGGCGCAGCAGAGACTCTCTTTCACGAGAGCGGTCAAGATTAATTAACGCTTCGCGGATCTGTTCGCTATCCATAATTAAGAGTGCTTCATACTTATATTTAGCCGTTACTTACTTGAATCATATTTAGGAACTGAAAATTAATCAGTAGGAATATGGCTAAAGGCAACAATAGAGATCATCAAATTACCATGAGTATTTTCATGTCCGACAAAACAGCCCTGTTCGCCAAAGGTAAAATCGCCAATAAAAGGGGTATCGTTAAGCGCGGCAGAGACATAACTTGCTACTTCATCCATCTTCGGCTGCACCGTCAACATACAGCCAGCACAGTAGATGGCAAGCCCCCCTGCCAACTCTTCTGATTGAAAATTACCCTGCTCTACTGCAGCAGTAGTGACTCGTCCTGCACGCTGAACGAGGCTCTCTATCGTGCCATGCATCAGGGTAATCTCTTCCCCTTCTGCCACATCACTAAAGAGGGTCATCCCACCGTTCTCTAGCACCCCGTCAGGGTGAGAAAGTTTATAGTATGGGACGCCTCCCACCTCACCAACAATACGCCCTAGCGGGTAGAGACTAGTCAGTGCAAGCACATTACCACCATCTGGCAGCATCTCTGTAATAGCGCCCTCTGTCCACTTATTATAGACCTCTGCCGCAGGACGACCGTCAATCTCTAACAGCGTTCTTCCTTCGCATTTGGTAATTACCCCAGTAATCTTAGTAGGATCATATCCGCTATGGAAAGCATAAGATATTTTAGTGGAGGGGAATAGAACAGAGATCACCACCGCATCATTCCAGACCTCTCCATTTGCAATCTGCTTCCAGTTGCCAGTGACGGTATTATCGCCAGTACTGCCGCCAGCAATGGGCACATCAGGACCAAGAATTGATTCAATCCCTGCAATCAGTGCCTCTTCACGCCCTGGCGCACCATTAATCCAGACCAACGCTGGCACTTCTCCAATACGACCTGATTTATCTAGCGCCTGTTCCAATGCATTGGCGGCAGCATCTTCCGGAGAGTCTCCGATGATCGCGCTGCCAGTACCGTAGCTCCCTTTCGGATCAACAACACCCCAGAGAGCGAGCCCAACTCCATCCTTACTATGAAAACCGCTATCACTCATCGACCCCAGACAGGAGGTACCACCATGAATTTGACACTGCTCTGGAGTCTCGCTCTGTAGAATTTTTGTTAGCTCAGCACTGTCATAAGGATCTGAGTAGTAGGCTAACAGCAGGTCAGGATCTGCCCCCAACTTCTGCTTAAGCGCCGCTATCGCCTCGCTGGTTGCAGTAACCGTATCACCATTGGTTGAAAATGTTGTTGCGATCTTCATACGTCTCTCCTGTTTAATTACTCTTTTATTTAATAGTTTAAGAGCTTAATATCTCCTTAAAACTCAGACCACTCATCTTCTACCTTAGCAACTACTGAGGGAAGTGCCCATGATAGACGACACCCTTACGCGGCGCTGCCATCATGTCCGCAACGCGCTCACGCCATGCAAGATAGTGTGCGGTCTTTTTATGAGATGCTGCGCCCGTCTCGCTAGTGTAGGCCTCATAGAGAATAAACTGCGTAGAGTCTGTAGCATCTTGCAAAATATCAAAGCGCCGATTCTCTGGCTCTTGAATTGAAGCTTTGTGATTGTGCTCACTCGCTGCTATAAAGGCATCCACTGATTCCAGTTTGACTGAAACATAAACAACAGTTGTGTACATATAATTCGCCTCTAAATAATACAATATAACTTAATCCCTACCATCTAGTTCGCAATATCTCTGCAAATTCAGCTTGCGTTAGCTTTATAGGATTAGCCTTCTGGTCAGAGAGAGAGAGTATCATATTTAAGTCTCTCTCTGCCACTCCAAACTGGGAAAGTTTAGGAATCTTCATCAATTCGACCCAACCACGCAACCCCTCAATCAGTGCTTGTAATTTTATTTCAATAGAATCGCTCTGTTGTGCAAACCCTAGTTTTTCGCTAATGGTGGCATATTTATGCAGTGCAATTCTCTCCGCTACCATATCTATAGAAGTATCATCACGCGCTAACAGGACTTCAATATTAACACGATTTGCTTCTGCTAACAGGGTGCCACAGACCACGCCGTGTGGAATCTTAAACAGACCTCCAATCGGTCCCGCTAGACCATGCACTGTCCCTAACCCAGCATTGGCGAGCGTAATGCCTGAGATCATCGAGCCGTAGGCGACCGCCTCACGCGCCTTCGCATCTGCTCCTTGACTATCCCAAAGGGGGATTAACCCCTGCCCCATCTTCTCTATCGCGCTCTCCGCAAGGCTATCGGTAAAGGGAGTGGCATTCTTAGAAAGATAAGATTCCAGCAGTTGGCTTAGCGCATCACAGCCATTGGCAGCGAGCAGCCATGCTGGACAGCTGGCAAGAAAATCGGGATCGACGATCGCAACTTGTGGAATTAGGGCTGGGTGTCGAAATGATTTTTTGAACCCTTTCTCACGATCGGCTAACACTGCATTCATACTCACCTCAGAGCCGGTGCCAGCGGTGGTTGGCAGCGCTATAAAGGGGAGTGCATTGCCATCATACTGCTCGCCTCGCCCCACCCCTTCAAGATACGCCATCACTGATTCACCACTAGGAAGTAATCCAGCAACTGCTTTCGCTGCATCAAGCACACTACCTCCTCCAATCGCAACAACCAGCTCAATATTTTGAGTCGTATGCGCTGCCACTATCTGATCTATCTGTTGAGGAGATGGCTCTCCAGAAACTTGAAGGTGGGCGACAAGATGTAGCTCTGAAGATTCAATCTGCTGCAGCAGTTCCTGGCGGTTATTTAAGAGCTCGAAGGAGTATTTACCTGTAATCAGAAGTAAACGCACACCATACGCTTGCGCCAAGCTTGCCAGTTGACTAGAAGAGCCTGAACCAAACTCAATAGCGGGGACTCTTGCACTCTGCATCACAGTCTTTCTCCTCTGTTTTTTCTCACCTATAAATTAACCTTGCGCTTCCTGTTTTTCAGGATCATTATACGCCACTCTAAAACGCCTGTTAAACTATCATACGATGGATACTTCTTTAACTGCTCTCTTTATCTCCGCACTACTCTCCTCCACCCTGCTACCGGGCGGTTCTGAGGCGCTGCTGATTCTGCTCGACCAGCAGAGTGTGCACGATGATATAACGCTGCTGATAGTCGCAACGGTTGGCAACAGTTTAGGAGGAATCTCAACTTGGGCGATCGGCTGGTGGATTAAAAAGCGTTGGCAGAGCAAACAACATAGCCGTGCACTCAGCTGGATAGAACGCCACGGCGCACCAGCACTGCTACTCTCCTGGCTGCCACTGATCGGGGATGCTCTCTGTCTAGCAGCGGGTTGGTTAAAAATCTCTTTCATCCGCGCTCTAATTTTTATCACCCTCGGCAAAGCTGCCCGCTACATGGCGCTTCTCTGGCTCTGGTAATCAAATTCCTTTACTATACTGGCTGTAGGTAGTTGGCTGCATTCCTACTTTTATCTTATCCATTGCAGCCACTTCTCCACTCAGGTAATTATTGAAGAGAGTAACTAACTCACCCTTATCAAGCATAACCTTAGTCGCCGTTTTGATATCTCGCAGATCCACCATAAAACTGCTGAACATTTCAGGCAGATCCCTCATGATCTCGCTATTGAGAAAGTTGTGTTCATTGTAGATATTATGGTATCCGCCTCGTGCTTTCTCGATATAGAAGGAGATCTCTTTCATATTTTTAATAGATGAACGCTTCTCGCAATGTGAGATGCAGCGATCATCAACGACACTTTTCTCACAGCCAGTCACAGGATGAAACATACAGGCTCTGGTCGTCATCAAAGTTATAGGGTGAGAGATACTGTAGTGAAGAGTGAAATTTTCTGGGGATCTAATCCTTCTCATCTGCATACTACTAATCTCATTGGAGATAAATGCACCAGAGCAGCTAAACAGATCTTTAAGAGCAAGCAGACTAAAAGAGTTAACCAAGTTTAGCTCTGGTCCTGCAATCCACTCCACCCCCTCTTTCTGTGCTGCAAGAGCTACTCCCGTATTATTACTTACAATAGTTTTTGGGCGAAGCTCTTGTATAAACTCAACTGCGGTCTGGTAATCATCTCCAATTATAATGGCTGGAAACCAAGGAGTAAGTGAGCGATTATTACGAAACATCTCCAGCAGCTCGCTACGCCTTTGCTTAATAGAAGATGGAAGCTGAAAATAGATAGTAACTCCAGCATTGTCATTACTATCCAGATCAAGCTCATCAAGATCTGAAATTAGTAGCGAAAGAGTTGGTGAAACTGCTCTCTCCTCTGAAAGCAGTGAATTAAGATCTCGCATCTCCACTCTACAGCTCTGTTTAGGAGGATCACTTTCAACAGTGAGTGACTCAATCTTCTCTTGGAGTGATGAGATCATCTCACTCTTAATCTCATACAGTTCTCTCTTAGCACTATCCAGATCATAATTAACCTCTCTACTAAACTTCACTCGGTGGAGAGCAGAGTTATCTCGTGGATTGTCGATAAATGACTGCTTACCGATCTCACCTTGCAGAAAGGAGTTAGATAGATCACGATTAAACACCGTGCGCAACTCGCTATCATCACCCCGTAGTGGTTGAGATTGGTAATAACTATCTAACTCTCTACGCCAACTATCAACCACTGTATAGACATAGTGCGCCCCCTTAATTCTCCCCTCTATTTTGAGTGAATCAACCTTAGCTGATGCAAGAGCACTGAAATCAGCCAGTGCAGAGTTATCTTTAATATTTAAGGGAAAATCACTTCCCTCCTCTGTAGTCTCATATTGGTCTCGACAGGGTTGACTACAGCGTCCACGATTCCCTGATTTGCCGCCATGCAGAGAGCTCATATAACAGAGTCCAGAAAATGAGATACAGTTTGAACCGTGCACAAACACCTCAGTCAGAAGAGAGTTATTATGTGCCACTGTGGTCAAATCCTCAATCTCAACTAAATTTAGCTCCCTGGAGAGGTTAACTCTAGTAGCACCAATTTTTGCTAAAAACTCTATCTGCCCACTATTATGGGTAGTGAGCTGAGTAGATGCATGCACCTTTAAACTAGGATAGAACTTACGGAGAAGATAGAGAAGCCCCAAATCTTGCACAATAACTCCGTCAACTTCTGTATTAACCAATCTATTAAGGGTCTTGATAAGTGACGATAGCTCACTCTCTACAATAATAATATTTAGAGTTAAAAATATTTCGCAGTTGTGTTGATGAGCAAGCTTGATGATCCCGTTTAGATTATCAAAACTAATATTGGTAGCTCTATTTCTAGCATTGAACCGTTCCAGACCACAATATACTGCATCAGCTCCAGCAACAATCGCCGCCTTGATAGAGTCAATATCTCCACCTGGGGCGAGAAGCTCGATTTTTTGCCTCCCATACATTGATATTGACTGTTTTTTTCTATCTTGCTGCATAATACTTTTCACTTAGAAATGAGACTTACCCACTTGAGCTTATCATTATGCCTAATATTACCCCATTGAAACAATTATTTCAGTATAAATAACACTCTGACCCTAATTATTTAGCCCCTGCCCATTATCCTGAATGGTGATCTGAACCTCCCCTCCCTGTTGCAGTGCGCACAGAGTTATTCGTCCAGTCTCGCCCTTGCCACTCTCTTTACGAATCTCTGGGGACTCTAAACCGTGATCTGCGGAGTTGCGTACAATATGGACGAGTGGATCATAGAGACTATCCACTACCACTTTATCAACTTCGGTCTCTTCCCCCTCCAGGAGTAGCTCTATTTTTTTGCCAGTCTGGCGCTGTAAGTCTCGCACCACGCGTTGCATTCGTTTAAATACAGTACCCACTGGCACTAAGCGCAGTCCAGAGGATTCATCTTGGATCTCTCTAATCAGCAACTCTAGGCGATGTGCGAAGTTTTCAAACCCATCTAGTTCAAGCTCCTCTATATCGGGACGATGAAGAATTTCAGCGGAGACTAGCCCCAGCTCGCCGACCATATCCATCAGGCGACCAACTTTATCTGCGCTGACGCGTAGAAAGCTATCTTGGGTTTGAGGTGCTGTTTCAGCCATTAGCAGACTTTTTGCTAGAGTTGACTCTAGCGGCTGATCCATTGATCAGAGCACTGAAACTTATACAGCAGGCTGGCGCTAACTGCCTGGTGTGTGTGTGTGTGTGTGTGTGTGTGTGTGCAAAAGTCGTGCTATATCAATATGTAAATAGAGTGCAGACTCAACTAGAGAGCGACTCAACCTACCTTCTATTATCTCTATAACTCCACTTGCAAACATTAGTAGATTAAACCTTTAAATAAAATATTTTTTATACATCTGTTAATTCAGAAGAGCTATCGTACATAAAACTTATCGCCTCCGTCAACTCTCTCTTCTAAAAACAGTTGCATCCTAAAAATAATCTTGTAGAATATTCATCAACTAACTTACGAATAGATAGCTTATACAGCAAACTATCTATTACACGAATTATTTAGGCAAACTCTTCAAACCCTCTCCCACTCAAACTCGGTGATGTTTTTATCTTCACTAGAGAAGTTGATGCCTACTATGTAGATCTCATTAGCCCCTGGCTTTTGGTACTTTTGGTAGTACTTTTGCTCTTTGATCTGCTCCACCCCAGGGTGCCCTCTCTTGCCTGACGGCAATTCACCTTGCATTGCTTGTTGCGGTTGATCTACTTTAAACTCTATGATGACGGTTCTATTGGGGAGTTGAATGGTAAGGTCTATTCTCCCTATATTGGTTGGATCTTCGGAGATGGTTGGATATCCTAGCGACATAAAGTAGGTGTAGACGACCGATGAGTAGTACCCTTCGTACTTCTCTATTATTTTGTTGGCGTAGTTGTTGTAGGGGATGGATGCGAAGAGTGCGGTGAGTGCCTGCTCTAAGTCACTAATATCTCCCGTTAGTGCATCGTAGAGGTGGTCTTGGTGGCGAATCGCTTCGTTGGTCTGTCTGGTTAGGTATTGTATAAATAGCTCATTCAGGGAGGATTGTATCTCTCTGTTGGGGAGCTTTAGTTTGTAGAATATCTTCCCTCTTCTGGTTATCTCCTCTTCAAAGGTGAGGTAGCCAGTCTGCCACAGTAGTGCGACGAGGTCGATATTGTCCACATCAAAGGTCTCTAAAACTTCTTCTGATGCGACGATATTTTCTAGGTCTGGAATGTAGTAATCTTCTTGTGCTAGCTTTTTAATCAGGAAGCTGGGGTTGCCTGTTGACCACCAGTAGTTTTTATATTTACAGCCGTTAGTTATAAACAGCAGAATATCAAAGGGGTTGTAGACTCTTTTATCTTCTCCGCCTAGGTAGTTATAGCCGTTGTACCACTCTTTTAGTTTGGCTAGATCTACATCGACAAGATGCTCTGCAAAGTGACTCTCTATGTCGTTTTGGGTATAGCCACAGATATCTGCGTAGTCTGACATAATGGTTATGTCAGTTAGGTTGTTAAGTCCACTAAATAGGTTCATTTTGGAGAATTTAGAGACTCCTGTTATGAACACAAATTTTATGTAGCGGTCATTATCTTTGATGACGCTGTAGAAGCTCTTTAGTATATCTCTGGCAACTAGTGCCTGCTCTCTGTTCTCTATGTTGTCGAGGATCGGTTTGTCATACTCGTCAATTAGGATGACGACTTTCTGTTGGTATTTGTCGTAGGCGTTTTTGATAAGATCATCGAAACAGTCTGAGAGTTCAGATTGTGGATCACACTCTATTTTAAGATCTCTCTGTACATTTTTTAGCGTATGGAGAATGCTTTTTGTAAGACTCTCTCTACTGCTAAAGTTACCGCTATTGAGCGAGATATTCATCACAGGATAGCTTGTATCCCAATTCCACTTATCATAAACCGCTAACCCTTTGAAGAGCTCTTTTTTACTTTGCAGAAGGTCGCTTAGGGTGTCCAGAAACAGGGATTTACCAAAGCGTCTGGGGCGAGAGAGGAAGTAGTACCTGCCCGAATCAATCAACCTGTAAGCGAATGCGGTTTTATCTATATAGAGATAGTTTTCATTTGGATCACGAATGTCTGCAAAAGTAGTGATGGCTAAAGGGAGTTTCTTCATAATCATTGAGTATAGCATATCACGATAAACGCTGCAAAACGCTTCCAACATCAAGCGACACAATAAATAATAACGACCCCTCTAAGTGAGGGCAATAAAGGGTATTACCTTAACCGCTCCTATCAGGCTTTGAATAAATTACACTCTGACCCTAATTATTCCTAATTATTCCTGACCCTAAATATTCTCACCTCTGTCAACTCTCTTTTCTGAAAACAGTTGCATCCTATAAATAATCTTGTAGAATATACTACTTTATAGTGCAACTAGTAAGAGGTGAGTCTATATGAAGATTATCAAAGGTGTATCACACAAATCAGATGGTGCGGAGGCGGTCGAGGAGGCTATTAGTAACTGGAGCACTGCTGAGCGTCAACAGCTAAACTTTATTCTAGTCTACTACTCTACTCAACAAAATTCCAACGAAGTTGCCGCTACACTACACCACCATTTTCCAGAGGTGACGATGGCGGGTTGCTCCACTGCAGGAGAGTTTCTTGATGCAGAGCGTTATGAGGGGAGCCTTGTTATCATGGGAATCCACTCACCTACAATTAACTGGCAAGCAGCCGTACTTGAAGATGTGCGTAACTTCGAACCTGCAGATGGTGGAGAACTAGTGGAGGAGCTTCTTTCTCTACATAACTTAGAGCGAGACGAACTCAACTCAGAAAAACATTTTGCACTCATTCTGCAAGATGGATTGGCGATGCAGGAGGAGAAGATCACTGCAGCGGTTACAACCTATCTACAAGGGGTTCCGCTACTTGGTGGCTCTGCTGGTGATGATCTACAGTTCAAACAAACTACTCAGATCGCTAATGGGAAAGCTTATAGTGAGGCGGCTGTAGTAATATTAGGAGAGTCTGCACACCCCTTTGCGATCATAAAAAATCAGCACTACCAGCCAGCAGGAGAGGATGTAATAGTCACAGATAGCAATCCTGAGAAGCGTAATATTAAAACTCTAGACGGTCGCCCCGCAGCAGAGGTCTATGCAGAGATGACGGGGGTTGGTATTGAGGAGATAAATACCTTTGACTTTGGAAAATCCCCACTCATCTATCGTGAACAAGGCGAGATCTATGTACGCTCTATTCAAAAAGTTGAGAAGGATGGTTCACTCACCTTTTACTGCGCAGTCGATCAAGGGTTACTGCTAGAGAAAGGAGAACGCCAGGAGCCGCTCCAAGAGTTAAAAAAATCATTCGACACTCTTCAACATAAATTAGGAGAGATTGAGTTAGTTATACTATTCAGCTGTATTCTCTGTAAAGCTGAGACTGAAAGTGCGGAAGAGCGTCAAGCGTGGGGTACTCTACTCCAGCACTACGCCCCTAATGTTATCGGATTTGATACTTATGGAGAGCAGCTTAACGGACTCCACATCAATCAGACCATGGTTGCCATTGGCTTTACTAAATAGGAAAATTGAATGCCTGTCACTTTTGAGTCGCTACAACAGAGCAATAAGATACTTAAAGCTCAACTGCGTAAACTACAAAATGAGAAAAATCAATCTGGCTCTTTTATCCACGCTCAAATGGAGAGTTTGGCAGAGGAGTTAAAGGAGAGGAAAGGTGAGATCCTCACACTTCAAGAGGCGCAGCAAAAACTAGCTGAACAGGAGCATCAATTTCGCTCCCTATTTGAGACCTCTTATAATGCAATTATGACGATTGCTCCACCGATGTGGGGTTTTAAAAGAGGCAACCCTGCTGCGATTAAAATGTTTGGATGCAGTAGTGAGGAGGATCTTATTAACGCTACCCCATCACAACTTTCGCCTGAATATCAGCCTAATGGAGAAACTTCTGCCGATCTCGCCAAGTACCATATTGAGCATGCTTTAATTGAGGGAGATCACGAATTTGAGTGGATACATCAACGCCTCAATGGTGATACATTCCCAGCTATTGTAAGATTGGTGCGGATGGAGGTTGATGAGAATGAAACACTCAATGCAACTATCATAGATATTAGTAGTGAAGTAGAGGCTAAGAAAGCGCAACAGCGGGCAGAGAAGCAGGAGCAGTACACTGCATTCCAAGCTGGCATTGCCGAGATGGGGGCATCAGTTCTTCACAATATCGGCAATGTCATTACCGGTATGAGTGGACAAATACTTTCACTACGCAATAAGTTTGAACGACTAGCAAAACTGGAGATAATCCTCGAACGATACGCTGAAAAAATTGAGGCGAGTCAAGTTGAGCGCGCCCCCTTGATCGCAGAGATGGTTAAATTTCTAAACGGTGCCAAAGGGGTGCTTGCGCAAGCAAGAGGTAACAGCGGTATAAACAGAGATGAGCTGGAGAGAATGCAAAATGGTATCGCTCATATTGGAGAAATTATATCTATTCAGCGTAGTGCAGCACGCCCTATTATTAATGCTACTGAATTCAATTTAGATGCAATGGTAGATGATACTGTCAATCTAATAAAAGATCGTTTCAATAAAAGCAAGGTTCTATTTGAGTACCATGATGAATTAAAGAGTTCCAGCCTCTACCTCCCACGCAATCCGCTAATCCAAATGCTGCTCAATCTACTTAAAAATAGCCTTGAAGCTATCCTTGAAGAGATGGAGAGAGGCACTATAAAACAGGGGAAGATTAAACTTACTGCCAAAGATGTTAGCAAAACAGAGTTTATGATAGTTGTGGAAGATAACGGCTGTGGAGCTTCGGCTGAAAATCTTAAAAAGATGTTCTATGTCGGCTTTACCACCAAGCAGAAAGGGAGCGGCTACGGACTTCACTCAGCCTCTAACTTCATTCACAGTCTAGGCGGCGAGATCAATACAGATAGCCAAGGTGTCGGCAAGGGATTGAAGATTGAAATCACACTCCCCTATCGAGCAAACAAACAAGAGTTAGCTTGAGTTAAATTTCAATAACTACTCTTGTCCCGTGAGGTTGCTCTCCTTCTATTTCAACGGTACCAGCGTGAATATCAACAACTCTCTTTACGATAGAGAGACCTAGCCCTGAACCTGGCACACTACTCCCCTCTATCCGATAGAAACGGTCAAAAACGCGCTGTCGAATATCCTCTGGAATACCCAAGCCATTATCACTAACTTTTAATACTATTTCCTCCCCCTCTGTGTTAACTGTAACGATTACTTTTCCACCAAAGTGGGTGTAGTTGATACCATTCTCAATCAGATTTCTTAATAGTATCTGCAGCAGTGGAGCTGAACCATTAACTACTTCTCCACGCTGCCCAACCATTGTGAGCTCAATATTTTTAACCAACGCAGTTGGCGCCAGCTCTGCCATCACTCGTTCTGAAATAACTGTTAGATCAACCTCCTCAAAACAACGCTGTACCACACTAGGATCTAAGCGTGTCAAAGTAAGGAGCTGCTCCACTAAGTGTGAGGTTCGATCTACCCCCTCAACCACCTTATCTAAAGCGCTATCACTGACCTCTCCTTCTGTCCGCTTTGCAACCTGTGCTTGTGTCTTAATTGCAGCGAGTGGAGTACGCAGCTCGTGGGAAGCATCCGCAGTAAAGCGGTGCTCTGCCTCAATCGTCTGCGCCACTCTTTTTAATAGAGTATTAATGCTATCAATGAGTGGGGAGACTTCCTGTGGAACCTGTTTGGCGGTAATCTCTTCAAGCTGAGTCGGTGAACGGGATGCCACTTCAGCAGCAAGACTCTTGAGCGGATGGAGCCCTCGAGTAATTCCAAGTGTCATTAGCAATGCAAGCAGTGGCAGTGCTATGGTAATGGGCCAGAAGAGCTGCAGTATAATCTTCTCCTCTAACTCATTGCGCATTTCGTACTGTTCGCCCACAATCGCGATCAACACACCTGTCGTATCAACTCGATGCAAAAAACGCCAACGCTCACCCCCCATCTCTCCGCTACTATAACCTGCCACTCTGCTCATAGGAGTAGCGGGCGCACTATTGGAGCGCAGCAACAACTTATCACCACGCCAAACTTGAAATGCTACTTTCTTCTCATATTCATGCACAGGTTCTGCGCCAAATAGATCCGAACGGAAATCGTCTAGATCCATCTCTGTAATTTCATGCTGCGTCAAATCCAATAGCACCAGTGATGCTTGAGCCAACTGTGCATCAAAAACTTCTTCAATTTCGTGTTCTGTGTTTTGCCAGATATAACCCATCATCACCACCCAAACAGAGGTAAATACACCGAGTAATAGCAAGAGTAAGCGATTAC
The DNA here is from genome assembly GCA_018658305.1 of Thiotrichales bacterium. Classification (GTDB taxonomy): domain Bacteria; phylum Pseudomonadota; class Gammaproteobacteria; genus Thiopontia. The sequence goes on along the minus strand of JABHVM010000011.1, from coordinate 49,965 downwards.
GGATAGAGTTCATTCGCTCTCCTCTTCAACCCTATAACCAACCCCACGGATCGTATGGATAAAAGTTTTTCCCAGTTTTTTGCGTAGATTGTGGATATGCACCTCTAGTACATTACTCCCAACATCACTCTCCCAGCTGTATAGATGCTCCTCCAGATAGCTGCGTGAGAGCACCCTGGGAGCTGCCTCCATTAAGAGTTGAAGTAGTGAGAACTCTCTTTGAGAGAGATTCACCGTTTCATTATTTAAAGTAACCAGATGGGTGGCGGGATCAAGCACAACTGTGGCAATCTCAATCAGTGGAGAGCTCCGTCCAGCTGCACGCCGAATTAACGCTCTTAGACGCGCACTCAACTCATCTAAATCAAACGGTTTAATGAGATAATCATCAGCACCACTATCTAACCCTTTGATTCGATCTTCTATTGAATCTCTAGCGGTTAGAATCAGCGCTGGGGTTGTATCGTTTCGTCCACGCATTGCCTGTAGAATATCCAACCCGCTCTTACCAGGTAGCCCAAGATCTAGCACCACCCCATCAAAGCTCTCATTTCTGAGCGCAGAGTCGCCGTGATCTCCATTGTGCATCCATTCGACTGTGTAACCATCATGGCTCAACCCTGCCTCAGTAGCATCACCGAGTAGTGGATCATCCTCTATTAATAAAATTCTCATTTTCGGATAAACAGTTTTGCAGCTGTGTTTTGCTTGCGCAGTGCACTATCGACTAGACAATCCATACTAACTCTAAATTCACTATTCATTGCCGTAACTTTATCAGAGTTGAATTCGCCCTGCCCCGCTCTCTTCTATTATCTGTAAATTCATAACGGATAGAGTAATACTCCAACCTTAAGGGAGTCTTAAAGAGTGGGTAATTATTTAGAGTTTTTGGTTACGCCTCTAGCGGCTTCAATTTCATCTTCCAATGCAGCAAATGCTTTACTTGCTCTAAGTTTGGCATGTGCTTTCTGGTTTTTCTTAACCCCTTCCACTAGTACATAATTAGCATTACCTAGCGGGTATTCGATCAATACAAAGGCGCGGTAGCCCTTCTGCACTTTGATCAACTTCTTCTCAGTTACTCGGTAACCAGAGGTGTTGACATCGGTAAAGAGGGATTGGCTAATCCGTTCCATCTGCTGTACAAATTCTATATTCTCTACATTACCGCTCTCCTCTACATAGCGTTTAAGTTTTCCGCTCATCAAGCTATTCAATCGATCAGCGAGATTAGTTTTACCATCCATCACCGCTTTGTCTATTGACATCTGCAGGTCGGGAGAGATGGCAGTAGCGGCGACATAGAGATAGTCATCTCCGACTGGAGGCTCCATAAACCAGTCTGGCATCTCCTCCATCACCTCGACCCGTTGCTCTTCGCGCTGCTCTTTTTTATACTGGCTAAATGCTGGGGTACCCACTTCAGGGATGGAGGAGCATCCTACCAGTACACTACTTAATAAAACTGCGGTGACTGCGTTACGGACTAAATTATGCTCTCTATCATCTATCTTCATCTTACTTCTCCTAATCAATTAAAAAATATCAAAAACTTAATGCCTATTAATAGAGTCTACATACCTCCCTGTTCTCTCTTAGCAAGGGAGATAGTGCTACTTATTTACTATCAACCCACACCTCAAGATCGCTCTCCAGACGCGCTATATACTTCAGTACGGTGCGGCTTCCATCTCTCTTCTGATTGAGATCCTTTAGATCTAGAATCACCTGTTCCACGCGATCAACTCGCCCCTGCTTGAGATAGAAGCTTCCAGCATTGAAAAACTGCTCGGTAGCATCTCGGTAGTTACCCTCGTTATAGTCACTCACTGCAAGGTTGTACCAAGCAAAGCCGCTCTCTGGATTATATTTAATCGCCATCTGATAGGCGGCTCTTGCCCGTGCCATATCGCCTCTCCGTGAATTAATGTAACCGAGTGCCGCATAGTAATCATCACGATCTGGATTGTGGGCAATCGCCTTGACAAAACTGCTATCCGCTTGCTCAAGCTGATTGAGTTTGGTTAGGACTCGACCTTTCAGAAACCATGCCTCACTATCACTTTCTTTAATCTCAATCGCCCGTTCAAACTGTTCCAACGCCCCCTCATAGTAGCCTTGTTTCAATCGATTACGACCCCACGCTCGATAGTCTCTCGCCTTACCGCTAGCAGTAGTCAACCTCTGATAGACCTCCTCCTGTTGAGAGGTCGTTAAGGACTGCTCTGCAAGGAGTCTACGCAGTTTACTCTCTCTAGCAGCCCCAGAACTAGAAGCGAGATATTGATCAAGATCACCCTTCCAGCGATCTTCTGTTTCTAAGGTAAAATGGTTAAGAGCCTCATCATCGCTATAGTTGACCATCACATCTGGTATAGTGCTCATCATTCGTCGAGCGAGGTCATCCATCACCCTCAAGATCTGTTCATTCTCAACATTTCTTGCTGCATCGAAGAGACCCGCAGCAATTCCAATCGGTGAGAACGGAAGCCCCCCATCCTGCTGAGTGGCGTGGTGTTGAGACTCCCATAATAGTTCCCCATCAACCGCTCTCACCATCTGTAACTTGGCTGCCGCCTCCACTTTGGAGTAGACTCCGTAGAAAGATGAGCCGCCACTCACCTCTCCCATCAAAAATGCATCACAGTTTAGAAGCTGCCCTAACGCTGCCCTATCCTCGACCTGCTCAACATCAAGCCCATTGTTCTGAATAAGATAGTCCACTCGTGCGATCTCAATATCACGAAAACCTCGTGGAGATAGATGAGCATAGAGTGTGCGGCGCACTTGGCTTCGTCTTAGAGTATCTGCATCCCCCTGCAGTGGAAGCACTGCTACACAAAGTGGGGTGGGGTTATAGAACGCATCGTGCACTTCAAACAACACCTCGGTAGAGAGTGCACTGGAGGAAGGAGTCTCTCCTTCACCCAGGTCAACATATCTAGTCGAACAGCCGCTGATTGCTAACAGTGCGAGCATGGCAACAGTGATACCTCTAATAGGAATAACGCTCTTCATTGGACAGACCTCTCTTTAATGATTTCATAAGGGATAAATTTTTCTCTGCGTTGATTGAGTGGAATCTCAGCGAGCAGTTGATGAAACTGCTCCACGCTCATCTGATCTGGGAACTTAATTTTTTCATCTTTATCTCCTTTCTCATCAATTGCAATCACCACCAGCTCCTCAACTACACGATTTTTGCCGATAGGAAGCTTGGCAATTAACTGATATTCACCCTCTTGATTTGGAATGGATAACTGCTCCGCCTTCTCCACCCACCCCTCTGGCTGGTATAAGTTTGGAAAGATTCGCCAAACCTGTTCACCGCTCTCTAAATATGGGAGCAGTTGAAGAACCGTTATACTCATCGGTTGCGGCACATCAATGAAAATCTTCATTTCGTCCCCCTCTCTGAAAGAGAGCTGATTAAGGGAGATCTGTTCCGTAAAGAGCGGTGCAAAGTAAGGATTCCTCTCTCCTTGATTGCAACTCACCTCTAACGCCGCCTCTACACTGCAACGAAAGAGGGGGGCTTCTGATCCAGTGCTAATCAGTATCACCTCTTTTTTCTTTATTTTGAACTGGGTCAGATGTCCAGCAGTTGACTCAAAATAGAGTTGATCAAGAAGGTCATATCCATCACCCAGCGCCCTTAACTTGCCACCAGAGAGATGTGCACCACACTGCTCCGCTATATTCTCTAACTTTATCCGCTCAACTGCTTGACCACACCCCTCTTCGGCACTCATCTCTGCGGTGAAGATGTAAGCGCCTGATTCAACCGTTATCACCGCCTCTGCACTGCTCATCAAGACCAAAGCAAGCCCCCAAATAATAAGAGAGTCAAGAGGATCAACAGACAGATTGAGTAATGTACGCATCATAATGATAAAGTCTAAACGCTCAACCTTAAGAGAACCTTAAGGCGCTTACCTCCTTTTCGCTCTTTAGCCGTTAGTGCTATAGGTTGCAAACCAACATCGGTTTGTCATCAATCTCTATCTGCCCTACATCTAAGTAGAAAATAAAAGTACAGTGCTGAAGAGCTTGTTTTATTGAAAGCAGCATGAATAAAACAGACAACTACCTTGACAAACACCGTTCTCATGTCCGCTTATAACTCTGGATAAAAGAATGAAACAAGTCGCATATGATCTTAAAATCGAAGTTGTGGAGTAGAAGCATGAAAGTATTCACTTATTCAGAAGCTCGGCAAAATCTGTCCGAATTATTAAACACTGCTCAAAATGAAAAGGTTGAAATTCGGCGAAGAGACGGCTCTATTTTTTCGATAGTTCCAAAAACAAAAAAAGAAAAATCACCCTTTGATGTGTCTGGCATTAAAACCAGAGCAACTACTCAGGATATATTAGATGCAGTTAGAGAATCCAGAGCAGGCTAATAAAAGCATAGAGAGGGAGGCTTAACGCACGCCCCTCATGTGTGCGTTGACAGGGCTGCTACGGCGATGTGCCAGCGCCCATCTTCGCCACGACAGGACTTTCCAAGATAACTTTGAATTCGTCCATCATCTCTTCTCACCATTCGATACTCACGACAGTATCTCCCTCCATCTGCACGAAAGGTGCGAAGCATGGTGATGGTTCGTGCATAGCGATCACTCTCATCTCTCCATTCACTGCTTTCACCAGAGGGGAGACTCTCCAATGAGTGCTGAAAGTGGGATTCAGGTGAGACGCCCTCACCATAAGCTATATGTTGATCCGAGGGAATGTAGGCGACCAACTCTTTATTACGCTGAATATGACGACGAGAGGAGGTAGGGGCGTACTCATCGAGACGGAGCACATAGTGCCCCAGTGCAGGAGCGTAGAACCAACTACGGGTCTGCATCCAGCGCCCCATCAAGGTATTGCGATCACACTCAATTTTCTGCACATCAAATATACCCGCTTTCAATGTAATCTTGTAGATCCCTCCTACCTGGCAGCGCCAGCTCTGCAGATAAGATTTTTTAGAAAAATTAACTTTGTCATTTACAACAACAGTTGTTGGAAAATATTCAGACTCTCCACTCTTAAGCGGCCAGAGAATATTTCGCTCACCACTGTATTGAACCACCACCTCTTTTGTCTCTGTCTCCCACTGCTGTTTAGGGAGGATAAAGTTTCGATATGTCGTGTAACGAAAAGCGCCTCCCCGTGATTCCCAATCAACCTTCTCTCCTCTAACAGCAATGACTTTTTCTACACTCCCATCACTAAATATGAAGGTGTCTCCCGCACGATATTGGGGGAGGGTTGCAGGTTGAGTGAGATACCCTTTTTTCATTTCAGGCATTGGTGGCGTTGAGACGCAACCGCTTAGGATAAAAATTGAGAGCAGTAGCATGGGCATTCTCATCACCATTTTTCTCATAACTTCTTTCCTTCTTGAATCTGCGCCACCTGCTCTCGCCCGTAGTAGCGGCGTGCCCAGTAACTTAGGGTTTTATCGAGATAGCGTTGCAGTTCATCACGGCTCACCCGTCCGTCACCATTTCCATAAGGGGGATGGTCTGCCTTGCCACTCATCGCATAGAGGTAGTATTTAGTGAAGAGTCCATTAGAACGATCCTGTTCCCAAGAGGCGATCTGGTCACTACCTCCAGCTGAGATCACGGTAATCTCTTTGGGAATGGTGGTCGGCTTGCGCTGCGCAAAGATCGGTGAGGCGTGGGTAACTACTTGACTATCTTGACTCACCCCTGAGAAACACGCCTCCAGTACCACCGTTACTGAACGGGCGTTAAGCTTGGAAAGATTTTGGTAAAGCTCTTCAACCGGATAACCGTTGAGGGCAAGTCGAGCTCCATCTGCATCGGCAGGCACCAGATAGTTGCTCTCTTTCGCCTTAACCCCAGGGGCCCCATGCCCTGAAAAATAGAGTGTCACTCTTGACTGTTGCGGTTTGACCCAATCATAGAGTTGTCCTTTTGGATGTTTTTCGGTACCAAAGAGACGCATCATCTGCGCTTGGGTTGCATCTTTCAAGTGGATAATATTCCCTTCTCGCACTCCCAACCCTTCACGCACATAACGGGTGAACGCCTCTGCATCAGCGTAAGCGGGAGTCACATCAGGTACTTTGGCTCCAAACTGCTGATAGTTGGCATTGCCGATAATGACGGCAATATCATCTTCACTATTTTCAACTGTTCTGGCATAGGTTAGATTTAGAGTGTCGTGTGGAAATGGAGATTTTGTGATCTCAACCGCTACTTTCTGAGTCGATGGTTGAGTGGCTGGTTTAGTGGCAAACATCTGTCGTGGTGAGTGGTTCCAATGTGAGGCAATCAGTGCCTGCTCCGCTTCAGGAGTGACCCACTCCAGATTCTCTTCTGCGCTGTAAAAAGCGATCCCTGAACCGCCCTGACTCTCACTCATCCACTCTACAAACTCTTCGCTGAAAAAGTCATCGCCGCCCCCATCATCGGAACCACTACTACTACCATCACCATCATCTCCTCCACCATCGTTGCCACCATCACTTCCGCTATCATCACCGCCATCGTCTCCTCCATCATCTCCTCCATCATCCCCATCTCCATCTCCATCTCCACCGTCCCCCCCATCGCCTCCGTCACCATCAGCATAGACGACATTTACCATCTCTCCCAGCAAGAGGGGAGATAGCGAAAGTGAAAAAATAGTCAGTAGTGTCAGTAGAAAACGAACCATAAGAGAGAGTCTAAACACCAAACCTTAAGTGAATCTTAAGATAACCATTAACATTTATTCTAATCTTAAGTCCCTCTTAAGGTTCACCCTGTACGCTATTTACTATGCAAAATTCAAACAGTAAAAAAGAGAGATACTTGAATTTATTAACCGATAGAGAAGTACCTAAAACAGGAGATTAAAGAGATGAAAAAAAATCAGAGAAAAGCAGCAACTTTATTGATTGCGACCACACTATTAAGCAGTCCAACCCTAGCAGATAGTGATGAATGGGGAAATCGCTCCTATATGCGCAGCAGTAGTGAATACAATCAGTACCGTGAAGAGTGTGGAAGTTGTCATATCGCCTACCCACCGAGCCTGCTAGGAAAAATATCTTGGGGGAATATGATGCGCTCTCTCGATAACCACTTCGGAGACAACGCCGAGCTCGCACCGCAAGAACAGAAAGAGCTCAGCGCCTATCTACAACAGTACGGCAGCAGTGATCGTTGGTATCAATTCTGGCGCAAAGGAGATAGTGAGATTCCACTGCGTATTACAGAGAGCCGTCCTTTTGTAAAAGAACACGATGAGATTCCACGCCGTTTTCTCGACAACCCAAAAATCGGCTCACTTAGTAACTGCGGAAGCTGTCACCTAAATGCAGCAGATGGATCTTTCAACGAGCATGATGTCCGTATACCTGGCGTGGGACGCTGGGATGATTAATCCTCAGCTTCTACTTCCTTTTGACAACCTAACACTTCGTAATCTAAGCGCATTGGTAACTACTGTTACTGAACTCATACTCATAGCGGCAGCTGCAACAATAGGGGTTAGCATCACTCCAAACAGAGGGAAGAGTACCCCAGCGGCAATAGGAATACCGAGCGTGTTGTAGATAAAAGCCCCGAAGAGGTTCTGTTTGATATTTTCCATCGTTGCTCTGGAGAGGGTAATTGCATCAACTACCCCCTGCAGTGCGCCGTGCATTAGGGCGATATCGGCAGATTCAATGGCTATATCGGTACCAGTACCGATCGCTATCCCCACATCCGCCTGAGCGAGTGCAGGTGCATCATTTATGCCGTCTCCGACCATTGCTACCACCTCCCCCTGCTGCTGTAATTGAGCGACCTGTTTGATCTTCTCTGCTGGAAGTAGATCTGCAACAACGGAGTTTTTATCAAGTCCGATCTGAGTAGCGACTGCCTCAGCAGTTTTCTGGTTGTCTCCAGTAAGCATTACCACATTCACCCCTATCTCTTTTAGGTTTGCAATCGCCTCTTCCGCCCCTGCCTTGATCGGGTCTGCAATACCTAACATACCCAACAGCTCTCCCTCTTGGGCGAGATAGATGGGAGTAATTCCTGCTGCGCCCCACTCTTCAGCTCTATTCTCACTCTCTTCACTATTACTATGAGAGGAGATAATTTTATCTCTCTCCATAAGAGTGCGGTTACCGAGATGTAATTTTTTACCTGCCACCTCGCCTTCAATCCCCTCTCCAGTGATACTCTGAAAATTAGCTGCAGCCTCAATTGAAATTCCACGCACCTTCGCTTCATTAAGAATTGCAGTAGCTAGCGGATGCTCTGACCCTATCTCTAATGCTGCCGCCAATCTCAACAGATCATCCTCACTATTTTTAACTCCTCCACTCTTCACTTCAATAGCAATTTTAACCAGTTGAGGATTTCCCTCAGTAATCGTACCAGTCTTGTCGAACATAACTGTGGTCACCTTCTCGGCTTGTTGTAGCGCCTCACCATTACGAATCAGAATCCCCATCCCTGCGGCACGCCCGACACCCACCATAATCGAAATTGGGGTTGCCAGCCCGAGCGCACAAGGACAGGCGATCACCAATACTGTCATCGCTGCCACCATCGCGTAACTGAATTGCGGCTCTGGTCCTAACCAGAGCCAGAGCGCAAAACTTACGGCAGCGATGGTGATCACAATCGGCACAAAGATGGCGGCGATTTTATCAACCAAGCGCCCGATCTCTGGCTTGCTCGACTGTGCCTTGCGCACTAGCTCTACAATCTGCGCCAACACCGTCTCTCTGCCGATATGGGTTGTGCGCATTATAAAAGTTCCAGAGCCGTTGATAGTTCCACCTACAACTTGCCCCCCATCTTCCTTGGCAACTGGTATCGGTTCACCCGTCAGCATTGATTCATCAACATAAGAGCTCCCCTCTAACACCACTCCGTCTAATGGGATTTTTTCACCAGGTCTAACCCGTAGCGTCTCATCTAACCCAACCTCCTCTAGCGGAAGATCAAGCTCCTCGCCATTGCGTAGCACCCGAGCCGTTTTAGGTTGCAGCCCAATCAACGCTTTTATCGCAGAAGAGGTCTTGCTCCGAGCTCTACTCTCCAACGCAGAGCCGAGCGAGACCAGTGCGACAATAATAATTGCCGCTTCAAAATAGGCGTGACGAGCCAAAGATGGAACTAAATCAGGATAGAGAACGATGATGGTGGAGTAGAGCCAAGCGGTGCCTGTACCCATTGCGACTAGGGTATCCATATTGCCGCGCCGATTTTTAAGCGTTACCCACGCTCCGCTGAAGAAGTGCCCACCAACAAAGATGAGAATCAGCAGAGTGATAGCGCTAATCGCAAGCCAGATAGGCTGCCCGTTTTCTATGCTAGGAAGAAACCCACCCATACTTGCCACAAATAGCGTGAGACCAGCCCCACCAGCAGAGATCACGCGCCACCACAATTTTTGGTACTCGCGTGCCTCCGCTTGCTCTTTTGCTTGCTCATCTGCAAGGGTGACCAACTCTGCCGCCCCGAACCCTGCCTCTTTTACTGCAGCGATCTGTGCTTCAACAGAAGCTTCTCCCTCAACAATTGCGCTTCTCTCACCAAGATTAACTGCTGCCGACTCTACCCCTTCAACCCCCTGCAACGCCTGCTCAACGGAGGAGAGGCAACCAGCGCACATCATTCCAGAGATAGAGAGGCGCGTCTCTTTAGCCATTCCGCTCACTCCACATCTGATAAACTTTATCATTCCAGTGGGTCTGAACCCAAGCAAGAACCGCATCAATCTCCTTTATCGATAGGAGATCTTTGAAGGGTGGCATCTGCCCACCAACGGCAGCCCCGCCCTCTCGAACTGTCTTCTGTAAAAGTGCTAAGGAGTGGTGCCAAGCATGAGCCGATCCATCTAATGGTGGAGGAGGATAGTTACCACTCTCATCAGGCTCTCGCCAGTTAGGGATAGATGCCGCTTCTGGTCCGTGACAGGCTGCACAGTTAGTCTTGAAAATATCTGCCCCTTGTGCCACTTGCTGTTGAGTATACCAGCGCTCTACCGTGCCATTATTAATATTACTATCTGTTGTCTGTTGGTATGTCTGTTGGCTTATCTTTTGATTCTCCTGCTGATTAGGTTGTTGAGATGCTTGCATCACTACTAAACCTAAAACAGCCAACATAAGAACAATCGATACAACTACTTTTTTATCCATCTCTTTTCATCCTAAAATATTTTTATTGCTGACTAAAACTACAACTACAGCTAAAATTGAGTCGATTATAGTGGAAATTCTACCACCATATCAGTCTCCTTCATACTTACTTAATGCCTCTGAGTTGCTGCTGAAACCTAACAAATGCAACAATATCACTCACCTCTTCTGGGCTGATCCCAGTCAACATTGGCATATCTCCATATTTCCAGTGGTGCTGCTTAACTCCATTTTTGACTGCATGATAAAACGAGAGATCCGCATGGTGTGAAGAGCCATAAGTTTTATTCATAAGCGGAGGACCTTCTGCCGTTCCAGCCATATCAACGCCATGACAGCGTGCACAGTTATTTTTATAATTGACTTCCCCTCTCTCCACACTCCCCTGATAAGTGGGAGGTGGAAGAAAATTACGCGCTCTAATACTTTCTGGGTCGAATATATCGCAGCCAGAGAGAACGAGTGACAACAAGAGGATAGCAAAAAAACTCATACTCATACCGCTTTGTTTAGCACCGACTATCGTCTGCGCTGGAGCTCAACTAGCTCTTTGAGAGAGGCATCAATCCCTGCCATATGCCCTTCCATTTTTGCCATATGCGCCTGCTTTGATACCATCATCTGCTGCCCCATCATACCTTGCATCATCTGTGGATTCATGGCTCTCTGCTGTCTCATCTGTTGCATCATCTGAGGGTTCATCATCCCCTGCTGACCTTGCATCATGGGCGCTTGTTGCGCTGTTACAGGGTGCTCGCTATCTGCAAAAACTGGTAAAGCCATTAGTATGGCTGCTGCGGTTATCATCATCTTCATCGTACTACTCCTTAGTTTATCAACATAGTTAAAAGTAGCTCGTATCGTGAGCTAAGCGCTTCGCATGAAATAGACGAAGATCAGATAATCGTTTTACCCTAAAGAACGAAGAAGAAAATATATCGGTAAAACGATCAAATTAATATTGTGATCAATTAGACTGTGACTCTACATAGATCGTAATTTTTGGTGAGATCAAGTTTTCAAAATGGGTATGTTCCTCATCAGCGACTATCAGCTGTAGCGTATGTTTTCCTAACGATAGTTCGAGCACTGTTTCTTGCTCACCATTAGAGAGTCTAATATGATTTTTAGACTCCTGCATCGGCTCATCTAGTTGTCTATCCGCATCCACATCAACCATCAAGTGAAAATGTCCTGCGTTGTGTTTATCTACCCCTGCAGCAGTTATTTTTAATTTAGGCGCAGAGAAAAGTACTCTTACTGGACTGGTCACGACTGCATTATTTTTAAGATTAGAGATTGTAACCTTCTCTCCTTCTTCATAATCACCATGGGCGAATAGTAATCCGCTAAATAGAGAACCCATCATGATAAGAGTGAATATCAATTTTTTATACACTGTTTTTATGCTCCTAAACTAATATAATTGAAATACCGTAATATCTCAGGAACGGTTAGTATACGGGAGGAATGTAAATAGACGATGTCAAAAAATGGGGTTTTTGTAATGCTTTGTAACACTACAACTGCCATTTAGGCAGTTGCGTTCACAAGGTGAATTGCCGACAGGCAAAAGATTGCCTCCTGGGGGGCTAGGGATATTTTTCATCAATTTCTGATGCTACTAGTTGCTGGAGTTGTTTATAGCCAAAATTGATTAGCGGTTTGCCATTCACGAAAAAACCTGGGGTTTTGTTAACTTTAAGCTGTTTAGCATCAGCAAGATCTTGTTTAACTCGTCTAGCAATCTCTACGCTCTTCATATCTACAGCTAACTTATCCATATCCAGTCCAATTCCATCAAGCTGTCCCCACAACTTTGCAGGTATAGAGATGTGGTTAACCACCCAAGCATCTTGTCTTTTATATGCTAGTTTTAGCGTCTCCCAGAAGAGTCCTTGTAGACGAGCCGCTTCGAAGATGGTGATTATCACATCTGAACCATTGTGCAGAGGTAGATAGCGCAAGACTAAGTTTACTCTACCTTCATTTTCACTCATTATGCGTTTAACTAATGGATAGAAGGAGCGACAGGTTCCACAGGCTGGATCGAAGAACTCAACAATTGTCACTTTAGCATCTACTGGGCCAAGTGTTGGAGAGTAATCTCGCTGTATATACTCAATATTTTCTAAAGTTGCACTATTTAAGGAGCTATTTTTTTGATTGTTGTAGAGATCAGCGGCGGCGATAAAGAGTCCGACAAATAGAATTGCTACAGCTGCAACAATAAATTTATTTTTCATAAGGTGTTCCTTTTCTTAAATATGAGTAGAAGAGTGATAATAGCGCTATAAGATAGAATAGATAGCATTGGGATGGTAACAAACCCCATTAACTCTAAATTTATTTCAGCACAGGAGAGCTCCTTACTGCACGGCTGCAAGCTCTCTGGAATATATCCTGAGTAGAGCAGATAGTGGTATACTGCGAAGAGCCAACCAAAAGTTGCTAAAGGTAAAGTGTAACGCACTACTGAGCGATCTAATGGAAACATACCAACTAGAAATAGAATGGCTAGTGGATAGATAAAGATACGCTGGTACCAACAGAGAACACATGGCTTCAGCCCCATTACCTCACTAAAAAAGAGGCTCCCAAATAGTGCGCCCATTGCAATTAACCAACAGATAAAAATTAATATCCATCCTTGTGGTGTTACAGCTGTCTCTTTATATTGCATCATATCTGTCCATTATACCTCTTAAATATAACGGAAGTGGTAGTAACCAAACTTCTGCTCTCTGTCTGCGGGGGTAATATGATTTTCACTTCTTTCACCGATAAATTCAAATCCATCTCCGACTGCGGCGACCATCTTTTCTCGATCATATTGGACAATCTCTAAGTCGCTACATTTGGTTGGCCCATCAAGAGCAAAGGCAGCGATGATTAGATCTCCACCTCTGCTAAGTGCGCTGCGCAGATTCTGCATATATGCTGTTCTATCTACTGGATCAGTTAGAAAGTGAAATACGGCTCGGTCGTGCCAAAGGCTGTATGGATGAGAAGCAGTAAACTGAGTAATATCTTCTTCGTACCATTCGACAGCATCCTTCGCATCCAGCGCAGCAAAACGCTCTTTAGCACAACCAAGTGCGGCAGCAGAGATATCAAGTAGTGAAAGATTACTATAACCTTTTTGGTGTAGTGAATCGATTAACAGCGATGCGCCCCCTCCCACATCAATGATAGGGGCACTCTTCACAACTCCACTACTCTCTATCAAGTCAAGAGAGAGTGTCGGCGCCTTTTGGTACCAGCTGACCTCAAGCGGAGATTTGTTTTGATAGACATCTTCCCAGTGTGATTTTCGATTAAACATTTTTAACTACTCCTAAGTTACATTTTCAAGAGACAAGTGGTAGATCATACCAAGGTAGCTCAAGCTTTGCAGTTACTCCTCCCTCTGGATTATTATACAGAATAAGTTCTCCTCCGTGAGCTCTGGCTATATCTCTGGCTATACTTAGCCCCAGACCTGTACCGCCTGATAACCTGCTTCTCGATTTTTCAATACGGTAAAATGGCTCGAATAGGCGTTCCAACTCCTCAGCTGGAATCTTTTCGCCCTCGCTATTTATACTTAGAAGTAGATTACTCTTGCTCTCTTCTATGGTTACCCAGACTCTTCCCGATCCATGTAGCACTCCATTCTCTAACAGATTAGTGAGACATCGTTTGAGTTGTGAAATTCTTCCTATAACTGGCTGCGTACTCTGCCCTTCAATATCAAACTTTATCTGTAGTGGAGCTAGATCATCTTGTAAACTCTCTAGCAGTGCATCTAAATCTATCTGCTGCATCGGCTCTGAGTTCTCTATTCCACGCATAAAGTCGAGCGTAGATAGTACCATCTCTTCCATATAATCAAGATCTGCCTCAATACTACTACGCAGAGACTCATCCTCAATAAGATCGCTTCGGAGGCGGAGGTGAGTGATGGGGGTTTTCAGATCATGAGATACTGCAGATAGAATACGACTACGGTCTCCAATATAACGATTAAGGCGTTGCTGCATAGTATTGAATGCCACTACTGCTTTTTTGACCTCTTTTGGCCCTTCAATAGCTAGAGGAGGGTGGTCTATATCTCGACCAAGCGACTCTGCTGCATCTGAGAGTAGCGAGATCGGGCGGGTAACCCAGCGCACTGCAATCCATGTTAGGATTAAAACTGATACCATTAAGAGAAGTAGAGCCACTAACATACGCAGAGGCCAAGCAAATATTTTTTTGGGGATGTGGTAGTGGAAATTCACCCATACCCCATCATTAAGACGCACTTGTACATGAAATGATTTCACCATCTGCTGAGGAGAGCTCATACTATTATGTTCAACTGATAGCATCGCCTCTACGACCTCAATATGCACTTCATATCCTGATGGCAGGTTCTGCTGAAGGTACTCTTTAAAAAGTAGATACACCTTCTCACCTTCATATTTTTTAGTCTCAGAACTATCTCTATATTGAGGTTCCTTCTCTTTTCTATATTGTGAATTTAACTCCAGTTCAAGCGGAAATCCATTAAGTGCAGTTACCATCTTATCTCGTTCTACACTATCCATTGGATCGAGCAACTCTACAATCGAGCCAATTCTCTGCGCACTCTCTGCCCCCATGGTTTGATGGATTAAAGTGTCTCGATCATATAGGTGAACTAACGCACTAAGAAGTTGTGGAACCATCAACCCAATAAGTAGAATTGCTAAAAGACGACCATAGAGTGATTCAGGTAATATCTGGAACAAAACGATACCCCTCACCTCTTAAAGTATGGATGATTTGTGGGTTTTTTGGATCTTCTCGCAGCCGTTTGCGTAGTCGTCCCACCAACACATCAATACTGCGATCAAATGGTTGTGCTTCTCGTCCCTGACTGAATTCCAACAGTTGATCTCGGTTAAGAACTCTACCAGCATGCTCTAAGAAGACCCGCAACAACCTAAACTCTCCTCCGCTCAACGGTATTAATACTTTATCTGGTGAAATCAGATGTCGCTGTCTGAGATTCAACACCCATCCTACAAATACAATCTCAGTTACATCTTCTTGAATTTTACTCTCTGGAAGTGAATCCGTACGACGAAGTACACTTTTAATACGCGCTAATAGCTCACGAGGAGAGAATGGTTTAGAAATATAGTCATCAGCCCCCATCTCTAAACCAAGAATGCGATCACTCTCCTCTCCCATTGCTGTCAACATCACCACTGGAACATTTGAATTAACACGAAGTTTTCTTAATAAAATTAACCCATCATCTCCAGGTAACATAAGATCAAGCACGATAAGATCCACTGGAGCTCTATCAAGTGCCGCAAACATCTCTATCCCGTCTGCTGCTATAGTCAGGCGATAGCCAGTTTTCTCTAGATAGTCGCGCAACAACCATCTTATCTCAGGGTCATCATCTACTACCAATATATGTTTTGCATCTCTCATACTTATCTATTTTACACCTTGATGTGTCTACATACAGCTCATATGTTTCGCCCCTTGACACCCCTTAATTCGCTCTCCCCATAGACTTTTGATATAAGCAACAAGTATAGCCGCATCACGCTTCGTCACTCCCGCCTCTCCCCAGGCTGGCATTCTGCTCTGACGCGTTGATCCTTCTAAAATTGTTTTAATCAACGCTTCATCGGTATGGTGCCAAGCATGTGCTGACTCATCAAGCGCAGGAGCCATCAGATATTTTGTGTTGGTAAGAGCTTCAACTGTATAGGTCTCCCCTACCCCTGCAATACCGTGGCAACTCTGGCACTTCTCATTGAAAAGCTTTTCTCCAGCCCGCAGTTTTGCTGTTGTTATATTTGGCAAACCATCCTCACGCCTCCAACTCTCGCCTCCATCTTCTGAGATAATATATTTACCATACTGATTACGAGCAGTTAATTTACTATTATCTCCATCTTCAATAGAGAGAGTAAGTATAACTTGAGACCCTAACTTATTATTTATTAATGTCCATTGATTTGTATCTCGCTCCATTTTAAGCAGTCCTTTTCCTGCCACAAAAGTATACAGATCTCCACTCTTCAATGAGGTTATCAAAGTAACTGGTAGTGGAGTTGAAAAAGAGTGTCTCCACTGCTTTCCTCCATCTTCACTGATAAACAGCCCACTATCTGTTCCCGCATATCTCCGTCCAGAGGAGTGCTCTATAACTGTTCTTTTTTCTGGCAACTGTTCAAGAGAGAATATCTTACCCATATCTGCAACGCTATTATGGTTGGCGTAGAGATCACCTTCCGAGAGCAGCGAGTAGCCAATAAAACCTACAGCTATAACTATGAAACTAGACAATACACCCTTTAAACTTAATATTTTTTTACTCACTTTATAACTCTCCTAAAAATCTTTATAATTAAAAAAACCAAGGATGACTATAACGGGTGAATGTAAACCTTGTATGTCTATAAACAAGTTTTTTGTAAACAGATGTAACATTTAGATATAGACTTACAGTAAATTACAAGGTAGGTAAAATTAAACAGCAAATTTAGATATATCATTAGAGTATGAAAAAAATTAACGGGGCTTGGCAGGTAAGGCGTACCTTTGCAGTACTTGACTATCTTAGCAAAATAAACCAACTTCCAGATACTATCTCTATAGAGTGGAGTCGCAGAGGTGATAAGGTTAAGATCATCTACGATATTAGAACCACCAATTACGAATCTGTAATGCAACACCTAGTTGCGGCTGGTGTAGTAATCAAACAGAGTTTCTGGTCTAGATTAGTGGGGAAAATAAATCAATACAGCGATAAGATCGGCAGAGAGAATGCTGCAACACGGCCTGGACCCTGCTGTAATAAGCCACCGAAATAGATCACCGTAAGTTGAAAGAGTAATTAATTAATACTTGAATAACAGATAGTGGTCTACTGTATAGCAACAAACTATCTACTCATTTCAGAGCTCTCACCAAGTCCAATATTTTATCACTATCCCACTCTCTACCTCCAACTGCACGGTAGACCATTCTGCCAGCAGGGTCGACTACAATTGTGGTGGGTAGACCGCGTACTTTCCACTGCTGGGTGACTTTGGAATCAAGGTCCATTAACAGTGGGAACTCTACTGGATACTCTGCGGTAAATGGGAAGATCATATCTTCATTCTCGCCAACATTGATTGCGAGCATAGCTATCCCCTCCTCCCTAATCTTCTCCCAGGCTCGCTGCATTGAGGGCATTTCAGCTCGGCACGGAGGACACCAAGTTGCCCAGAAATTCACTATCAGTGGCTCTCCTCTATAGTCAGACAGGTGATGCGTCTCTCCTTCAAAGTCGAGGAGTTCGAACTCTGGAGCAACTCCGTCTATTTTGGTTAAGCCACTCCGTCCACTCTCTTTTGCAAGTAGCGGGGAGGAGATGAGCTGCATAATTAACAGTGAGAGCATCAGTAACGATACCTTCATTATTAGCAAACCATCTGCTTCAGCACTATTAACTCTACTTCTAACTTTGCTCACTTTGCACACTCCATTGCTAAAATTGTTGTTTGTAGCTTAGATCCGTTAAGGTATAAGGTTACATCAAGATCAAAACTTTCACTAGGCTGTAGCCCAAAACTTATCATTCCCCAGTTATAGTCTTCAGGCTCAAACTGCTGCTGAGTAGGAATTAACGACCAACGAAATGCTATTTTAGGGGAGTCCGGAATATCTAATAGATCCCACTTTTTATCCCAATAATTTCGAACGAGAATTTGCTTAGAATATTGTGACTGAAGATTTTGTTGTTGAATAACTTTCCACTCGGTTAAATTATACTCTACAGTTTTGGCTCCATCATTACGGAATATTCCTTGAAACATACAGGAGCTTCCCACTACTGCTGCATTCTCTGCAGAGAAGCCTCTTCCAATAAAAAACGCCTCGCTTTGTAGTGGTGTAAGTTGAGTGAATTTTAGGGAGACACCATGCTCTTCCCACAACCACACCTTACCATCATTATCATTCACATCAGCGTAGAGCGTTGATGCAGTAAATATCAATACCATATAGAGTACTATTTTTTTCATACAGAGTGACATTATAGAGCATTATTGTGCTATATTTAGCGTTTTTTAGTTAATTATTAACCAGAGCTCTCTTTTATATTATGGATAGACCAATAGACAAAACCGCAATAGCTGAAAGCATATCCTTTCAGCTTGCTGATGGGCTTGCCGCTTTTGAGACTAAAAATTTCGCTCTTGCAATGCAACATCTCACGCCATTAGCTGATCAAGGTAATCCAGAGGCTATGTTTAGAGTTGCCATTATTAATCAGAATGGACTGGGTTGGAGTCAGGATACGGATAAGGCTTATAGATATATGCAGAGCGCTGCAGAGAAGGGGCACGCTTTTGCTCAACACAGTTTAGCGTTTATGTATCACCAAGGAGAGTGTACTGATGTCGATTCAGACCTTGCAGTTAAGTGGTATAGCATGGCGGCTAAACAGGGGCTCTCTGGATCTATGGTTACTCTAGGAATGATGTATGACTCTGGTGATGGAGTAGAGGAAGATAAGGAGATGGCTCAAACTTGGTATAGACGGGCAGAAGAGCAGCAGAAGTTAGATGACGCAAGAATTGATGGTGAACCAGAATGAGTGAACAATTTAAAACTCCCTTGCCTATAAGGCTATTTCTAGTTGTTGCAGCTGTAGTACTGTTTAAGATGGTTTACGATATATCACAACAGAATAGAGAAAACCAGCTCGCTATTATTGAACTTAATAAAAAGATAGATAAGCTCTCTATACCGATTGCAAATGCTCAACAAGATGTTGAGCGCCTCAACACAGGGTTTAGTAAAATAATTAAAGGGATAGACCGTATGGGGATGGAGATAGGTAAATCAACTAGAAATGTACAGTTAATCCAGAATGATGTCCATGAAGAGATGAGCACAATTGGAAAGAAGATCTCAAACATCTCCAATCAACTATCTACTATACAGTCTAATACTAGAAGCCCATTTCGGCGCTAACTGTTACTTATGGAGAATGGACTTAAAACTGTTAATCTAGAGTGCATTCGTGGTGATCGCATTCTATTTAGCAATCTCAATATTGAGATCACACCTGGCAACATACTGCAGATTGAGGGGCGTAACGGCTGCGGCAAAACTAGCCTACTGCGTCTGTTATGCGGTTTAATGCTTCCAAATGAGGGAGACATTTTATGGCTTGGTGATAATATTGCAAAAGAGCGGGCTGAATATTACGCAGCAGTATCATATCTTGGACACCATAACGGAATTAAAGAAGAGCTAACTGCATTAGAAAATCTTCTTTTTTCTCAAGCACTCGCACCAACTAAAGATGGAGTTGATCTCTATGCTATTCTAGCTCGCCTCTCGCTTTCAGGTTTTGAAGATATACCCTGCCGCCACCTTTCAGCTGGGCAGAAACGACGCGTTGCATTAGCCCGCCTACTTGCAACCAAAGCAAAGATCTGGATTTTAGATGAGCCATTCACCGCATTGGATCGTAAAGGAATTGCTGAGATAGAGGCAATTTTTGAAGAACATGTCGCTACTGGTGGGATAATAATATTAACTACTCACCATCCTCTTAAAGTAGATAGTGACTACTATAGCTCCCTAAATTTAGAATTAAATATGGAGTCTAAAATGGTTGAGGCTCACACCTAAATGGCGAACAATTCTCTATCCAGTGTATTTTTTCAGGTGCTTAAACGAGACCTTACTTTAGCCTTCCGCCACCGTGGTGAGATAGCAAACCCTCTACTATTTTTCATAATTGTAGTCTCTCTATTTCCGTTAGGAGTTGGACCGACTCCATCTACACTAGAGACTATAGCGCCAGGAATAATATGGGTTGCCGCTCTACTCTCCGCCATGCTCTCACTTGATGGAATGTTCCGTTCCGATTTTGAAGATGGCTCCTTAGAGCAGATAACTATGAGCCATCACCCTCTCTCAGTTCTAGTGCTCGCAAAAATCCTTGCTCACTGGTTAATTACTGGTCTGCCACTACTATTTGCTGCGCCACTACTGGGGGTACTTCTCTATCTACCAAGCGAAGCGATGAAAACTTTAGTGATAACTTTGGCGCTGGGAACTCCTATCCTCAGTCTGGTGGGAGCTATCGGTATGGGACTTACTGTAGGTCTTAAAAGAGGGGGGGTTCTTCTCTCACTCCTAGTGCTTCCTCTCTATATCCCTGTGCTTATTTTTGGCTCAATGGCAGTTAATGAAGCAGCAGCAGGACTTGCTGTTGATGGGTACATATATATACTATCTGCTCTATTAATGTTCACCCTATCCCTCTCACCTATAGCTACTGCTGCATCTATTCGTATCAGTACCAGTTAACTAAATTGAATATTTTCTCATACTTAAACAGATAAACTTAGACAGATAAACTTAAACATCTAGAATGAAACTACCAAATTTTATATACCGCTTCTCTTCACCAAAACATTTCTACTCCATGTCAGGAAAACTCCTGCCATGGCTTGTAGCGACATCTTTTGCGCTATTAGTTTTAGGGCTATATGTCGGATTTGCGATGGCACCAACCCATTCTGAACAGGGAGAGAGCTACCGCATTATATTTCTCCATGTTCCAGCAGCATCTAACTCTATGATGATCTATATGATCATGGCAACTTCTGGAGCTATTTTTCTAATCTGGAGAATTAAACTTGCTGACACCATAGCTGCAGCCAGCGCACCGATTGGAGCAGCATTTACCTTTCTTGCTCTAATTACTGGTTCAATTTGGGGGAAACCTACTTGGGGAACTTGGTGGCAGTGGGATGCTCGCCTTACCTCAGAATTGATTCTCCTATTTCTCTACTTCGGTTACATGGCGCTTCGTGCTGCAATGGATGACAGGCAGAGTGCAGCTCGCTCAAGTGCGGTATTGGCGCTAGTTGGGGTGGTTAATATACCAATTATTCACTTCTCGGTAGAGTGGTGGAATACTCTACATCAAGGAGCCACAGTATCTAAGATAGCTAAACCATCTATGGAGATGACAATGTTAAGCTCTATGCTGTTGATGCTTTTTGCTCTATCTATATTTTATGCCGTAGTTCTATTAATTCGTGCTCGAGGACTTACCCTACAGCAAGACTCGCGAGGAAGCTGGGTCCGCAATCTACCTACTATTAAAACTAACATACTCCACTGGCTTATTCCAGTTGCAGCTGTTGGCTATATTGGTTTCCACGCAACCTCAACCACTACTACTCCAGTTTTAACTGTAGCCGAAGTTATCACTAACAGTGCTGCTGGAGATAACATTGAGATGCGTGGAGAAGTTAAAACTATTGAGTCTACTGGAAAGGAGCATAAGATAACTCTCGCAGATCTTGCTGACACTCAAGATAGTACTGTAAAAAGTGGCCGCAAAGAGCTGCAGATAAACTTTACCGGAACACTTCCAAAGCAACTCCGCACCCATTGGGGGGCGCATATTACTGGAACTCCTGTTACAGATAGTGACACTAAAAATATGGGGTATATTCGTGCCACCTCTATCGCTGCACTCAACATTAGAGACCACTCTAAATATGTGCTCGCCTCATATCTAATAGCCTTAACCGTATTTCTTCTAAATCTACTTGGAGCTCTACGTACTACTCGTGAAGCTAAAAAGAGTATAGCAAGACATATTCGACAACAGGAGAGATAAACTGTTATCCTTAGATGACCGCAACTGCCTAAATGGCAGTTGTAGTGTTACAGAGAGATACAAAAAAAACGCTCGTAAAGAACTTACTTCCACCTTGTGTAGGGTACAATTAAAGTAATTTACGACATTATTTATATAATAAAATATACTCAACTCAACATAACCACAACATAACTTACACTATAGAGATACAAAGATGACATCAAAAAGAAAAAAGAGACTACTCCTAATCCTTCTAATTATTGGAGGAGTTGCGATTGCTGCCACATTTATGATGAAAGCCCTCAATGAAAACATTAACCTCTTCTACAGCCCAACTGAAGTGGTAGAGGGCAAAGCACCTCTTGAACATACTTTCCGTTTGGGAGGAATGGTCTCTGAAGGGAGCGTCAAACGCAAAGCTGATGGAGGCTTAACTGTTCACTTTGATGTTAATGATGGCAATAAAACTGTCACTGTCGCCTATACTGGCATTCTTCCTGACCTATTTCGTGAGGAGCAAGGTATTGTAACTCTCGGTAAGCTTGGGAGTGATGGAATTTTTGTCGCAGAAGAGGTTCTTGCTAAACACGATGAAAACTATATGCCACCCGAGGTTGCTGAAGCGTTGGAGAAGGGAATGCAAGATGGAATTAATAAGATGAAGGAGAGTGCACAATGATCCCTGAAATTGGTAACTTTGCGTTAATGATCGCTCTCGCAATAGCTATTGTGCAGGGAGTTATCCCCCTTATCGGAGCACAGCTCGGCATCTCTAATTTGATGGCAATTGCACGTCCAGCTGCCCAAGCACAATTTCTGTTTATGACTATAGCGATAGTTCTACTTGGAGTTAGCTTTGTAACTGATGATTTCTCTGTACGCTATGTTGCAACCAACTCAAACTCTCTCCTCCCAATGATCTACAAGGCTAGTGCAGTCTGGGGTGGCCATGAGGGCTCGCTACTATTATGGGCATTTATGCTAAGTGGATGGGGAGCTGCGGTTACTTGGTTCAGTAAAAGTCTCCCTTTCACTCTAACCTCGCGTGCACTTGCTATACTTGGTCTTGTTGGAATTGGATTCCTACTATTTCTACTGTTAACTTCAAATCCATTTGAACGCCTTATTCCTGCAGCACTAGATGGACGCGATCTCAACCCACTCCTCCAAGATCCTGGCCTTATTATTCACCCGCCTCTTCTCTATATGGGATATGTTGGTTTTGCTATACCATTCGCATTCGTTATCGCAGCCCTAATTGGTGGGCAGTTGGATGCAACTTGGGCTCGCTGGTCTCGTCCTTGGACAGCAATGGCGTGGGTATTTCTCTCGCTAGGCATTGGTTTAGGTAGCTGGTGGGCATACTACGAGCTTGGCTGGGGCGGATGGTGGTTTTGGGATCCAGTAGAAAATGCATCATTTATGCCGTGGTTAATGGGTACCGCCCTACTCCACTCGCTTGCTGTAACTGAAAAACGAGGTGCCTTTAAGGCGTGGACTGTACTACTAGCAATATTTGCATTCTCTCTGAGTCTACTTGGCACATTCTTAGTCCGCTCTGGCGTACTAGTATCAGTTCATGCATTCGCTGCTGACCCTACTCGTGGAATATTTATCCTCTTCTTCCTTGTAGCGGTAATTGGAGGCTCACTTGCACTCTACGCTTGGCGTGCGCCTATGATCCATAGTGGCGGTAAGTTTAAACCATTCTCACGGGAGACTCTACTTCTAATCAATAATGTACTTTTAGTTGTTGCAACTCTTACTGTGTTAATAGGAACTCTATACCCTCTTATATTAGATTCGTTAGATATGGGCAAGATCTCTGTAGGTCCTCCATACTTTGATAATGTGTTCGTCCCTATTATGCTTCCAATGTCATTCCTAATAGGACTTAGTGCAGTGATTAGGTGGAAAGCTGATCAAGTTAAACGTGTAGCTAGTAAACAGATAGTAGCTTTGGTAGCAGCTATAGTAGTTGGTGGATCACTACCACATCTAATCTTCAATCAGAGCTCTATTCAGCTAACCTTAAGTATGATTGTTGCAGTCTGGATAATATTCACCATGTTTGCAGACTTTGTTCAAAAAGTGAGACGCAAGGTACTTTCACGCAATCAACTTGCTATGCTAGTTGGTCACACTGGACTGGCATTTTTTATTATAGGGGTCGGTTTCACTACCGCATTCAGTATTGAGAAAGATGTTCGTATGGAGCCAGGCAGCAAGGTTGAGGCAGGTGGTTATACCTTCCTTCTCGATGGTTTAGTTGAAGAGCAAGGACCGAACTATACCACTACAAAAGGATTAGTATATGTCTATGATAGTGACAACAACCAAGTTGCTGCACTCCATCCTGAGAAGCGCCTGTACACCGTGCAGAAAATGCCGATGACAGAGGCTTCTATTGATGAAGGGCTGTTCCGTGATCTATATGTAGCGATGGGCGAGCCAATTAAGAACAGTAGAGCTTGGGCTATGCGAGTATATTACAAACCATTTATCCAGTGGATATGGTTGGGAGTACTGATTATGTCATTAGGAGGAATAATCGCAGCCTTTGACCCTCGTTATAGAAGAATAGCTAAACAGGCGCGGAGACCTATTTAACTATTATTTAACTCTTATTTAATTACTGGATTACCTCTCTTAATCCAGTCGGTTATTCCATCTTTAACATTGTAGACATCTTGCCATCCCATCTCTTTTACAAGGGCTCTGGCAAGGGTCTTAGTGCGATTTCCTGTACGACAAATTATTACAATTTTATCGTTTTCACCTTTTGGCTCAAGACGCTTTAAGAACTTATCATTGAAATCACTATGGATGCGACCATTTTTAGTGAAGGCTGTGATTTTCTTAGATCCTTCAATAATACCGGTCTTCTTCCACTCTTCTGGACGACGGATATCTACCAGAGTTAAGTTGCCCTCTGCCAACATCGCTTTCAGTTCAGAACTACTAATATTGTTAATTCCAACTGCAGATATCAACTCCACATCAAAGAGCAAGGTGGAGTTAGCTGGAATTACTGACATAGCACGACTACCATACCCCATTTCTGCTGGAATAACTAGCTTGCGCTGCTCACCAGGCTTCATCCCCACTACTCCAACATCCCAGCCTTTAATAACGGATCCTGCACCAAGGGTGAAGCTAAATGGTTTATCTCTATCTCTACTAGAATCAAACTTAGTTCCATCAGTAAGAGTGCCAGTATAGTGAACAGTAACTTCATCACCACTCTGCGCAGCTCTGCCCTCCCCTTCGACCACAGTGTTAGCCTCAAAGCCAGGAGTTACCATAACCTCTGCAACAGCATCTCCCTCACTAGAACATCCTGCAAGCATCACTAACATAGATGCGAGCAGTCCTGCGCTCAATTTATTTGATATCTTAGTCATAATTATCATCTTCACCATTAATTCATTAATCTATATTTAAATTTATTGTAACTATTCAGTTGCAGTAATTTTATCAAGATAGCAGTTACCTCTATAAGTAACCTCTTTTTTTACACGCTCACCTAGTTTTTTATAGTGAATTTCTCCACGCAAAATTCCAGTACCAGCTTCAATCATACTCTTTTCAAGGGAGACCATATCTCCATCCAATTTTCCTCTATAACGAAAAATAGATGCCTGAGGGTTGATTATCCACTCTTCATAAGCAACATACTTCTCCTCTTCATTAAGCACTCTCTTCTCACGGCCACTCTGATCTGGAACAACCACTTTTTCATCTAAATTGTGAGTAACTTTTCCGGTAAGACGGTCAAGCTCTTCGATATCACAACTTAATGTTGTTCCTGCAGATACACTCATTGCACTTGCTACACAACATACGCCAATAGCTATCTTTATACTATTTACTGTTTTCATATTTTAAAACTCCTTTGCTTGTTAATTTTATCTAACTATTCACCTAACTATAGCAGTGGATAGTGGTGGCTAACTATAACTGAAACAGAGAAATGAAATGCAGTTAAATAAATTAATCTTTTTCATAAAATTGACCAAGGTCAACGATAAAATCCCCTAAATAGATAATTATTACATTTCTAAATTTTAGGTACTGGTTTGCATATCCATTGTATTGGATACCTCTACTATAAAAGTAACTAAAAATTAGTGGCAGTATTGAAATTTAACCTGAAGTTTTACAATTAACCTATAGTAGCTTAATAGTTGCTAAAAGTAAGGAGTCTATAATTTATGCTTAATAAGACATTAACCATGGCTGTCGCCATAGGCGTGTCCGTAGGTGCAGGCAGCTCAGCGTGGTCATCCGCGCTAGACGATGTTATGAAAAAACGTGGCCTAACCCAAAAGGATCTGCTTGCAGCAGCAAAAACCTACACCCCAACAGGTGGACGCGATGAGTATCTCGCATTCAGCTCTGGCGGTCAGAGTGGACAGGTGATCGTATACGGTGTTCCATCTATGCGCATCCTAAAATATATTGGTGTATTTACCCCAGAACCTTGGCAAGGTTATGGCTTTGATGATGAGTCTAAAGCAGTACTTGCTCAGGGCAACATTAACGGTAAAGAGATTAAATTTGGTGACACTCACCATCCTGCATTCTCTGAGACTAATGGTGAATATAACGGAAAATTTCTATTCATCAATGATAAAGCTAACCCTCGTATAGCAGTAATTGATCTCCATGATTTCGAGACTAAGCAAATTGTAGTTAATCCTCACTTTAACAATGAGCACGGTGGTGCTTTTGTAACTCCAAATACTGACTATATTCTTGAGGCCGCTCAGTACCCTGCCCCATATGAGAATGAGTTTGTTCCTCTAGAGCAGTTCAATGATCGCTATCGTGGTGGTGTTACTTACTGGAGTTTTGATAAAGAGAAAGGTCGCATCGATCCATCTCAATCATTTACAGTTGAGATGCCTCCATACAGTCAAGATCTATCTGATGCTGGTAAGTTTGTAAGTGATGGCTGGTCTTTCACTAACTCATTCTGTTCTGAGCGTTATGTTGGTGGTATAGAAAAAGGTCGTCCTCCATATGAGGCGGGTTGTTCTCAGAAAGATACTGACTTCCTACATGTTGTAAACTGGAAAAAAGCTGCGGAACTATTCAAAGCTGGTAAAGGTAAACCTGTAAATGGAATGGATGTACTATCCATGGATACTATGGTTGAAAACAAGGCTATGTTCCTTATTCCTGAGCCAAAAAGTCCTCATGGTATTGATGTCTCTCCAGACGGCAAATATATGATTGTCTCTGGTAAGCTCGATAGCCACGCTTATGTTTACAGCTTCGATAAAATGATGACTGCACACGATGCAGAGAAATATGAAGCACATGACCCATATGGTATCCCGATCGTATCGCTAAAAGATGCGCTACATAAACAGGTAGCAGTTGGTTTAGGTCCACTTCATACACAGTATGATTCAAAACCTTGTACCGTCTTTACTTCAATCTATGTTGATTCACAAGTTACTAAATGGAACTACTGTACTGGTAAAGTACTGGATAAATTATCTATCCACTACAATATTGGTCACTTAGTTGCGATGGAAGGTGACTCTGCATCTCCTGATGGAAAGTACTTAATCTCTCTTAATAAGCTAGCTATTGACCGCTTCAACCCTGTAGGTCCACTGCATCCGCAGAACCATCAGCTGATCGATATTAGCGGTGATAAGATGGAGCTTCTATATGATATGCCACTACCACTAGGCGAACCGCACTATGTAGTAGCAATCAAAGCTGACAAACTGAAGCCAGCTATTCGCTATAAATCTGGTTGGAACAGCCGTACAGATACGCGCTCTAAGTTTAAAGCTCGTGCTGGCCGCGAGAAGACTGTGCGTACTTGTGATGGTGACAACTGTACAGTAGAGGTGTTTGGTACGGTAATCCGTTCGCACATCACTCCTGAGACTATTGAAGCTGAAGTTGGTGATAAAGTTATTGTACATCTTACTAATCTAGAGCGAGCTGAAGATGAGACTCATGGGTTTGCTATTAATGGTACCAATGTCAACCTCTCTATCGAGCCAGGTAAAACAGCATCTGCTACCTTTATTGCGGATATAGAAGGTGTGTTCCCATACTACTGTACAGAGTTCTGTTCAGCACTCCATTTGGAGATGGAAGGATACCTCTTAGTTAAACCTAAAGGCTATAAAGACGTTGAAGGTAAGATTGTAGATGGTACAACTTACTCTAAAACCGATTACGATAAGCAGGTTGGAACTAACCATGCAACTCAAGATGTGATCGATAGTGTTGTTAAGTTCATTACAGAGAGAAACTATACTGATTTCGCACCTGTAAAAGAGCTAGTTGATGACGCTGTGGCTCAGTTAGGCTTTGCATCTAAGTGGCAGAAAGACTCTGAAGCATCTGCTAAGAGTGGTGACTACCAGAATGCTACACTACAAGCTGGACAGTGGTGGCAGTATCAGGTTAAAGCGGCTGACATCGGTCTGCGTGCTAAAACCTATCTGGAAGAGCATGGCGCTGTAGTTGTAAAATAGTTTTAATTAGCTAATTTACGATTTGAAGGGGGGAAGAGAATTTACTCTTCCCCTTTTTAAAGCTAGGGAATATAATGAATGACTTATTCTCTTTAATAACCTTACATTTTTTATAACATTAGGAATACAATTTATGAATATTACAAAACAAGTAGTTCTTGCATCTGCAGTGACCCTACTCTCATCTATAGCGACAACGGCAATGGCTGATGGCGAAGCTCTATATAAAGCTAAAACTTGCTGGTCTTGTCACGGTAAAGATGCGAAAACACCTATTATCCCCATCTACCCAATACTTGCAGGGCAGAACAAAGATTATGCTCTAAACCAGATGAAAGATATTAAGTCTGGAGCGCGTAACAATGGACAGACAGCTGCAATGCAAGGTGTTATGGGGCTAGTAAATGATGCAGAGATGGCTGAAATTGCTGAATGGCTCTCAACTCTAAAATAGATAATCTATGCTAATCTTAACTAATATGTTTAAATAGTACTGTAATCGGTACCAACATTAAAAAACTGGAGAAATTGATGAAGAAATTAACCACCATTGCCACTGTACTGACCTTTATTGGAGTCAGCTTTAGTGCAACAACCATAGCTGGCGGTCAAGTTAAAGATGTAAAAGATTGGAATACAGGGGAAGGCGAGCAGAGCGTAGCTATGAAACTAGCTCCTAATCGTGAAAATGGGATTGAAGTCTACGAAGTTTGTTCAGCTTGCCATCTGCTTGAGGGCTGGGGAATGGACAATGGAACTTTTCCACAACTTGCTGGACAACATAAAAATGTGTTGATAAAACAGCTTGCTGATATTCGTGCTCTTAACCGTGATAACCCAACCATGTACCCTTTTGCGCTACCTGAGTCAATTGGTGATGAGCAAGCAATTGCTGATGTTACTGACTATATCGCAAAATTACCTATGAATCCTAACAACGGAAAAGGTGAAGGTAACAATTTAGCACTTGGACAAAAGCTCTATAAAGATAACTGTGTTCAGTGTCATATGGAGAATGGTGAAGGTGACCAAGAGAAGTTCTATCCAAAAATTCAGGGACAGCACTATGCATATATGTTGCGTCAATTTGAGTGGATTCGCGATGGCAAACGCCGTAATGCAAATCCAGATATGGTAAAACAGATTGCTGGATTCAATGATGATGATATGAAAGCAGTTATTGATTTCGTATCTCGTATTCCAGTTCCTAAATCTGATGTGGCTCCTGTAGGATGGATTAATCCAGATTACGATTAATAGAAGAAGTTAAAAGTTATCAAGTGGCAGTTCAAAGTTAAATCTACGAATGCTCTAACTGCCACCTGATGACTGAAAACTTTACGCTTAGAAAACAGAAAAAGTAATACAGAAAAAATAGATACAGACAGACAAAACAAACAAATTAAATACAGACAAATATGCAAAATAAAAACCTAGTCATCGGCACATTCTCCTTAGTCTCAATTGGACTACTTATCGCAATATTCTACAGTCCAATCTGGTGGGTTTCACTAAAAGCTCCACAATATCCTGAAGCATCTTTTCCACAAGGAATCAGGATTCACTTCCATGTCAATAAAGTTGATAATGGATGTAAAAAAGTTGAGTCTGAAGAGAAGTATGAAGAGGAGGCTCTAAACTGTAAACATGAGATGGATGCAATCAACCACTATGTTGGAATGTACCCAATCGCAGCTGGCGCACCAGTTGAACGAGCAGTATCACCATTTGTATTTGTACTATTGGGATTAATGATAATAGCGTTTGCTCTACCCAATCGCAAACAGAAGATGGCATTTATGGGCATTGGTTCAATTGCGATAGCGGGCTGGGCATATACAACCCTCTATAGTGAAGATGGCTTAAAACAGCAATCTGCACCATACCGTGATGACTTAATGAGTACTATGGAACTTACTCCAAATGAGATTGAAGGTTGGAGTGGAGTTGATGCAATTAAGGCAAGTTACGAAGAGGCCCTTGCTCGTTACTTTCCAACTATTGCAGTTGAATGTGATAGATATGCAAACCAGATGACCTATGTGGATCTCTATGCAACTCAAGATCGTCCATTTGAAGAGCTCAACGATCTACTAGCAAATGCTGGAGCTAACTCATCTATAATGGAAACCTTCCACCAGCTTTACGACAAAATCAAAAGCGACCCAACAATGACTGCAGAGCAACAACAACAAGAGTTTATGCAGCGATGTGAGGTTATGTCTAATAAGGTAGGAATGACAGATGTAGAGCGCAGCGCTCTAATGATGCAGATTACAGATATAGTCTTTATCGGCTTACTTGGAGCGATGCTACTTATCATTGTCGGACTCTGGAAAATGGAGAATGCTTTCAACTGGGTTCTTATTCTAGTACCGATGGCTCTTCCTATATTCTTTATTCTAGATTATGCTGGTTGGCTCTGGTGGTTTGGACATCACCTAAGCGAGATGGGAGCATTTACAGTTAAACCATTTATGCCAACGGTATTTGGGGTTGGAAAGGTTGCACAGTTTGCCACCTACTCTTATCCTAACTATGGTTTCGGGCTGATTATGCTAAATTCAGTAGTGTTGGCAGTGGCTGCTCTGATTCATTTGAAATCTAATAGATAACTCATTTCAGATAAAAACAGATGGTGCTGTACTACAGCTTATTACGCAGGACTGCTTACGACTATATTTCGCGTAAGAAGTTGTGTAGAATACTATCCGCGACAGCTCTTCTACTCTTAACTGTAAATTACGCAGTGGCAAGCAGTGTTACAGATAATTTCACTGAATCACTTCAGCAGTTAATAGATGCAACCCCTCAAGGAGGAACCCTCTCTCCTCCTGCTGGAACCTATACTGGATCAATTCAGATAGATAAAGCTATCACTATAGATGGACGAGGTGAAGTTACTATTGATGCTGGAGGTAAAGGGAGTGTTATCTACCTACATAGTGATGGAGTTACTATAAAAAATATTCGTCTCACCAACTCCGGTGAATCACATAATGATATTGATTCAGGCATTCAAGTACATGGTAATTTTAATGTTATCAAGAATAACATCATTGATGAGACTCTATTTGGAATAGACCTTGGTGAGGCTAAAAATAATATTATAAGCAACAATCATATTAGCTCTAAAAATAGTGTTGATCTTGGAATGCGTGGTGACTCTATTCGACTTTGGTATAGTTTTGATAACACCATCACCCATAACACTATTATCGGAAGTCGTGATATGGTTGTCTGGTACTCTAGCAACAATACAATCTCTCACAACCGTTCATCTGGGGGACGCTACGCTCTCCATTTTATGTACTCACAAGGAAACTTAATAGAGGGTAATGAATATAACAACAACTCAGTTGGCATATTCTTGATGTACAGTGATGGAGCAACCCTTATCAACAACAAGATTACCCGCTCTCTCGGTACTACTGGAATGGGTATCGGGATGAAGGAGACCAGTGATGTAAAGATTATAAATAATCAAATTCTCTACTGTGCTACTGGAATCTATAGTGATGTCTCCCCCTACCAACCTGATACAGTCAATATAATGGAGGGAAATACAATCGCCTTCAATGGAATTGGCATTCTATTTCACACCCCTTGGTGGGGAAATATTGCCCGTAACAATATTTTCAAAGATAATATCACTCAGATATCTGTGGATGGTAATGGTGGTGCGACTAAAAATGTATGGGAACATAATCTATGGGATGACTATCAAGGTTTTGATAACAACCAAGATGGAATTGGAGATCAACCATATGAACTCTACTCTTATGCAGATAGAATCTGGATGGATCGTCCAGAAGCTAAATTTTTCATAGGTACTCCCCTACTCGCTTCTTTAGATTTTCTAGAGCGGCTCGCCCCATTCTCAGAGCCAATCTTGCTACTTAGAGATGAACAGCCGCTATTGAGTGATGAGTTAATTGATGTCAAGATAGATGAGATAATAGACCAAAAACAAGATAAAAATGAAGATGACGAAGAAGTAGATAATGGTGAGGATAGTGCGCCAGTAAGGGAGTGGGGAGCATCCCTCAAAGCACTGCAACAGAG
Source organism: Thiotrichales bacterium (assembly GCA_018658305.1). Taxonomy (GTDB): domain Bacteria; phylum Pseudomonadota; class Gammaproteobacteria; genus Thiopontia. The sequence goes on along the minus strand of JABHVM010000011.1, from coordinate 17,580 downwards.
TATACATATAGAAACTGAGCAATAAAAACAATACAATTAGAACTGTAAATTAAGGGCATAAGGATGAGTAAATCAGAACCAAAAGATAGATCAACTCCAACAGAGAAGAGTAGCGCAAAACCGCGCCTAACTAGAAAAGAGCGTGAACGAAGAGAGTTTCTACGCAGTGCTGCTATGGTAGCTGGAGTTACTGGATTTTCCCTGCTAAACTTAATTCCTACCTTAACCAATGCTGCTCCACGCCTCCGCCCACCTGGAGCGCTAGATGAGAAAGAGTATCTTGCATCCTGCATTAAATGTGGACAGTGTGTACAGGTATGTCCTGTAGAGGCCATATTCCTTGCCGACATTATGGATGGCCAGGGGCAAGGAGCAGCCTATATTGATGCACGCAATCAAGCGTGTGACTTCTCTTGCGATGGTCTCCAGTGTGTTCTTGCCTGTCCAACTGGAGCTCTAACTCACGAAATTAACTACTCCCATGAAACTAGAATGGGGGTTGCTGAACTGCGCCTACCTGACAGCTGTTTAGCCATGCAGAAAAAAGGATTTAAGGGAGTTACTCGCGGCATAGAGTATCAAGGAGTGCTCCGTTTTGAAGATATTGATCGCTGGGAACCACAAAAACTGAATGAACAAGAGTTCGATATCCCACTCTGCGATCTCTGCGTACGCCTCTGTCCAATTGAGATTAGAGCCAACCAATGTGATGCTGGAGCTCCCCCATCTGGAGATAAAAATCAGTGTCCACCAGAGAGAGCAATTATGCTCTCCGTAGAGAAAAAAGATGATGGCGGACTGCAATACCGTCCGACTATACTAGAGGGCTGTGTAGGTTGTGGAGTATGTGAAATGGTCTGCCCTACAGCTGCACCATCTATTGTTATTAAGGAGCGCACAGCATGAAAATAGGAAAGTACTGTCTCAATGTTATGTTGGGTAAAAGACCTCAGAAGACGCCACCAGCTAAAATATCTCCTGAAACCCAAACAGTTCATCAGCGTAAAAAGGATAGTGGCGAGATCGATAAAGTAAAGGCTCGTAAAGAGCATGAACTATTCCGTGAAACTCACGATAAAAAATGGCGCAAACGGCGCTGGGCAACTATCTTATTTGTTAATCTTCTATTCGTATTCTCCTACTCACTAGATATTCAAATTCTAGAGGGCTCACTCTCTGCCTCCCGTTTTATCGGCTTTCATATGGCTGACCTTAACTCAGCACTACAAGTTATGCTTGCCTATAAAACAGTTTTAATCAACCTGTTGATTGGCTTCATAACTATTTTTATATTATGGATTTTACTTGGAGGTCGCACCTTCTGCTCATGGGCGTGCCCATATCATCTTCTCTCTGAAATTGGAGAAATGATTCATATTAAGTTAGTTGAGAAGAAGATAATAAAAAACAGACTATTTAGTCGTAAAGCTAGAGTATACCTCTATATTATATTTATAGTCCTAACTGTCGGCACTGGATACACCATCTATGAAGCAATCTCCCCTACTGGAATCATAAGTCGTGCCTTAATTTATGGTCCGACCTTTGCGTTACTCTGGGTCCTCTTTCTGCTAACAGTTGAAGTATTCTATTCACGCAGAGCTTGGTGTAAATATGCGTGCCCTATAGGTCTCACTTATGGATTTGTAGGGTTAATATCTCCGATGAAAGTAAACTACAATATGGTCAACTGTCACCATGAGGGGGATTGCCGTAAGGTCTGTCTCGTACCCCATGTGCTGGAGTGGACGATCAAAGGTCGCTCTCCTGACTTTAATGTTCAGCTCGGGCCAGACTGCACTCGTTGTGGAATGTGTATAGATGTCTGCCCAACTGATTCGCTAAATTTCTATTTCAAAGGGTTGAGTAAGGTACCTAGTGGAGAAGAAAAAGAGGGTATAGAGACAGCCATAGAAGAGAAGAAAACAGAGGAAGAGAGCAAGTGATAAAACTCTCTGCAGTTAGTAAAAGCTTCAAACGCCACCAGGTACTCAAATCTCTTAACCTTGAGATTACGACTGGTGAGCGCATTGCACTACTGGGATCTAATGGTGCTGGCAAAACTACCTTAATCCGCTGCCTGCTTGGAGAGTATACTTTTCAAGGATCTATTACTGTGAATGGACTAGACCCTCGTCACAACCGTAGAGAGGTGTTAGCACAGATAGGATTCGTACCTCAGCTTCCTCCTCCACTCAAAATGCCTGTAGATCAACTTATTAACTTTGCAGCAAGCGTATGTGGGAGCAGCCCTGCTGATATGGTAGCAGTAGCAGAACAGCTAGGATTAGATATAAAGTTACTCCAGCGTCACCCTTTTGAGAAACTATCTGGGGGGCAAAAACAGAAACTCTTAATATCTATCGCACTAGGTCGTCCTACAGCTCTACTTATAATGGATGAACCAACTGCCAACCTTGACCCAGAGGCACGCAAAACTGTTATTGCACTACTCCAAGAGAGAGCTAATAGTTGTGCAATGTTAATCTCTAGCCATCGTGTTGATGAGGTTGCAAACTTAGTTAATCGAGTAGTAGAACTAGATCGTGGTGAAGTAGTTGCAGATAAAATTATCACCCCTGAATATATAACAGATAAATTATGATAAAAAATTTAACTATCCTCACCACCTTAACTCTACTATTACTGGGCTGTGGAGGGGATCCTGCAACAGGACCAGTTGAGATAACCTGGGATAGAGACAATTGCAGCCGCTGCGTAATGGCTCTTAGTGATCGCAGACATGGGGCGCAGATAAGAGGTGGTGAACGCCATCAAGCATATACCTTTGATGATATAGGGTGTGCTGTACTCTGGTTAGAGACGCAGAGCTGGAAGAGTGACCCTGCAACTGAAATTTGGGTTAATGATTTCGATAGCACTAAGGGGGACAATAAGTGGGTTGAAGCTCGTAGTGCCAAATATATTCGTATAACTCACACCCCAATGAATTATGGATTTAGTGCCATCAATAGTATGGATGACAGTTCACCCTATAGTAGTGAACAGACCATATATAACTTTACTCAGATGAGAGAAGCTGTATTTAAACAAGAAGAGGAGTTCAACGCTTCCGTTAAAGCGCGCCTCAATCATCGTAATAGTGAGGCAGCAGAATGAAACACACCTGGATGACAGCTAAAGCAGATATATCTGAATCACTGCGAAGCAGATGGTTCCTAGTATACTCGCTAATATTTGGGGGAATTATAGCCCTTCTCTTTACCTTTGGTCTAACAGAGTCAAGGGTTATGGGTTTTGTCGGACTATCTCGTCTTCTCATAACCTACATTCAACTCTCAATGGCGATTCTTCCGATCTTCATCCTCATAACTACTGTACGATCTGTTGCTGGCGATCGTGAAGCAGGTGTCTTTGAATACCTTCTGTCACTCCCTGTTGCTCTCTCATCTTGGTTCTGGGGCAAGATATTTGGACGCTTTATTGTAGTATTCTTACCTGTATTTATGGCGATGGCCGCCTCCATTATCTGGGGAATATTTGAGGGAATTGAGATACCTTGGAGACTCTTCCTCTTCTACACCGCTTTTCTATTCTCACTCTCCTGGTGTTTTTTAGGAATAGGAATGCTAATCTCAACCATAGCCCGTTCAGCAGATATTGCTCAAGGTGTAGCCTTTATGGTCTGGCTCACCCTACTCCTACTCTTAGACCTAATTCTACTAGGAGTTATGATTCAGCAACAAGCTCCAGTGGATACAGTTGTTGCAATTGCACTAAGCAATCCACTACAGGTTTTTCGTACCGCTTCAATGCTTCTATTTGATCCTCAACTAGTACTACTTGGTCCCTCTGCATATCTAATTCTAGATAATTTTGGAGAGGTTGGATATCTAATTTGGGCTATCGTCTACCCAATCGTATTAGGAAGCTTAACCGCAACTCTCGGATACTTTATTTTCAAAAGGGGCGACCAGATATAGTGAAAAAATATATTGCAATCACACTTCTACTCTTAACAAACAACTCAGTTGCCATTGATTTAGATATTGGCGAAGAGATAAATGAAGTATGTGCTGGCTGTCATGGTGAGTATGCCGAGGGAGGAAAAGATGGTGAGTATCCTCGCTTAGCTGGTCTTCCTATCAAATATCTAGAGAAAGAGCTCCGCCTCTTCAAAAGCCATGAACGGCTTAACCACCCTATGGTTCCATACACTAAAGAGCGCGAACTACCAGAAGAGGACCTTCTGAATGTCTCTGCATATATAAACAGAATTAAACTCTACTCTAAACTTCCACCAATAATAGATAAAGATAATTTTAATGCTTATGAGAGACTCCTCCTTAGCGAGAGACTACTAAATATTGCTCGTATAGACGGTGATTATGCTGGTGGCAAACTCATCTATAATAACGAATGTAAAAGCTGTCACGGACAAAATGGAGAGGGTAAAGAGAAAAAAGATATCCCATTTCTAGCGGGACAATATAGTAAATATCTTCTCAAACAGATCAACGCATACCAGTCTGGAGAGCGAGTTCATGATGAAGAGGCAAGTAGTGACTCTATATTTATAGGGTATAGCAGTACTGATCTTAACAACTTACTTGCATATATATCACTCCTAGATGATAAGTAACACTGGTGTATAAACTTAAAATCACCCCTTACCAGATCGAACTTAAACACCCATGGATAACTAGCCGGGGAGAACTCAACACTAGAGATGGTTTCTGGGTATCTATAAGTGAAGATGGTAAGAATAGTGTAGAGGGAGAGGGAGATGCTGCACCTCTTCCAATATTAGGAACAGAGACTATAGAGCAGTGCAGAACACTACTAGAAAAGTTTGTATCTATTACAGAAAAATATACTTTAAATGAACTATTAGAGATCTTAGCAGATTACCGTACCACTATGCCTGCAGCTTGTTGTGGCGTTGAATCTGCCATTATTGACCTGCAGAGCAAGCTGGGAGAGAACCCTCTCCAGATTCAAAAAAGTGTGAGACCACTCAGAGTAAACCAAGCAGCTGGCACTCTACAACAACCAACAATTGACAATAGTGGCAACTCCATAGTGAAGTTAAAAATTGGAATCGAGAGTGTTGAATCTGAGATAGAGCTCCTAAAAGATCTTATTAACACCCTGCCCTCTCACTACAGGGTTAGATTAGATGCCAACCAAGCATGGAGTATGGAGCAGGCACTAATATTTATCAGAGCTCTTAATGAACTATCTGGAGTAGATAGAGTTGAATCACTAGAGGAGCCAATAGTAGATCCGACTCTAGAGCAGATTAATAGACTTCAACACCTAAGCAGCTTCCCTATCGCCCTAGATGAATCTATATCTCACTTTGAGCTTCACTCTCTACTAAATAACAATAAACTGCGTAGAGTAGTTCTCAAACCTACTCTTATCGGTGGACCTCAAACCACAGTTAAAATAGCACGTCAGTTCAAACAACATAGAGTAGAGGTTGTAATAACATCTACTCTAGAGAGCCATATTGGAGTAGACTCTGCAATACAGTGTGCCCTAGCTATAGATCCAGAGCAGCAGTTAGCACACGGTCTTGATACTGGAAAATGGTTAAATGAGGAGTAAAAGAGCACGATGATTATTAAGAGAAAAATTCAACTCCATGAAGTAGATTCTGCCGGACTGCTTTTTTTTGCAAACCTCTTCACTCTTGCCCATAGCTGCTATGAAGAGATAATGGAATCTTATGGAACTCCCATAACTAAAATAATTGAGAACAAAAGTTACTCTCTTCCCATCATCCATGCTGAAGCTGACTACAAACTTCCTATTCGACATGGTGATTCTTTAGAGATATCTGTTCAAGTGGATATGATTGGTAACAGTTCATTTACTCTACTTACCAAATTTATAGTTAATGATAATAGAGAGACAGTCGCAGCTCAGGTAAGAACCGTCCATGTTGCGATTAACCACGAACCAATACCTCTTCCAGCTGAGATTATAGAGCTGCTTCATAAAATAAGCCCCGAAAACTTTTAGTACTTATGGATATAGGGTTAGCCAACTATCAATGGTCTCAACAGCTGATTGCATCGTTAGTAAGTTCTGGAATTACTCGCTTTGTAATATCTCCAGGCTCTCGCTCCACTCCTCTCACTCTTGCAGTATCTCGGAATAGAGATGCTCAACACTGGTTAATTATTGATGAACGCGATGCTGCATTTTTCGCACTTGGTCAAAGTAAAGTAGATAAGATAGCAACGGCTCTAATCTGCACTTCAGGAAGTGCGGTTGCTAACTGGCTTCCTGCTGTAGTTGAGGCAAACCACTCAGCTACGCCTCTACTTCTACTTTCCGCAGATCGCCCTCCAGAACTCCATAACTGCGGTGCGAATCAGACTATTCAACAACACAATATTTTTGGAGCTGAAGTACGCTTCAACAAAAGTATTCTTCCACCTGATGAGATAAAAAATAGCGATGAATATATTCAACAGTTAGTAGATACTCTTATTGGCAAACTAGGCAGCAACAACTCTAACCAAAACATAATACCTGGACCACTCCACCTTAATATCCCATTTCGTGAGCCACTCCTTCCATCCACTCTACCGCCAGAAATTTCAGCTAAACCAATTCAGGAGAATATAGCACTTAATGAGCTGCCAATTCCAACTTATCAAATTAAGGAGAGTGCTGAAATAGTATCAATTGGTGCTGGCTTGATAATCTGTGGAGAGGCGATTTACAATAGTAAATTCCCCCTACAACTTCAAAAAATATCGAAACAGCTCAATGTGCCGATCTTAGCTGACTCACTCTCCAATCTACGCTGGAGAGCGCAACAATATGACCTACTCATAACAAACTATGATGCAGTAAGTGAAGAGATCCAGATAGGGGTGCATATAGAGTGGATCATCCAGTTTGGTAAATTCCCCCTATCTAGTTCACTTAATAGATACCTCCATAACCATCCACCAAAAAAGTTTATAACCATACAGCATAGACAGCTCTGGAGCGATCCACTCTCACTATCTACTAAACGGATAGAGATAGAACCAGCACTATTCTGTAGTGAACTATATTCAGAGCTCAAAGAGAACCAACACTCTCCAGCTGTAAACTCTACACAACAGCTCTTAACTGATAATTTAATAAAGTTAAATGCTAAAGCAAATTCGTGGTCAATAGGTAAACGCAGTAGTAATAAAGATTTAGATCTATTAAGTGAGCAGGCTATTTTACAAAGTATAAAGAGCGAAATCCCTGCAGATGGAGTCCTGTTCAGCGCAAACTCTATGGCTATACGAGATATAGATTGCTGGCTCGGAAAGCGCTCCAAACCACTAAAACTTTTTGCCAACCGTGGCGCTAGTGGTATTGATGGTAACCTCGCTACTCTATGTGGAATCCGTTCAGTTATTGATTCAGATACTCCTCTGGTTGCCCTACTTGGTGACATAACCATCTTTCACAATCTCAACGCACTCTACATTGCACAACAGATTAAGGGAAATACAACTATCATTATTCTTAATAATGGTGGTGGCAATATTTTTAGCCAGCTCCCTCCTGCCAAGCTACCTGAGTTTAAGGAACTTTGGCTAACTCCAACTAATTTAGATTTTAAAAAAGCCGCTGCACTCTACAATATAGAGTACCAAAAAATAGAGACGCAAACTGAGTTTGATAAATTACTTCCAACTCTCATTAAACAGAACTCGGTCAAGCTGATAGAATTAACTATTAATCCTCTCTTTAGCAAAAAACTACGACAACAATACTGGGACTCACTACTTTGACTAACTGGAACAGAGAGCCATCTCTCAACTATAAAGATATTATCTACGAAAAATCTGGCGCCCCACAACAGGGGATAGCTAAGATAACCATCAATCGTCCAGAAGTGCGTAATGCGTTTAGACCAGAAACCGTCATAGAGTTAATAGATGCATTTCACCACGCCCATTTAGATCAAGAGGTAGGAGCTATCATCCTAACAGGAGCTGGAGATATAGCCTTCTGTTCTGGAGGAGACCAAAAAATAAGGGGAGATAGTGGCTATAAAGATGAACATGGTGGTGAACACCTTAATGTACTAGATCTGCAGCGTCAGATTAGAACCCTGCCTAAACCAGTAGTAGCTATGGTCAATGGTTACGCTATTGGCGGTGGACATGTACTCCACCTTATTTGTGATCTCTCTATTGCATCGGAAAATTCCATCTTCGGACAGACTGGTCCTAAAGTTGGAAGCTTTGATGCTGGGTTTGGGGTCGCTCTTCTCACGCGTGCTGTCGGAATTAAAAAGGCAAAAGAGATCTGGTTTCTATGTCGTCAATATAGCTCCTCTGACGCGCTTCAGATGGGGCTCGTAAACTGCATAGTGCCATTAGAGAGGCTAGAGGAGGAGACTGTTAAGTGGTGCCTAGAGATGCTTCAACATAGCCCTACCGCTCTCCGCCTGCTTAAAGCTGGATTTAACGCTGAGAGTGATGGTATTGCTGGAATTCAGGAGCTAGCTGGAAATGCGACCTCACTCTACTATATGTCAGACGAGGCACAAGAGGGACGCAACGCCTTTAATGAAAAGCGCCAACCTGATTTTAGTAGCTACAGAAATAGATCATAATCAATTACAATATTCTAAAGACTTATATAATATTTACCTATGAGAAAATCATTAATTCAGCAGCTCCAACAAGAGCTGGAGATGATATACAGCGCCAACAGTAATCTTAAAACTGTTATTAGTATAATTATTCCATTTAATGAAAGACCATTCACAGCCCCTTGCTGCACCTCTTCACCATATAGAGACAGCATCTACTGGAGAAGCCCTAAAGGCAAAGTGAGAGTGCTTGCGCTGGGAGACTGCTGGAGTGTAGAGTTAAGCGGCACAGATAGATTTAGAGAAGCTGAATCACACTTTAATCAATTAATCGAGTCGTGGGATATATTTAACCATCTTGATAGTGAAGAGAGTAGCTCAGTAACTCCGAGAGTTCTCTTCCAATATGCATTCTCAGAAAAAGATCCGATGAATGGGGAGTGGAGCAACTTTCCTAATACAGTTTTAAAGCTCCCTAAACTTCAGCTTCTTAACGAAAATGGAATACAGTCTATAATATTCTCTCATACAACAGATAACTCAAGCAGTCAGATAATGGAGGAGTGGGAATCACTCCTCCAGCTTCTACAACAACCTCCAGAAGTAGATACAGATAATACCAAGGAAGTTGAGTTCAGAGCTACTGAAATTAAGAGTAACAGTAGCGAGAACATCAGACTTATAGAGCGCGCGATAAGCACTACAAAAGATAGAGAAGATAGAGAAGATAAGACAGAAAAATCACTCATCCAAAAACTAGTTATTGGACAACAGAAAAACTTTATCTTTCCAAGCAAGATCTCTAGCGAAAGAACTCTAAAAAATTTAGAGAGTAGTAGTCCAGAGAGCGCTCAATTTGCATTCTCAAACTCCACCCATACATTTATAGCCTCTCCTCCTGAAAAACTCTTCTCTAAAAGAGGAAACATTATCAACTCTGATGCACTTGCTGGAACAGTACAAAGGGGTTCATCTTTAGCAGAGGAGGCAGAGCTAGAGAGTAAACTTTTAACGAGTAAGAAGCTAAACATTGAACATAGAATAGTAGTTGATGCTGTTAGAAACTCTCTTGCCTCACTCTGTCGTAATCAAAACTCTGAGCGTAAACCTAAAATCCGTAAACTTGGGAATATTCAACACCTTCTCACCTCAATTACTGGCGAGCTTCAGGATAGTGTCTCAATTTTTAAATTAATAGAGACTCTCCATCAGAGCCCTGCAATATGTGGAACTCCTAGAGCTGACTCTTTTGAATGGTTAGAAAATGAGCATAATAGTAATCGCGGAGCATACTGTGGCGGAGCTGGATGGATAGACTCTAAAGGAGATGGTGAAATCCATGTACTACTACGCTGCGCAATGATTGAACAGGATAGAGCAACGATATATGCTGGTGCTGGAATTGTTGACGGCTCAAAAAGCAGAGATGAGCAACAGGAGATAGATCTTAAAATAAGCGGAGTATTAGACTCAATATCTGGTTAACTCATAACTACTGTAACTACTTATTACTCTCTCTAATCCGTTTCAACTTATCTTGAATAGATAAATTAGCACCGCTATTAATCTCTCCCATTAGCGACCTCTTCTCTTTTCCTGCTGCCTTTGCTGCTTGCTCCTCAAGAAATGCCTGCCCTGTAAGTTTATTTTTATTATCTTCCTGAACGCTATGCATATCATTCAACCCCATTACTGAGCGTAAGAGAAATAGTGCAGCTATAAATATAATCGTACCTAACATTGCTATTAGCAGATACTTTACCTCACGACTCATATTATATTTCCCTTAAGATCCAATTATCCTACTAGCCTATAGCACTTTGACACAACACCATCAACTGTCCAGGGAAGAGTCCTAGAGCAAGTACAACTAGTGCATTTAGCGATAGAGTCAAACCAACAGGCTCTAACTCAAATTTAGGTGATGCTAGTGGTGAGGATATTTCAGCATCACTATCCACTTTATCAAAGTAGATAACCTTTATCACTCTAAGATAGTAGAATGCTCCTATAACTGAGAACGCTACTGCTGCAACCGCTAGCCAAACCATATCTGCTGTAACCACCTGCTGTAACACTGCAAGTTTCGCATAGAAACCAACAGTTGGAGGAACTCCAGCCATTGAGAACATCAAGATCATCATCATCAGCGCAAACCATGGACTCCGTTTTGCCAAACCTCTATAGTCGTTAATCTCCTCAGCCTCAAACCCTTTACTGCTCATCAACAGAATCATTCCAAAAGCACCAGCTGAAGTAAACGCATAGGTTATCACATAGAACATTGATGCCTCATAACCTGCCTCTGTTCCGCTTAACACACCAAGAAGGAGGAATCCGATATGAGATATACCTGAATAAGCCAACATCCGTTTTAGATTAGTTTGAGCGATAGCAATTATATTACCAATAGCCATAGAGAGCAGCGCCAATATAGTCAACATCTGCTGCCAATCAACCACCATCTCTCCAAGCCCATCTACCAACAGACGCATAACTAAAGCAAATGCCGCAATTTTGGGAATACTTCCAATATAGAGTGTAACTGAAGTGGGAGCACCGTGATATACATCTGGGACCCACATATGAAACGGTACAGCTCCTAATTTGAATGCTATACCAGAGACCACAAAGACCAATCCAAAAAGAAGCACTAAATTTAGATCTTTCTCACCACCCTGCTGCTGCACTACAGCCGCAACTTCTGTCAAATTAAGCGACTCAGTTGCACCATAGAGCATAGAGATTCCATAGAGGAGCATTCCTGAAGCGAGAGCTCCAAGCACAAAGTACTTCATTGCAGCCTCAGACGCACGCAGAGAGTCTCTCTGCAGAGCTACCATCGCATACATAGCAAGTGACATCAGCTCTAACCCAAGATAGAGAGTAAGGAATGAGTAGGAGGAGATTAAAATCATCATTCCCAATATTCCAAACAGCCCCAATACAAAATACTCGCCACGATATAGATCGCGCTCTTTTTGATAACTTCCTGAATAGAGGAACACCATAACTCCAATCAGCAGAGTTGAAATCTTTAGTATATCCCCCATCGAATCTCGCACTAGTGACCCTCCAAACAGAAGCTGTGAACCTGCACTCCCCTCGCCCCCCATCCCAACTACAACCACTATTGCTGTTAATATAAGTGAACCTAAAGTTAAAAGCCAGGTAATTACTCTAGCCTCATCTGTGATAAACAGATCGACTAAAAGAACTACACAAGCCATCGTCAGTAGAGTTATTTCTGGTGCTACCGCAAACAGGTCTGTACTATTTAAACTCATAAACAACTCCCACACTTGGATGTAATCATCTGTTCTAATAGGTGATCTACTGAGGCGTGCATAATATCAACAACTGGTGCAGGATATAGCCCCATCCCCAATATAGCCAGAGCCAAAATAGACATCATTAAAAATTCTCTGCGGCTCATATCTTTAAGAGCAGCAACTCCATCATTTGTCACTTTACCATAGACCACTCTCTTATACATCCAGAGGGTATAAGCAGCGCCAACAATCAGCGTAGTCGCAGCGAGGAAAGCGATCCAGAAATCTGCACGGAACGCTCCCAGAATAACCATAAACTCTCCCACAAACCCAGAAGTTCCAGGAAGCCCTGCATTCGCCATCGAGAAGAAGAGCATAAAGGCAGCAAACATCGGCATAGTTTTAGCAACACCGCCATAATCTTTTATCTGACGAGAGTGGAGGCGATCATAGAGCACCCCTACACTCAAGAACATAGCTCCAGAGATAAAGCCATGCGAGATCATCTGCGCCAACCCACCCTCAACACCAATTGCAGCACCAGCCATACTTCCACTATCTTTATAGATCAAAAATGGGATAAAGAATCCAAGAGTAACAAAACCCATGTGTGAGATTGATGAGTAGGCGATAAGCTTCTTCATATCTTGCTGCACCAACGCTACAAAGCCTATATAGACCACCGCTATTAGCGAAAGCGTAATCATAAATGTATCTAGTTCACTACTCGCATCTGGAACAATCGGCAGACTAAAGCGAAGAAACCCGTAAGCTCCCATCTTCAACATAATAGCCGCAAGCACCACTGATCCTCCAGTTGGAGCCTCCACATGCGCATCTGGCAACCAAGTATGGACTGGCCACATTGGAACCTTTACCGCAAAGGCGAGGAGAAATGCGAAGAATATTAAGAGCTGCGCAGTCATCCCTATCTGCAGATCATGGTATGCAAGAATTGAGAATGTACCACTCTCACTATACAACCAGAGCAGCGATATCAACATAAAGACCGAACCAAGGAAGGTATAGAGAAAGAATTTTATAGTAGCGTAGACTCGATTTGGTCCACCCCAAACTCCGATAATGATAAACATCGGAATCAACATCGCCTCCCAGAAAATGTAAAACAGAATCGCATCAAGTGCCGCAAAGACTCCATTCATCAACCCTGTCATTATCAAGAACGCCGCCATATATTGGCTATTGCGATCCTGAATCACCTCCCAGCCTGCGATAACCACAATCAGAGTAATAAAGCTAGTCAACACAATAAATGGCATAGAGATACCATCAACTCCAAGATGATAGTTTATACTGAACGGCTCAATCCACGGCAGGAGCTCCACAAACTGCATCAGATGGGTAGAGCGATCAAAATCACTCAATAGAGAGAGCGAAATAATCAAAGTAACAATGGCGAAGAAGAGTGCCGCAACTCGTCCAAACACGCCGCGTTTGTCGCCAATCATAAGTGTCAACAGCCCGCCCACGATGGGGAACCAGATAAGTAAACTAAGTATTGATGTTGAATTCATAAGATCTATTTTTCATCTATCCATAATATAATATATAACAGATTATAATACCATATCAAGCGAAGTTAAGTGAACAGTTTTAACCCACAGGGTCAGGTCTTTACTTTTGCACTCTACACTAATCAAGTCAGCTATATTATTGGTTGTTGATTAGAGCTAAAAGCAAATGATCAAATAGTAATGTTAGCAGTGTAGTAGATGCTTATCTTCACAGTTGCCTAAAGCTACTACATTAGCTGTAAACAGTAGGAAAATATCATACCTTATTCAACTTAGCCAACAATTACTTTAGCGGAAATAAATCACACTCTAACCCTAATTATTCTAATTATCCCTCAAACTTCCTGAATAAACTCCAATCCATTCCCGTCAGGGTCACGACAAAATAGCGCTAAGCGCCCTGATTGACTTCGAGTAAAATTAATAGACATACGCTTTAACCTCTTCTCGATGACTGATAAATTCATTACCAAAAAAGCAACGTGCCGATCTCTTCCAACATGCGCTGCTCGCCCTGTGGAGGGGTCACTGCTAGGCAGTCGCATTAAGTGTATCTGCTGCGCACCAGCATTTAACCAGACCCCCTCATACCCTAGATCAGGGCGAGTTCTGTCTACCTCAACCGAAAGTAGTTTCTGATAAAAACTTAAGCTTATTTCAAGATCGACCACACAAAAGCTGACATGATGAATGGCAAGTAGATTACTCACAAGGTGAACCTCCTCCAAGCAAGAGAGTGCGCCTGTTCTAGGATCACTGCTATCCGAAGGGGTGTGGAGTTGTGGGCAGGAGGTGTTTTTTGGGCTCTCGATACTATTTTTTTATCAACTGACTTCATAAGTCTTCCTCCATAGAATATTTTGTCACAAAAAGTATAACCTTTATGTGACAAAACATCCACAGGGTCAGCTTGCACTAATCAAGTCAGCTATATTATTGGTTGTTGGTTATATCTAACAGCAAATGATCAGATAGTAATGTTAGTAGTATAGTAGATGCTTATCTTCACAGTTGCCTAAAGCTGCTACATTAGCTGTAAACAGTAGGAAGATATCACACCTTGCTCAACTTAGCCAACAATTACTTTAGCGGCAATAAATCACACTCTGACCCTAATTATTCCTAATTATTCCCTCTGACCCTAATTATTTCAGTATCAATATTGAATTGAGAGCAATCCAGTAATAAACAGGGAAGTGGAAGTGGAACAGCATAGCTGACTTAACTAGCGTAGAGTGCAAAAGTAAAGACCTGACCCTATCAGTGCTATCAGCAGGTCTTTAAATTAAATTGGTGGAGAGAGAGGGATTCGAACCCTCGGTACCTTGCGGTACACACGCTTTCCAAGCGGGCTCATTCGGCCACTCTGACATCTCTCCGTTGTTAAGCGGGCAATATTTTACCAGAATTTGCTCGCAGTTGTTCTAAATCTTCTAGAGTATCTATGCCGTGCCCAGGATCTTCCGTTGCTTCTGTCAGATGAATCCGCTCCCCTTTCCAAAGTACTCGCAACTGCTCTAGTGACTCTATCTGTTCTAACGGGCTTGGTGACCAATTACTGTAGCGATGCAGAAAACTAGATCTATATGCGTAGAGACCTATATGTCGATTATGCAACTTACTAACAGGTCTCTCTGCAGAGAGGAACCTATCTCTATCCCAAGGAATTGGAGCACGACTAAAATAGAGCGCATACCCTAACTCATCTAGAACTACTTTGACTGCATTTGAATTTGAGATATCCTCTTCTCTATCTATGCCTTGATATAGAGTGGTTACTGCCGCATCTGGGTGCTTCTCCATATCTTCTGCCACCTGTTTAATCAGTGTTGCTGGCATCTGCGGCTCATCCCCTTGCAAATTTACTACTATCTCATCATCAGCAAAGTTTAGTTTAGATGCAACCTCTGCTAAACGATCTGTTCCTGATTGATGATCAGATCTGGTCATACATACTTCACCAGATATATCTTTAATAGCATCAGCTATTCTATTGTCATCCGTTGCGACTATTACTCTATTAGCCCCACTCTGCTGAGCTCGCTCCCAGACTAAGGAGACCATTGGTCTGCCATCTATCTCTAGAAGCGGTTTGCCAGGAAGTCTGGTTGAATCATAGCGTGCTGGGATAATAACTGTAAAACTCATACTGATCTACTCATATATTTATTCCATCTACTTCTCGGGTAGATCTTCTGTAGCAATAGTGCGCGCTTCATCTTCCAACATAACTGGAATATCATCTCGTATAGGGTAGGCGAGACGATCTGCACGACAGACTAGCTCCTGCTTTGGTTTATCGTATACTAATTTACCTTTACAGAGTGGGCAGACTAGAATATCTAACAATTTTTTATCTATCATATTTAAATCTCTATTTAATTTTTAAACAGGTACGGAGTGCCCTATCCAATTTATCATCAATTATTGCCGCTACTGGCAGAACCCAAACTTCAGTTAACTCGTTAGCAAACTCTGTACACTTCACAGCATCTTTCTCTGTAACTATCATAGGGAGATTATCACTAGTGTTAATTTCCAAAAGTTCTGCTCTATTATACTGATGATGATCTGAAAATGGGTGAGGAATCACCTCCATTCCTAAGTTACGCAACATTGTAAAGAAGCGTTCAGGATATCCGATACCAGCAACTGCATGAACTCTCTGCCCAGAAAAATAGTCAGTAGTTTTTTTAGAGTTAGGCTCTACTAGCTTATAGAGTGGTTGAGGCTGTAGAAAAGAGTTTCCAGCAACCACTACTGCATCGACTTCATCAAGACGAGACGCGGGTTCACGCAGTGGGCCTGCTGGAAGGAGGAGACGATTCCCTAGTGCATACTCTCCATCTACAACAGCTATCTCCATATCTCGCTTTAAGCTATAGTGCTGCATACCGTCATCAGAGATAATAATATCTACTAATGAGCTCCCATCATATTTATCTTGTAGAGCCATTTCTGCCGCTGCAACTCGGTCAGACCCAACATAAACTGGGACCCCACTCGCTTGCGCAATCAATAACGGCTCATCACCACATACTCTAACATCGCTATCTGAATCAACTCTAAGCAGAACTCTCTCATCTTCTCTCCCATAACCTCTACTTACAACTGCGGGGCTGAACCCTTGATCTATACACCACTTAACGAGCGCAATCACTAAAGGTGTCTTACCAGCACCGCCAACAGTTATATTGCCAACTATAATCAACGGCACCGAGACTTTGCTACTCTGCAGGAGTCCAAACTCATATCCAGCTCTGCGCAGAGCAACTAGCAGATAAAATATAAGGGTTAGAGGGAGCAGGAGTATAGTTATACTACGAGAGAGCAACCCTTTCCCATACCAAGAAGTTTTTAAGATCTGCTCAATCACTATCTATTTACCACTCCGCTCAGTCATAATTGATACTGAACTAATCCCAAGCTGTTGAGCCATATCCATCACTTCAACTATTGAACCTGTTGGCGCACTCTTATCAGCATATATTTTCAACCCTACTATATTGCCTCTACTGCTACCTTCGTGACTCAACACTTTCAAACTCTCGCTCCAACTATATTTAATACCATCCTCCCCCACCAAGACTATCTCTCCATCAGCAGCAACCACTATCTCTAAAGGATCTTCCAACTTTTTTTGCGGCTCTATAGAAGATGATGGCAAATCTACTTTCAGCCTTGTCTCTTGCTGGAAAGAGGCTGTCAACATAAAGAATATTAACAGCAGAAACACTACATCAATAAGTGGAGTGATATTTACCTCCAGATCATCTCTACTCTTGGTTTGCAATTTCATACACGATCACCATGAATAAGATCGACCATTCTAATCGCTTCCTGCTCCATCTCTACTACAAGCTCATCAACTCTTCGTTTAAGGAGACGGTAAAAAATCAGACTTGGAATCGCAATAGATAGTCCAACTGCTGTAGTTAATAGAGCCTCAGATATTCCTGCAGAAAGGACTACAGGATCTCCTACTCCGCCCAGAGTAATCGCTTCAAAAACTTTTATCATTCCGATAACTGTACCCAGCAGACCAATCAATGGAGTACCTGCAGCTATAGTTCCGAGCAGACTGAGATAGCGTTCCATCTCATGCACTTCATGTCGCCCAGACTCCTCTAGACTCTCCTTCATAATTTCTCTAGAGCTATTGCGGTTAATGAGTCCTGAAACTAGCATTCTACCAAGAGGAGAAGAT
>JABHVM010000073.1 GCA_018658305.1 Thiotrichales bacterium | reverse complement strand
TGGCGATGCAACGAGCGGTTGAGAAGGCTCAGTCCATTGTTAGTAGAGATAGTGAAGCAGTAATCACTAAGGCACTTATAGATGGGAATAAAATTCCAAAGTTAAATATTGCAGCAGAGGCGATAGTTAAGGGTGATACAAAAATAGAGGAGATCAGCGCTGCATCTATAATCGCAAAAGTAGCAAGAGATAAGATGATGGTAGAGTTAGATGCTCTTTATCCAGAGTATGGATTTGCAAGTCATAAAGGTTACCCAACTAAGCAACACTTCGCTGCACTGGCTAAGTATGGGGTGCTGCCACAACATAGACGCTCATTCTCTCCCGTGCGTAAAGTTATAGAGAGTCTTGTAAGATGAGTTTTGTTCACCTTAAGGTTCATACCGAATACTCCTTAGAGAGCGGTTTGATTCGCCTACCTCAACTTATGAATAGCCTTAATGCAGATGCTGATTTAAGTTCAGAAGATGGTGCTGAATATGTTAGAGCTGTTGCGATTACTGATGTGGGAAATATGTTTGCAGCTGTAAAGTTTTTTAGAGCAGCAACCGCAGCTGGGGTTAAACCAATCTTTGGTGCGGAGGTTAGAGTTCGAGCTCTGCAAGAGGGTGGGGAGTGTTCACGCATGGTGCTCTTGGCTAGAGATGGAGATGGTTTTAAAAACTTAAAAATTTTACTCTCTAGATCATACATTGAGGGGCAACATCGTGGTGTTCCTCAGTTAGAGCGAGAGTGGATTGCCGAAACGAGTAGTGGGTTAATCGCGCTCTCTGGTGCAAAGGGTGGAGATGTAGGGCAAGCTCTGCTTGCAGAGGAGCAAGCAGAAGCAGAGCAGCGTCTAAAGATATGGATGGATATTTTCCCAGGTAGTTACTATCTTGAACTCCAGCGTACAGGGAGGAGTGGAGATGAGAATTACAACCATGCCGCAGCTCTCTTAGCGGAGAAGTTCAACCTACCTGTTGTGGCAACCAATGATGTGCAATTTATTCTAGAGGATGAGTTTGCTGCCCATGAAGCTAGAGTATGTATCTATGAGGGCAGAGTGCTAGATGACCCACGGCGTCCAAAAAACTTTAGTGGAGAGCAGTATCTCCGTTCAAGCAGAGAGATGGAAGAGTTGTTTGCAGATATTCCTGAGGCTATAGAGAATAGTGAAGAGATTGCCAAGCGCTGCAATGTTGAGCTCTCATTGGGTAAAAATTATCTACCAGATTTCCCTATCCCTAAAGGCTCTACAATTGAGGAGTTTCTCCGTAGTGAGTCGGAGAAAGGTTTAGAGCAACGCCTCAAACAGATCTTTAAAGATAGTAAAAAGATAGAGCAGATTAGAGCTGAATATGATGAGCGCCTTACAATTGAGTTAGATGTTATTAACGGAATGGGGTTTCCTGGCTACTTCTTAATTGTTGCTGACTTTATTCGTTGGACTAGGGAGCAAAGTATACCAGTTGGTCCTGGACGCGGCTCAGGGGCTGGCTCACTAGTTGCGTATGTGTTGAAAATTACAGATTTAGATCCGTTAGAGCATAAACTTCTATTTGAACGCTTTCTGAATCCAGAGAGAGTCTCTATGCCAGATTTTGATATAGACTTCTGCATGGATAGGCGAGAAGAGGTGATCAAGTATGTCTCAGAGACCTATGGCAGAGATCGCGTCTCTCAAATCATAACCTATGGCAGAATGAATGCGAAAGGGGTGATACGAGATATGGGTAGAGTACAGGGGCTACCTTATGGAATGGTGGATGGTATTGCCAAATTAATTCCCTTTGATCTTGGTATGACTTTAGATAAAGCGCTAGAGGAGTCTGATGATCTACGCGAGCGCTATGAGCAAGAGGATGAGGTTAAAGAGTTAATTGATATGGCGCGGACTTTAGAGGGGGTGGCTCGTAATGCTGGTAAGCATGCTGGAGGTGTCGTCATCTCACCATCTGACATTAATGATTTTACTCCAATCTATTGTGAGGAGGGTGGAGGTGGACTCGTAACCCAGTTTGATAAAGATGATGTTGAGGCTGTAGGGCTAGTAAAGTTTGACTTCTTAGGTTTAAGAACCTTAACCATTGTTGATTGGGCTGTAGAGATGGTTAACAACCAACGAAAGGCTGATGGGGAAAATCTTCTAGTTATTGAAGATATAGATATGCGGGATAAGCAGACATTTACTCTACTTCAAGATTCTCAAACTACAGCGGTATTTCAGCTCGAATCATCTGGGATGAAGAAGCTAATTGCTAAACTTCATCCAGACTCTTTTGAAGATATAGTTGCTCTAGTAGCTCTATATCGCCCAGGTCCACTAGAGTCAGGAATGGTGGAAAACTTCATAGATCGTAAACATGGACGAGAAGAGATTTCATATCCAGACATGAAATATCAGCATGAATCACTGAAAGATATTCTCCATCCAACTTATGGGATTATCCTCTATCAAGAGCAGGTGATGCAGATTGCGCAGGTACTTGCTGGTTACTCACTTGGTGGGGCGGATATGTTACGCCGTGCAATGGGTAAGAAGAAACCAGCAGAGATGGCAAAGCAGCGTTCAGTATTTGAAGAGGGTGCATTAGCTAATGGGGTTGATAGCAAGTTGGCTATGAAGATCTTCGATCTAGTAGAGAAGTTTGCTGGGTATGGATTTAACAAGTCTCACTCTGCCGCCTATGCGCTGGTCTCATATCAGACAGCTTGGCTCAAATCTCACTACCCAGCCCAGTTTATGGCAGCAGTCCTATCTGCTGATATGGATGGCACCGACAAGGTGGTAACTATAATTGAAGAGTGTAGGGTGATGAAGTTAACAGTGCACCCTCCAACTGTAAATAGTAGCTTCTACAGATTTACAGTTCTCAACCATAAGGAGGTGGTTTATGGTTTAGGGGCAATTAAAGGGGTTGGCGAGGGTGCAATTGAGGGCATCATCCAAGGGCGTGAACTAGATGGTAAATATATAGACCTTTTTGACTTCTGCCGTAGAGTTGACCTGCGCAAAGTAAATAAGAGAGTTCTTGAGTCATTGGTGAAAGCGGGAGCTTTTGATGATATTGCTCCTCTCGATAAGGGGTGGGAAATTAATTACGACAGTAGATCTACCTTTATGAACTCTCTGCCAGAGGCGGTGCAATCAGCAGAACAGTATCTGCGTGATCAAGAGCGAGGGCAAGCAGATCTCTTTGGTGGAGTAGGTGATGGAGCTGTAGCAGTTGAAATCAGCTATCGAGATTCTCAGGTCTGGAGCAAAGATGAGAGACTTAAAAACGAAAGGGATACTCTTGGTTTATATCTAACAGGGCATCCAATCGATCAGTATGAAGATGAGCTAAGTAACATAATTACTCAACGGATGAGTGAGCTCAGTAGCGATAAAGATAAAAGTGTCACCTTGGCTGGATTGATGATAGCAATACGGGTAGTTAAAACCCGTACTGGCAAACCGCTTGCAATTTTAATGTTAGACGATAGAAGCGGTCGAATTGAGATGACTCTATTTGCAGAGTCTTATGAGAAATACCGTCACCTTTTAGAGAAAGATACAATACTAGTAGTCCGTGGGACTGTGGCAGAAGATGACTATAGCGGCGGTCTGCGTATGAATGTAGAGGAGCTCTGGAACTTAGATGGAGCAAGATCATCCTATATGCGTCGTCTGATTTTAAGATTAAATCCAGAACAGAATAGTAGTCACTCTGCGAATAATCTATCAACAATAATTAAACCATTTTGCGAAGGAAATTGTCCAGTAAGAGTTGAGTACCAGCAAAACAGCTCTAATCTAAATATGAGTGCAAAAATCGACTTAGATCCAGAGTGGAGTGTGCAGCCAAGTGAAGAGTTATTTACCAGACTTCGAGAAAACTTAGGGGATGATGCCGTACTACCTGAGTATCCGTAATTAACCTAAAGAGCTCGCAATTATAAAACTCTACGCTCTAGATCCAATTTACGGTATAGTAGTCGTTAAATCTTTTACTATTTATTTACTATTAATTTACTATTTATTTAATATTGAGCACCTACAAAAATTATGAATTTAAACTTCCTAGACTTTGAACAACCTATCGCTGAACTTGAAGCTAAAATTAAAGAGCTTCGCTATGTTAACGATGAGAGTGATATTAATATCAGTGATGAGGTCACTAAGTTAGATGAGAAGAGTCGTGAGCTTACCGCATCTATCTTCTCCTCATTGAGCTCTTGGCAGATTTCTCAGCTGGCACGCCATCCTCAACGACCATACACCCTTGACTATATAAACAATATATTTACAGACTTTCATGAGCTCCATGGAGATCGTGCCTTTGCAGATGATTCTGCACTAGTGTGTGGTATGGCGCGTCTGGATGGAGAGCCGGTAATGATTGTTGGGCATGAGAAGGGGCGAGAGACTAAAGAGAAGGTGGAGAGGAATTTCGGAATGCCGCGTCCAGAAGGGTATCGCAAAGCACTTAGAGTGATGCGTATGGCAGAACGATTCGGAATGCCTATTTTTACCTTTATTGATACTCCTGGAGCATACCCTGGTATGGATGCGGAGGAGAGGGGGCAGAGTGAAGCTATAGCAAAGAACCTGTTTGTAATGGCTCGTCTTAAGACTCCTATAATCTGTACTGTAATCGGTGAAGGAGGATCTGGAGGGGCATTAGCGATCGGGGTTGGGGATAGAACTAATATGATGTCATATAGTACCTATTCAGTAATCTCTCCAGAAGGGTGTGCATCTATACTCTGGAAAAGTGCAGATAAAGCTGCTGATGCTGCGGAAGCAATGGGGCTAACAGCTCCTCGATTGAAAGAGCTCTCTTTGATTGATGGTATCATTGAGGAGCCATTAGGTGGAGCTCATCGTCAACCTGAGCAAGCTGCAGCAGCACTTAAAGATACACTTCTGATTCAGCTGAAAGAGTTGCAAGAGCTGCAGACTGTGAGTAGTGAAGCACTGCTAGATGCTCGTTACAAAAGATTAATGAGTTACGGAAACTATGGTATAGAGTAGAGTGATCTGTAATTAATCTACAAAAACAGCTACTCTCTTTCTTTAATAACCGCTATAGAACTATATATGTTGCATTTAGCGGAGGGGTAGACTCCTCTGTGCTTCTGCATGCTCTAGCTAAACTACGAGACAGTGGAGAGATTAGTGGTTATCTTAAAGCTGTCCATATCAACCATGGGTTAAGTTCAGAATCTGAAAAGTGGGCTCAACACTGTAGTGAATTCTCACACAAACTTAATACTCCAATCAAAGTTATTGCAGTTGATGCCGCCCCCACTTCTGGAGAGAGTCCAGAGGAAGCGGCACGAGATGCTAGATATGGTGCTTTGAGAGCTATCATTAGTGAAGGTGATTGTCTAGTAACAGCACACCATCAAGAGGATCAGGCAGAAACTTTTTTGCTTCAGGCTCTGCGAGGTGCTGGACCACGGGGTTTGGCAGCAATGGGGGACAGTTCTGAGTTTGGGAGTGGTGAGATGGTTAGGCCTCTTCTTAAAATATCACAGCAGCAACTGCTCGATTATGCAGAGAAGAGTGGAATTAGTTGGGTTGAAGATCCATCTAATCAGCTACTATCTTATGATCGCAACTATATTCGTCACCAAGTTATTCCTCTATTAAAAGAGCGCTGGCAAGCTGCTGCTGTAACCCTATCTAGAAGTGCGCGTCACTCTGCAGATGCTGCAGAGCTTATGAGTGACTGGGGAGATAAACAGTTAGCTGGGATTGAGGTTGGTGATCCGCTACCAATTATTATTAATGAAAAGTCAACACGGATGAGTTTAAGGGTGCGTCACTGGCTTGAGTTAAATGGAGCAGGAGTTCCAAGTGAATCTCATCTACAGAAAATAATAGTTGAAGTAGCTGCAGCAAAAGAAGATGCTACCCCTCTTCTACGCTGGGTTAGCCGTCGAGGAGTGGAAATTAAAGTGCGGCGTTTTCAAGGTTATCTTCATTTAGATGGCTCTAATCACAAAACCTACAGCGACAGCCGCCCATTTGTTATAGATTGGGATATCTCTTCTCCGCTCACTCTACCAGATAGTAGAGTGCTGGAAGCTGTAGATATATCCACTACTGGTTTAGATAGAGAGAAACTAAAGGATAAAAAAATAACAGTGCGATCCAGAGTTGGGGGGGAGCGCTGTCATCCTCCATTTAGTGAATATAGAAGAACTCTTAAAAATATTTTGCGAGAAGAGAGGGTTCCTCCTTGGGAACGCAATACTATTCCACTCCTATTTGTAGATGATGAGTTGGCAGTAGTGGTCGGATACTTTGTCTGTAAACCCTTTTTAACAGATAAAAATGGGGTCTCAATCAAAGTTTCTGTAGGGGTAGATGAGTGAACTGCGGTACAATACATTTTTTATTTAAATATGCAGAATATCTTATGCGGAATATCTTATGACACGATATATTTTCATCACAGGCGGCGTTGTCTCCTCTCTTGGTAAAGGAATTGCCGCAGCATCTCTTGCTGCTATCTTAGAGGCTCGTGGTCTTAAAGTTACAATGATGAAGTTAGATCCATATCTGAATGTAGATCCAGGCACAATGAGCCCGTTTCAACATGGTGAGGTCTTTGTTACAGATGATGGAGCTGAGACAGACTTAGATCTCGGACACTATGAACGCTTCATTCGTACTAAGATGGGAAAGAGGAATAATTTTACTGCGGGACAGATATATGACTCTGTTCTGAAAAAAGAGCGCCGTGGTGACTATCTTGGGGCTACAGTACAAGTTATTCCTCATGTAACTGATGAGATTAAAAACTCAATTATTGCAGGTTCAGAAGGTGTAGATGTAGCATTGATTGAGGTTGGAGGAACTGTTGGTGATATTGAGTCTCTCCCATTTATGGAGGCGATTCGTCAATTAGGGTTAGAGGTTGGGCGTGAGCGCGCGCTCTATCTTCACCTAACTCTGCTGCCGTGGATTCCAACTGCTGGTGAACTTAAAACTAAACCGACCCAACACTCTGTTAAAGAGCTTCGTAGTATTGGGATTCAACCAGATATTCTAGTGTGTCGTTCAGACCGTCCACTACCTGCAGGAGAGCGCAAGAAGATAGCACTCTTCACTAATGTAGAAGAGAAGGCAGTATTCTCTGCGGTTGATGTAGATAGCATCTATAAGATTCCAATGCTTCTACATCAGCAGGGGATGGATAAAATTGTGGTTGATAGATTTAGAATGGATATTCCGCCAGCTGACCTGAGTGAGTGGGAGAAGGTGGTTAACCATCAACAGAGTCCGCAACATACTGTGACCGTTGGTATGGTTGGTAAATATATGGATTTGACGGAGGCGTATAAATCACTTTCGGAATCACTCATTCATGCTGGAATCCATACTGATACAAAAGTTAAAATAAAATATATAAATTCACAAGATATTGAGCAGAACCCAGAACAGAGTTTGAGCGGGCTGGATGCTATTTTAGTTCCGGGTGGGTTTGGTAAGAGAGGTGTTGAGGGTAAGATCGCGGCAGTTAAATTTGCTCGAGAGCATAAAGTTCCCTACTTAGGTATCTGTTTAGGAATGCAGGTTGCAGTTATTGAATATGCACGCCATAAGGCTGGAATGGATGGCGCACATAGTACTGAGTTTAATCCTGAAACTGATTACCCTGTAGTGGCTATGGTTACAGAGTGGGAGAGTGCTGACGGATCTATTGAACAACGAAGTGCTGATTCTGATCTTGGTGGTACGATGCGTCTTGGTGGGCAAGCTTGTCATCTGGAAGAGGGGTCTCTAGTGCGAGAGTTATATGGTGAGGAGTGTATTGTAGAACGCCATCGTCACCGTTATGAAGTTAACAGCAAACTGTTAGATAAACTTGAGCAGGCTGGAATGCGTTTCTCTGGGCGCTCTGTAGATGGTGAGTTGGTAGAGATGGTTGAGTTGAGTGATCATCCATGGTTTGTGGCATGCCAATTTCATCCAGAGTTTACTTCAACTCCTCGGGATGGACATCCGCTGTTTAGTGGTTTTGTTAATGCAGCCCTTAGTTATAAAAAACAACGGTTATAAAAAACAGTAGTAATAAAAACATTTAAAGGAGAATATAAAAATGGAACTATGTGGGTTTGAAGTCGGGTTAGATAGACCGCTATTTTTAATTGCTGGACCATGCGTTATTGAGAGCCGTGAGCTTGCTATGGAAAGTGCTGGCAAGATGAAAGAGATTACAGAAGCTCTTAACATTAATTTTATCTATAAATCATCCTTTGATAAAGCTAACCGCACCTCAATTAACAGCTACCGAGGTCCCGGAATAGAGGAGGGGTTGAAAATTTTATCAGATGTGAAAGAGCAGATTGGAGTACCACTACTTACCGATGTGCATGAGGATACTCCATTAGATGAGGTTAGTTCTGTAGTTGATGTGCTTCAGACCCCAGCTTTCCTATGTAGACAAACAAATTTCATTCAGAGCGTTGCCAAACAGGGGCTTCCTGTAAATATAAAGAAAGGACAATTTCTATCTCCATGGGATATGAAAAATGTAACAGAGAAGGCTAAGGCAACTGGAAATAACCAAATTATGGCGTGTGAGCGTGGAGCAAGTTTTGGCTATAATAATTTGGTTTCAGATATGCGCTCACTTGCGGTAATGCGTGAAACAGAATGCCCAGTAGTATTTGATGGCACTCACTCTGTACAGTTGCCAGGAGGGCAGGGAGGGACTTCTGGAGGACAGAGAGAGTTTGTTCCAGTATTAGCAAGAGCTGCCGTAGCAGCCGGAGTGGCAGGGCTCTTTATGGAGACTCATCCAAATCCAGCAAAAGCTTTAAGTGATGGCCCTAATGCATGGCCATTAGATAAGATGGAGTCACTACTTGAAACTCTCTTAACTATCGACCAGACAGTAAAGAGTGGTCGATTTGCTGAGTTAGAGATGTAGTATTAACCAATTAATAGATCATTAGTGTTAAATTTTAAAATAGGAATATAAAGTATATGTCAGAGATAGCAAAAATTGTAGCTCGCCAAATAGTAGACTCCCGTGGGAACCCAACTGTAGAGGTTGATGTTACAACATCATCAGGAGTGGTTGGACGAGCTGCAGTCCCATCTGGCGCCTCTACAGGCTCTCGTGAGGCGGTGGAGTTGAGAGATAATGATAAGAGTAAGTATGGTGGAAAAGGCGTTCTAACTGCGGTTTCTAATGTTAATGGTGAAATTGAGAGCGCTCTTAAAGGGCAATCAGTAACAGATCAGGGCGGGATTGATCAGATTATGATCGATCTTGATGGCACTGACAATAAAGGGAGGTTAGGAGCAAATGCCCTACTTGCCGTATCTATGGCGAGCGCACATGCTGCAGCTAATGAGCAGGGAGTTCCACTCTACAGATACTTGACTCCTAATGGTAAATATAAAATGCCAGTCCCAATGATGAACATTATCAATGGCGGAGAACATGCAGATAACAGTATTGATCTGCAAGAGTTTATGGTGCTTCCCGTAGGTGCCGGTTCGGTAACAGAGGCTGTGCGTTACGGAGCGGAGATTTTTCATGCTCTCAAAAGTGTACTTTCTGCTCAGGGAATGAATACGGCAGTTGGTGATGAAGGTGGTTTTGCACCCAACCTATCTTCAAATGAGGCAGCTATTGAGGTTATCTTGGAGGCAATAGAGCAGACTGGATTTAAGGCTGGTAGAGATATATATCTAGGGATAGATGCGGCAAGTTCAGAGTTCTATAAAGATGGTAAATATAATTTAGCCTCAGAGGGGAAAATTTTAGATGCCACAGGAATGATTGATGTACTGGAGAGTTGGGTTGATCAATACCCAATCATCACTATTGAAGATGGACTTGATGAGGGAGATTGGGATGGCTGGAAACAGATGACCGAACGACTAAGTGGAAAAATACAGCTTGTCGGAGATGATCTGTTTGTGACTAACACTAAAATTCTGCAAGAGGGAATTGACAAAAGTATAGCAAACTCAATCTTAATTAAGGTTAATCAGATCGGTACTCTAACTGAAACTTTAGCGGCAATTCAGATGGCGAAGGATGCTGGATATACAGCTGTTGTCTCGCACCGCTCTGGCGAGACGGAAGATGTAACTATCGCCGATCTTGCTGTTGCGACTAGTGCGGGTCAAATTAAGACAGGATCACTATCTCGTTCAGATCGAGTTGCAAAATATAATCAACTTATCAGAATTGAAGAGCAGTTAGGTTCTGACGCTGAGTACGCTGGAATGGGGGCGTTTTACAACTTAAACCTTGTATAACATTAACTCATTAGCGGGTATTTAAGGATGAAGTTACGCCTTTTGATCCCTATACTTCTCCTACTTTTAGGATGGTTGCAGTATGAAGTTTGGTTATCTCCTAAAGGTATTCCTCAATTATGGGAGATGGATAGAGAGATTGCAAGGCAGAGTAAGCTCAATAGAGAGTTGGAACAGTGTAATAGTCAGTTAAGGGCTGAGGTTGTAGATCTTAAAAATGGGCGTGATGCTCTGGAAGAGCGCGCTAGAAGTGAGTTAGGTATGGTAATGCAAAATGAGATCTTTTTCGATACTATCAATGAAGATAGTATCTCTCGTTCTAGCGGCATTAATAGTAGGTGTGTGGAGACGAGCAGATGATTTGGGGAGTTATTCCTGCAGCTGGAGTTGGTAGTAGAATGAAGTCTAACTGCCCAAAACAGTACCTTACTCTTAAGAGCTCTAAATCTTTAGAGTCTACAGTTATAGAGACGAGTGTCCAGAGTATATTTGGTAAAGTTTCTGGAGTTGTAGTTGCTGTATCAGAGCAAGATAGTTACTGGGCTAAGTTAGAGTGGAGAGGAGTTAGTGATGAGCAGCGTACCAGACTGCATAGTGTACACGGTGGCGCGGAGCGGGCTGACTCGGTATTAAACGCGTTAATTTATCTACTTGATACCTCTAAGTTAGGAGCTGAGAATGACTGGGTTTTGGTTCATGATGCGGCTCGTCCTTGTCTAACTGCAAAAGATTTAAACAGCTTAATTAAACAACTTGAAGGGAGTGCGGTTGGAGGTATATTGGCTGCACCGCTAAATGATACGATAAAGCGTACTGCCCCAAGTATGAGTGGTGTAGAAAGTGGTATGAGTGAAATTATTGAGACCGTTGAGCGTAGTGGGCTCTGGAGAGCTTTGACCCCACAGATGTTCCGTCTTGGAATGTTACGCAGAGCTCTAGAGAAGTGCAAGGCGGAAGGTGTCGTAGTGACCGATGATGCTCAGGCTATTGAGAAGTTAGGATATTCACCAATAGTGGTCGAGGGGAGCGCAACTAACATTAAAATAACTAACCCTGGAGATATTTCAGTGGCAGAAAATATAGTTCAAGCGCAGAGAGTTTAGATAGATAATTTAAAGGTTGAACCCAAGAGATAAATAGGGAGGTAAGTAGTGGGAATACGCATAGGACACGGTTTTGATGTGCACGCCTTTGAAGAGGGGGATCATATTATTTTGGGTGGAGTGAAGATTCCCCATAATAAAAAATTTAGAGCTCACTCCGATGGAGATGTATTAATTCATGCGCTCTGCGACTCTCTGCTGGGAGCTCTTGCTCTGGGAGATATTGGCACCCACTTTCCTGATAGTGATGAAGCATATAAAGATAGAGATAGCTCTCAATTTCTACTTGAAGTCTACTCGTTAATTCAGCATAAAATGTATCAAATAGAGAATATTGACTTAACTATAATTGCCCAAAAACCGAAGATGGCTCACTATATTACTCCAATGCGCGAAAAACTTACTTATCTATTAAAGCTAAAATTAGACCAAGTAAGTGTGAAAGCAACGACTACAGAGCGGTTAGGTTTTATCGGGGAGGAGAAGGGGATCGCAGTACATGCTGTAACTCTACTTCAGAGTGTTGAAGATGAGTGAAGTGCTCTCATTCGCTCATGGTGGCCCAGTAGCTAAGGCGGAAATTAAAAGTTGTCCAGAAGATTTTAGAGTTACTGAGGATCTAGGCTTTTCACCAACTGGCGAAGGGCAACATCAGATGGTGAGGATCGAAAAGAGAGAGATGAATAGTGATCAAGTAGCAACTAAGATCGCAAAATTTATGGGGCTTAAACGCAGAGATGTGGGAGTGGCTGGTCTTAAAGATAGAGCTGCAATTACTCAGCAGTGGTTCTCTGTTGACTTAATGGGAAAAGCTCCGCCAGACTGGAGTGAGCTAGAGTGTGAAACAGAGTATGGTGGTTATCTAAAGGTAGTTAAAGCTGAGTTGCATAATAGAAAGATTCGCACTGGTGCGTTAAGAGGTAACTGGTTTAAACTGATCCTACGAAATATAGAGTATAGCAGTGACTTAAATGGTTCGGTGGAAAAATTAGAGCAGAGATTGGAACAAATTAAGAGAGAGGGAGTCCCAAACTATTTTGGTGAACAGCGTTTTGGGAGAGGCGGTAGTAATGTGGCTAAAGCTCTGCAGATGTTTGATAAAAAATATAAACCACGGGGTCGGCATGAGCGAGGGTTGCTGTTATCTTCAGTTCGTTCGGAAATATTTAACCATATCCTATCGCATAGAGTTGCTTCTGAAACCTGGAATAGAGCTTTAGTTGGAGAGGTCTACTCTTTAGATAAAAGCAAAGCATATTTTCATCAAGAGGAGATCGATAGTGAAGTTGAGCGTAGGTTACGGGAGCACGATATTCATCCATCTGCGCCACTCTGGGGGGATGGTGAGTTAGAGAGCAGTGCTGCGGCTAGAGAGCTAGAAGAGTCGGTAGTGCAAGGGATTGAAAGGTTTGCGGATATGCAGCATGGTTTAGCTGGTGCAAGAATGGAGCACGGAAGACGCTCTCTACGCCTTATTCCAGAAGATATGAGTTGGCGTATGCTTGATGGAGTAGATTCAGCAAGCAATCTAGAGCTCTCGTTTTGGTTACCCGCAGGGGCGTATGCTACTGTAGTTTTGCGGGAGTTAATTGCCTAACACTCTACTCCACCAGCGTTTGCGATTATTTGGTAATATCTGAACCGGCTCTAAATCTTCTGGTGGATCTAAAGAGAGTACCCATCCAGGTAGAGGAGGGGTCTCGCTGGAGCCACATGAAATCCCAAGATTGTTAGGATCATATATCTTAACTATACTAGGGAACTTGCTGTTGTCACTATAGACAATTCCACAGATACGACTATCATGTTCTCGGCGCAGTAACTTATCAATCTCCTCTATGAAACTGATAAATATTTTAGATGTGGTTGGCTCAGTTGGTGGCAGTTTTCCAACAGTGTATATATACCAAGACTCTTCGCTTCTACTAAGTAGTCTCCAAAATTCTGTAAGATCATCCCACTGTAAAAGGCTGTTAAATGAACCATTAAACTTCTCTAGGTAGGTATTTTGTTTATTGTTGGTAAATTGTTGAGTGGGATTATTCATAAATTACCTGGTTTTCCAGTTCTCTAAAGCCCAACTCCAAAGCGTGTCTAAAGAGTGATCTCTGAGTTTGCTGGGTGGGTTAGCTCCTAAAAACTGAAGAGCCAGAAATATATTATCTAGAGGAGAGTTGTTGTTAAGTGGCTTGGCTCCATACTGCTTGCTAAGTTTAACACCATCACTATTGGTTGCTGTCGGAATGTGTCCATATTGCGGGGTGTTGTAACCAAGAAGTTGTTGGAGGTGAATATGTATGGGGGTTGAATCGAGCAGATCAGAGCCTCTAATTACTTGAGTTATACCTTGTAAAAAATCATCAACTACAACAGCCAGGTGGTAGCTAAATATGCCATCTGCACGCTGTAAAATAGAGTCCCCAATATCGCTCTCCATATTCCAAGATAGATCTCCAAGCCAGAGATCACTCATATTTATCTCTTCTGATTTAGTTTTAATACGAAGCGCATAGTTACGCTGATTTGTTGAGATGTGGTTAATTGGCAGAGTAAGATTACGACATAGCTTAGGGTAGGGATATACCCCTTTTAGCTGCTTGCGGCTACATTCACATCCATATATAAGGTTGGATCTTTTTAGATTTTCCATCACCTCTTGATAGTGGTGGATACGCTTACTTTGATAGCTAACTTCACCATCCCAATAGAGATGGTGAGACTCTAAGCTCTGCAGTATGGCACTGCTAGCACCCTCTACTATTCGTGGTGGATCTATATCTTCAACTCTTACCAACCACTCTCCATCAGTTTTTTTTATCTCTAGATAGCTTGCTACTGCAGCAACTAGTGATCCAAAATGGAGGTCTCCGCTAGGAGAGGGAGCAAAACGCCCCTTTAACTGCTTTTTCACTCTCCCATCCAAGCCAAGCGATCGAATAAAATTAAGTAGTCTTCTCTTTGATCTCTTGTAACTCTTTACAGTCGATACAGAGGTTGGCAGTAGGGCGAGCTTCAAGGCGTTGAATTCCAATCTCTATGCCGCAAGATTCACAATATCCATACTCATCCGAATCTAGTTCATGCAGAGTTTTATCAATTTTACGAATAAGTTTGCGTTCACGATCACGAGTTCTCAGCTCAAGTGAAAACTCCTCCTCTAAGGTTGCTCGATCATTTGGGTCAGCAAGGTGGATGGTCTCATCTTGCATGTGGTGAACTGTGCGGTCAACTTCCGCCATTAAATCGTGCTTCCAAAATAGTAGGATATTTTTGAAGTGGGCTTTCTGTTCAGTATTCATATAGATTTCACCACGCTTATTCTTATATGGCTTAATATTTCCTGGCAGATGCTGAATTGATTTTCTTCTAGATGCTACTTTAGATCTTCCTTTTAACTGACTGTTATTCGTCAGTTTTTTTATCGAACCACTTACTGGTGACGCACTTTTTTTAGCCACTTTTTTCTTGACCACCTTATTCTTTACAACTTTCTTCTTAACAGCGCTCTTTTTAGCTACCTTTTTCTTTACAACTTTTTTCTTAACAGCGCTCTTTTTAGCCACCTTTTTCTTTACAACTTTTTTCTTAACAGCGCTCTTTTTAGCCACCTTTTTCTTTACAACTTTTTTCTTAACAACACTCTTTTTGGCTACTTTTTTCTTAACAACTTTTTTCTTAGCGATACTTTTTTTCACTGACTTTTTCTTAGATGGACTTTTTTTAACTACTTTCTTTTTTACTGCTACCGTTTTATTTGTCGCTATCTTCTTCTTTTTAACTGTCTTTTTCTTTACGGTAGCCATCATATATCCTCTTCAATTTTATAAGTAAGCAATTCTAAAACTATCAATACATCACTAATAGTCACTAATAACTGTGTATTATTAACAGATTATTAAGAGATTTGCAATTTATATCGTAAGAGATTATAAGGGTTCATGTTATAATCAGCCCTCTATTTAGCTACAGCTGTAGTTAAATAGGGGCTTGTAGTTTAATAAATTATTGAGAAACTAATTAAGAGATATAAATATGAGAGCACTTATTTTTGATGTGGATGGAACTTTAGCTGACACAGAGCGGGACGGACATCGTGTCGCTTTTAACCTCGCATTTAATGAAGCTGGATTAGAGTGGAATTGGAGTGAGGAGCTCTACGGTGAGCTACTCTCAGTTACAGGTGGTAAGGAGAGAATTCTCCACTTTATTGATAGTAAAAAACCATCAATTCCTAAAGTTGGAGATATGAAAGAGTGGATAGCTGAGCTACATGCGGCTAAAACTCGTCACTTTGTTAAGCTATTAGAGGACGGTAAAATCCCACTCCGTAGTGGCGTGCGTCGTCTGTTAACTGAGGCTCATAATGCTAAAGTTACCCTCGCAATTGCAACAACTACAACTCCACAGAATGTATCCGCTCTGTTAGAGTATGCGCTCTTTCCTGGAGCTGCGGCTTGGTTTAAAGTTATTGGGGCTGGAGATATTATCCCAAACAAGAAACCGGCTCCCGATATATACAATTATGTACTAGATGAGTTAGGGTTAGATGCTGCGGACTGTATAGCTTTTGAAGACTCTCGCAATGGAATTCTATCTTCTCAAGCAGCTGGTTTAAAGACTGTAATTACTGTGAATGGCTATACAGATAAAGATGACTTTAGTGGGGCAGCTTTAGTATTGGATGGTTTAGGTGAACCAGATAGTGAGTGTAAAGTCATTGCAGGAGATGATGCTGATGGTGGTGGTTATCTAAATCTAGAATGGATATCGAAGCTGTAAAATGACACTAGAGCAATTTCGACAGATTGAACTCTCTCCAACTCTACAGAAGAGTGGGGAGCTGGTTGGAGGAGCAGGAAGTCTGCTCTGGTTTTGGTGGGTATTACTAGAGAAAGATTTTTTACAGATAATACTTTCTGAACAGGCTGGAATGGTGGAGATGTTACTAGGCATACCGCTGCTATTGATTTTGCCAGCGATATACTACACAGCTGTTTTTATTCTATTGCGATTCTTAGTTTGGATTTTTTAGTCAGAATCTTTTAGCCTGAATTTATCACTCTCTTTTTCTTGCACTTAGTGTTGAGAAAATACCACCATTCTCCCTTACCCATTAAATTCCCCACTTTATTAGGGCGCAAACTCCAACACCTCACTGCCACAATTGTCCATGTCAAAAGAAGCTACATAGACCACGCCACAAATAGTGAGTTGGAGACAAAAGAGGAGTTTATCGAAGGCCTAACCCACGACAGCGACATCATACAGATACCCTACCTAAAAGCGAAAAGTAGAAGAAGAGATAGCTAGAAAAAATTCTTCTATTGAGACAGCAGTGACAGCCTTAGTCTCATCCGGAATAAGTATAGAAGAGGCTAAGAAGTTAATTGACTGAAATAGTAACGCCCACTCCTACCTCAACTGATAAAATTAAGGTAGCTTAACAACTGGAGATGACTCCCAGTTAACTGCCTTATGCTCTGCAATAACGGTGGTGTATACTCCACCACGCACATTAAATATAGCAGTTAAACGCATAAAACGAGGTTGAGTTACAGCAATTAAGTCAGAGAGAATATGGTTAGTAACAGCCTCATGAAATTCGCCTTTATCGCGGTATGACCAGACATATAGCTTGAATGATTTAAGCTCTACACATTGCTGATCTGGAATATACTCCAGCTCTAAAGTGGCAAAATCTGGCTGTCCAGTTTTAGGGCAGAGGCAGGTAAATTCAGGACTGTTTATGCGTATTGTGTAGTCGCGTTCTGGGGTTGGATTATCGAAGGTCTCTAATTCGGTGCTTGGGCTACTAGGCATAAATACTCTCTAAAATACTCTACAATTACTATGAAAAATTTAACACTACAAAGTGTTCTCAAGTGGTATTATACGCCATTTCATTAAGAAGATACATATTAAGAATATATAGACATTAGTAGATGCGATTAAAAACACTTAAACTTGCTGGTTTCAAATCATTTGTAGACCCAACCACAGTACCATTTCCCAGTAATCTAGTGGGAGTAATTGGTCCTAATGGTTGTGGTAAATCAAATATAATTGATGCGGTGCGCTGGGTTATGGGAGAGAGCTCTGCCAAGCAGCTGCGCGGTGACTCCATGTCTGATGTAATATTTAATGGCTCTAGCAGTAGAAAGCCTGTAGGGCACGCATCAGTAGAGCTAATTTTTGATAATGCCGATGGTAAATTACAGGGACAGTACTCAAGTTTTAGTGAGATCTCTGTTAAGCGCAAAGGATCACGAGATGGTAAATCTAGCTACTATCTGAATGGAACTAAGTGCCGTCGCCGTGACATTATGGATCTCTTTCTAGGTACAGGTCTAGGTCCACGCAGTTACGCAATTATTGAGCAAGGGATGATCTCTCGTTTTGTAGAGGCGAAACCAGATGATTTACGAGTACTAATTGAAGAAGCTGCAGGAATCTCCAAATATAAAGAGCGCCGCAGAGAGACTGAAACACGGATGCGCCATACCCGTGAGAATCTTGATCGCATTAATGATCTGCGGGAAGAGTTAGGAAAGCAGTTGCGTCGTCTAGAACGACAGTCTCAAACCGCAAAACGATATCGTAAACTAAAAGAGGAAGAGCGTCTTCTACAAGCAGAGCTCTTGGCACTGCGTTGGCGAGATTATGATGAGCAAGCCAGTAAACAAGATAAGATTGCACGCCAGGCAGAGTTAGCAGTCCAACAGAAGATAGCGAAGCAGCGAGGAGTTGAAGCTGATATTGAGAAGAGTCGTGAAAAGCACTCTGAATCAAATGATTCATTTAACAAAATACAAGGCAGATTTTATGAGGTGGGAGCAGAGATTGCCCGTACTGAACAGAACTTAAAAGGGATGAGAGAGAGACGGTCCCAGCTTGAGAGTGATCTACAGAAGGTTGAAGAGAGTTGGCATGAAGCTAATGCTATGATGAAATCAGACCAACAACGCATTATTGAGTTAGAGGAAAATCTAAAGAGAGATGAGCCTGAGTGGAAAAAGCTAACCGAGGAGGATGCTGTATTTAGTAGAGAGTGGGAGAGTGCGGAAAATGCTTGGCATGAGTGGCAGAGTGAGTTTGAAGAATTCAACCGTTCAGCCAACGACCCTACTAGAGATGCTGAGATATCTCGTTCACAGATTGAACAGTTAGAGCGCCAACAGCAGAGTGGACGCAATCAACAGCAGAGACTGCACGATGAACAGAAACTTCTCCCCGTTGTAGATATAAACTCTCTTCTGGAAGAGAGCAAAACTCTTGAAAAGGGTGAGTTAGAGCTACAGCAGCAGAGAGATAATTTAAGAAATTTGAGAGGTTCAATAACTGCTCAACGAGAGGAGGTGCGCAAATTTTCTGAGCAACAGAATAGTGAGCGTAGCGAACTACAACGCCTGCGTGGTAAATTAACTTCATTGGAGGCGCTACAACAAGATGCTCTAGGAAGAGATAAAAGCGGTATTAAAAATTGGTTACAACAGAGTGGAATGGCAGATGCTCCCCGTTTAGCGGAATTATTAACAGTAGAGCCGGGCTGGGAGCAAGCACTAGAGACTGTTCTTGGGGATTATTTAGAGGCAGTGAGCGTTAATAGTGATAGTGAGTTGCTGCAGAGCTCATCTAAGCTTAAAAAAGGAATGGTAAGCTTTATCCAAGGTAGTGCGCAGAGCGCAGATAGTTCCGCATCTTCATTAGAGCAGATAACAGAGATAGAGCTGACTGGAGCAACTCCGTTGACCTCACTATTGAGTGAGGATTCAGTAATTAAAATGGGCAGTGGTGTTGACGAATTGTTACAGGGAGTTTATGGAGTTGAGAATTTAGAACTAGCGCTTGAGCTGCGTTCTCAGCTTAGAGCAGGTGCATCTCTAGTTACTAAAAATGGAGGGGTATGGATTGGACATAACTGGTCACAAATAGTACGGGAAGATGATCGCGCAGAAGGTGTACTCCAAAGAGAGCAATCTATTCGAGATCTTAAGCAGCGCCAGCAAGAGTTAGAGGCAGCTTTAGAGGTTTTAGCTGCTAAGATAAATTTAGCTAATAACTCACAGAAAGAGCAAGAGCAGAAGTTAGAGCAGGAGCAGCGAGAGCTTGAGCAGCGTGCATCTAAGATTGGTACTGCAAAGGCGCAGTTGAGTGGAAAGCAGGCTCGTCAAGAGCAAGCTGACCAGAGAAGAGGGAGTATCGCTGTAGAGTTGCATAGAATAAATAGTGATGAGAAGGAGGCTGAAGAGAGTATCCATATTCTTAGGGCTAAATTAGAGGTTGCTTTGGAAGCTATGCAAGAGAGTGAATCTAAACGAGATAAGATGGATTCTCATAAGATAGTGTTGCGTGAAAATATGGATAGAGCACGAGATAGTGCTCGAGAGAAGAGGGATCAACTTCATAAGATTACGGTAGAGATTGAATCGTCTAGAACTCGTTTAGAGTCAACTCGTAATGGGTTGGTGCGTATGGAGGAGCAACTAGCCTCTAGTGAAAAGAGGAAAATTGAGATCAGTGCTGATAGGGAGAATATTAAGGAGCCGATCACAGCGCTAAAGCAAGAGCTTGAGGGGGAGCTTGCTAAACAGTTGCTAGTAGAGAATGAGCTTATGGATGCTCGTCGTCAGCTTGAAGAGATAGAGCATAAACTTAGGGAGATGGATGGGGAGAGAATAGGAATAGAGCGTGAAGTCCAAGATCTAAGGGTAGTGCATGAGAAGAGGGTGCTAGATAAACAAGAGATTCATGTGCGTCGTCAAACTTTGGATGAGCAGCTTCAAGAGAGCGGTTATGGACGAGATACACTATTAAGGACATTAGATGCTGATATAACCGAGGAACGAGGTCGTGCCACAGTGGGGAGGTGGCAGCAACTGGTTAGTGATATAGAGCAGAAGATAACAAGACTCGGTCCTATTAATTTAGCTGCAATTGAAGAGTACCAGAGTGAATCAGAGAGAAAAACATATCTTGATGAACAGAATGATGATCTGTTAGAGGCTCTAAAAATCTTAGAAGATGCTATAGCTAAAATTGATCGTGAGACCAGAAGCCGATTTAAAGATACATTTGAGAAGATTAACGATGGGCTAAAAGCAAACTTCCCCAAACTATTTGGTGGTGGACGAGCACATCTAGAGATGACGGGTGATGATCTATTAGATACCGGAGTCACTATAATGGCCCAACCTCCTGGCAAGAGAAATAGTACAATTCATCTTCTCTCTGGTGGTGAGAAGGCGCTTACCGCCGTAGCACTCGTATTCTCTATATTTGAATTGAATCCAGCCCCATTCTGCATGCTGGACGAGGTCGACGCGCCACTAGATGAGGCAAATGTAGGGCGCTTCTGTAATATGGTTAAGTTGATGTCAGATAGAGTTCAATTTATCTTCATCACCCATAATAAAGCAACTATGGAGATATCGGATCAACTCTCTGGTGTAACTATGCATGAACCTGGAGTGTCTCGTATGGTATCAGTTGATATAGAAGAGGCTCAGGCGATGGTGCGGAGTTAAGGTATGGCTTTTATATCTACTATTAGAGAAAAACTTGAAAGAGTTTTAATCCCAAAAAAAACAACTAAAAAAACTTGTAGCTCACTAGAGCGAAATGCCGGAGATTACTACCATGACCCTATCGACATTGATGAGTGGATTCTAGGGGATGAAGAAGAGCTACTCCACTCTCCGCGTAGTGGTGGTGGAGAGTTAGATTCAATGCAGGTTGAGGAGAGTTATATTGAGATAGATTCAGATGGTGATTCCGAGTTAAGTTCAGAACTTAAGTCAGATATCTCTGCCGATAAGTCTGAAGGAAAAACAGGTGATAATACTAATACAGTCTTAGCTGTAACTATTTCAGTTATGGCTGAAGAGGGGGACTGTTTTGAAGGTGCGGATTTAATAAGAGAGTTTACTGCCGCAGGACTTGAGCTTGGTAAAACAAAACTATACCATGCATACGCAGATAGCGAAGATGGCAAACAAGAGAGAACGCTACTCTTTACAGTAAGCAATATATTGATGCCAGGGATTTTTGAACAGAGTAGCATATTGGATCTAAAGACAACAGGAATTGCACTGTTTTTTCAGCTTCCTCGTGAACATTCAGGCAAGCTCTCTTTTGAGAGCATGTCTGAGATTGCATACCAGTTATCTCGAGGTCTTGGAGGGGTGGTTTGTGATGGTGCGCGTCGAGAGCTCAAACCTTATGCACTTCAGCGTCTGCGTGACCAAGTTTATGAGTTTGAATACAATCAAGAGCTAGAGCGCCGCCGTGCTGAAATCTCAGACTAAAAAGAGTGGTGATAGAGTGCGAGCCTCTGAACTAAGAGAGAAACTCAACCATCATAACTATAGGTACTACACTTTAGATGCTCCAGAAATATTAGACTCTGAGTACGATCTACTGTTTAGAGAGCTTCAGCAATTAGAGTTGGAGTTCCCGGAGTTGAAAACTATAGACTCACCAACTCAGCGGATTGGTGGTGATATTTTGAAACAGTTTGAATCTGCAACTCATAAACTGCCAATGGCTTCATTAGATAATGCATTTTCTCAAGATGAGATGGAGCAGTTTGATAAGCGTATAGTTGATATGGTGATGCATAAGGTAAGCGACACCAATAAAATTCCAATTGAATATGTGGTGGAACCAAAACTAGATGGGTTGGCATTAACTGTCCTATATGTAGATGGAGTATTAAAACGAGGAGCGACCAGAGGTGATGGATTAAGTGGAGAAGATGTAACAATAAATATTCGTACTATCCCATCTATACCTCTACGCTTGCAAGGAGATAACATTCCTCATAGTTTGGAGGTTAGAGGAGAGGTCTTCATCTCAAAAAAAGATTTTGAAAAGTTGAATAATAGTCAGCAGCTGAAGGGGGAGAAGATGTTCGCTAACCCTAGAAATGCAGCAGCTGGTAGTCTGCGTCAACTTGATTCAACTATCACCGCAACTCGCCCCCTCTCTTTTATAAGTTATGGAGTTGGAGTTCTGGAGAGTGAAGATGATACACAGATCTATAATACATACTCACAACTAATTGCTCAACTGAGTATATGGGGCATTCCTATCTCTACTGAGAGTAGAGTTGTAGAGGGTGTCAGTGAGATTATAAATGTATTTGATGATCTTGCAGAACGGAGAGAAGCTCTACCTTATGAAATTGATGGAGTGGTCTACAAAGTAAACGACTTCTTGTTTCAACAAAAATTAGGATCAACTTCACGCGCTCCTCGCTGGGCAATTGCATGGAAGTTTCCTGCAGAAGAAGTTACTACGAATCTTCTTGCTATCGATATTCAGGTTGGACGCACCGGAGCACTAACCCCTGTTGCAAGATTGGAGCCTGTAGAGGTGGGTGGAGTGACCGTCTCCAATGCTACCCTGCATAATGAGGATGAAGTTAAGCGTAAAGATCTCAGAGCAGGAGATAGAGTTGTGGTGCGAAGAGCAGGGGATGTTATTCCTGAAGTAGTGCGTAGAATTGGGGTTGAGCTAAATAGAGAAGATAGTTGGCAGATGCCCAAGGTATGTCCAGTCTGCGGCTCAAAAGTTATTCGTGAAGAGGAGAAAACTGTGGCTCGCTGTAGTGGAGGACTCTACTGTGCAGCACAACGAAGTGAAGCGATATGGCACTTCTGCTCAAGGAGAGGGCTTGATATAGATGGAGTGGGAGGTAAATTGATTGAACAACTAGTGGAACGAGAGTTGATAAAAACTCCTGCTGATCTGTTTACACTTACTTTAGAACAGTTAACTACTTTAGATAGAGTTGGAGTTAAGTCAGCACAAAATAGTTTAGATGCTATTGAGAGCTCTAAGCAGACCACCCTTTCTCGTTTTATCTATGCATTAGGTATTCCAGAGGTTGGGGAGGCTACAGCAAGATCAATGGCGCACCATTTTGGAGAACTGAACCTCATCATCTCTGCAAAGCAAGATCAGCTTCAAGAGGTAGCTGATGTTGGCA
This sequence comes from Thiotrichales bacterium, assembly GCA_018658305.1. Taxonomy (GTDB): domain Bacteria; phylum Pseudomonadota; class Gammaproteobacteria; genus Thiopontia. The sequence continues at coordinate 36,070 of JABHVM010000073.1, read as the reverse complement.
AGGTTGTGGCTAATAATATTATTACATTCTTTGAGCAGGCTCATAATATTGAGGTTATAGATATAATATTAGCTGCAGGAGTTAAATGGGAGTATGAATCTGTATCTGCATCACAAGTAAGTAATGCAACACTAACAGGTAGAACTTATGTGATTACAGGAAGTTTAAGTAAGATAAAAAGAGCTGAAGCTAAAGAGCGTCTTCAAAAACTCGGAGCTAAAGTTACAGGGAGTGTCTCCAAGAGCAGTACGGCGCTTATCTGTGGTTTGAAGCCAGGATCTAAGTACGACAGAGCTAAAAAAATTGGGGTTCCTATTATGAACGAAGATGAGTTACTTGAGCTACTTGCTAAAACTTAAATATAAACATAACCCAAATCTAAGATAAGAAAGCTTAATGAAGAGGTTAATGTAACAACGCATAGTTAAAAAAGATATTAAAAAAAGATCGACATCCTATAAGATATTATTTAAAATTGAGTAGTCAATTATTCAATAAGATGTTTCAATAAATTATTGGGAATTTATGAATAGAGTGTAGAATTAAAAAGGAGTATGTTATGAAGAGAAGGTTATTTATGAAAGGGACTATAGCTGGGGGAACTATTGGCGTAGCCCTTAGTGCTGGCCTGTTAACTCCTCGTGTAGTGTTAGCTGCATGGCCTAAGGCAGTAATGGAGTCTAAAAATATGATGAATACTGGAGTCTCTACTAGTTCAATAAAACTTGATATGCCAGAGATTGCCGAGAATGGTGCTGTAGTTCCTATTACTATTGATGCGTCAGGTGTTGAGGGTAAAGTTGAGAGTATTAGTGTTTTAGCAGCTGCTAACGGTACTCCATTAGCAGCAACTTACAACTTTAAACAAAAAGCTCTAGCCTTCGTATCTACTCGCTTAAAAATGAGTAAGACTGGTGATGTTTATGGAGTGGTTAAAACAGCAACTGGAACATTCTATACGAAAGCACAAATTAAAGTGACTATCGGTGGTTGTGGCGGTTAATATATTAAGTTATAGGAGATATTATAGTGGCTAAAAGAGCAGTAAAACTAAGAGCAAAAGAGAGGGATGGAGTTATCGATATCAAATGTCTGTTAAGTCATCCAATGGAGACTGGGCTAAGAAAGGATAAAAAAAGTGGAAAGATTATCCCTAAACATTTTATTCAAAATGTTATAGCAGAAGTGAATGGCGAACTCTTTATGCAGGCGGATATTAACTCTACTATCTCTAAAAACCCTTATCTGCGTATTAAGGTAGAGGGTAGTAAGGGAGATAAAGTAACCGTAACTTGGACTGACAACATGGGAGTTAGCGGTAGCAGTACCGAGCCTTCAAAGTAAGCGCTAGTTACTTAGTTAGAGAGGCAAATAGAGTCGGCAACTTTTCAGGCAACTTCTCTACATTATCAATAACTACAAACTTCTGCCCAAATATATCTCGCACATACTCATCCGCATTTGGATCCAATGAGATACAGAATGGATAGATTCCCTTCTCATCCAGCTCCTGGATAGCTTTACGGCTATCTTGAATGAGCAGAGCTTCATCCTCGACATCGACATCTGAAGGTTCACCATCGGTTAAGATTAGCATCAATTTTTTGTCTGCTTTCTGCCCCTCTAGATAGTGAGATGCATGACGAATTGCTGCCCCCATTCTGGTGGAGTAGCCAGCCTCAATTTTAGCAAGACGAGATTTTACTTCATCGCCCCAATGTTCACCATAACCCTTAATATGGTGGTAGCGCACATCATGGCGAGTATTGGAGTGAAATCCAGCAATCGCAAAAGAGTCACCGAGCTGCTCAATGGTCCAAGAGAGGAGGGCGGTTGCCTCCTGGCAGAGCTCAAGCAGAGTCTGCTCAGACCCATTTGGAATCTGGTTAAGCGATTCGGAAAGGTCAATTAAGAGCATTACGGCAATATCGCGTCCATCATTACGGTGATCCATATTGATGCGTGGATCTGGATTAGCCCCACTTTTAAAATCAATAAGGGAGCGTATAGCGATATCAAGATCTAGTTCCGACCCATCCTCTTGGTAACGGATACGTACATAATTTTGTGGTTTAAGAAGTTCTAGCATCTGCTTCATTCGCTTAACTAGTCCGCTATGTTTCTCAAGCAGTTGATCAATATCCTTCGCCTCACCAGCAGGATGTTTTGCCTCATAAAGTGTTACCCAGTCTGGACGATAGGTGTTACTACTGTAGTCCCACTCATTATAGTGGCGGGGAGGAAGCCCCTCTGACTCCTTCTCATCAATAGAAGCATCGCGTTTAGTCTCAAACATCTCCTCCTCATCTCCCTCCTCGATAAACTTCCACATATGACGGCTATCGTCTCGGTAGTCGATGACCGTATCTTCAAAACGCATATTGGCACTCTGATCGCTCTGGAGCCTAGTTTTTGCGACAAAGAGTGAACCAAGTGATGCGATCTCTTGAGTAGAACTCTCACCCTGCTCCATAATATCCATGAACTTATCTCTATACTCCTGATAGATTGGATTTTTGTATCCATGTTCAGGGTCTAATAGCGCTCGGGAGAGCATGGTGGTACGATGCCTAATACAAGACTCCTCTTCAGGAGAGCAGCTCTCTTCAATTGGAGTTGGGTGGAGAGCCCTAAATATCTTACGCATACCTGGGTAACGCTGCATTAGCAGATACTCTACTCGTGAATCTTCAATCATCTCAATAGTGAGGCGCTGAAAAGGGCTGAAGTTATCTGCAACAATCGGTTTCGACCACTGACGGTGGGCAGCCATATGTCCCATCACCGCACGGTAACGGTCGAGACCAGTTACGCCATCTCGACCTTTATAGACATCAGGGATACGCATTCCATCGACAGTAAAGTATGGTACCGGAGAACGCAGTAGATCATATCCAGGAGAGTAGGGGACAAGGTGAACTCCCTCTTCCCACATCGAGCGCATAAAGAGATCCAGTTTTTTCTCATTATCAACAAAGAGGGTGCCATCTTGCTCCTTCTGCAGCATCGCTTTACTATCTGCAGTATCAAGATTAAAGTAGTCTCGTTGCCGATCAGGGTGATTATTGTAGTGTTTAATTCCATAATCTACCCATTTACGCAGCCCCTCGATCGAAACTTGATGGAGTAGAAATGGAGACTGTTGCAAAAACTCTGGCAATCCTGGACTTGGAATAGTGCTGTGAAAACCGTGGATGGAGCCGGTAGTCTTCTCTGCAAGGTGGTGGATAAGATCAAAGTAACAATCTAGCTGCTTTTCAGTTGGGAGTCTCTTAGAGGCTTCTGAGAGAGTATTTAGAAAGGGGATGATAGCCGCTCCATTTGGAGTGCGTGAAAGATCCCACACCATAGTGAAGCTCTTCTCAATAATAGATTCTCCAGAGCGAGAGACTATATCTGGCATCTCTTCCAGAAAGGTGAGAACTGGGCTTACGCCACGCCCAATCATACAGATAGTGGAAGCACCTTTTAGATATGCCTCAACCGCTTCCGTAGAGAACTGGCTCAGCGCAGCGCTGAGATAGTCATCAAAATGGTCGTCAATTTCACTGAATCCACACTTAAGTTTTTCTCGATAAGTGGCTTTCTCATCTTCCGTCAGCTGAATTTTTGCACTTTTTTCCTGTTTGATATACATCCAATTTTTTACCCAAAAATGGCGTCAACTGCATGATCTAAGGTCTCTCTAATATCAGCGTCATCAGTAATAGGTCTGACTAGAGCCATACGACAGGCAGCTTTTGCTTCAATTCCATTATCCATTAAGTTGGCAGCGTAAGCGAGCAATCTAGTTGATATTCCCTCATCCAACCCATGCCCTTTAAGATTACGCGCACTCTCTGCAATCTGGACTAATTTTTCAGCAGTCTCTTGATCTATTCCAGTCTCTTTTTGGACGATTTTGCTCTCTAAAGCAGCGGAAGGGTAGTCAAAATCTAAACCAGTAAAACGCTGCTTAGTAGACTGCTTAAGGTCCTTCATCAAACTTTGATAACCTGGATTGTAGGAGATCACCATCTGAAAATCTGGATGAGCATCAATTAACTCCCCTTTTTTATCTAAAGGTAGAGTGCGACGGTGGTCGGTTAGAGGGTGAATCACTACCGTGGTGTCTTGACGAGCCTCAACAATCTCATCAAGATAACAGATCGCCCCGATGCGTGCAGCTACAGTTAGAGGACCATCCAACCAACGAGTTCCATTAGCATCGAGTAGATAACGACCAACTAGATCTGACGCAGTCATATCTTCATTACAAGCAACAGTGATAAGAGGTCTCTTCAGTTTCCATGCCATATACTCAATAAAGCGGGATTTCCCACAACCTGTAGGGCCTTTCACCATTACTGGAAGGCGGGCTGCATAGGCGGCTTCATATAGTGCGACCTCATCACCTTGAGACTCATAATATGGCTCTGTGTTGATTTCATACTGCTTGCTATCTATCTCTGACATAATGATTACCTTTATATTTAATAATGCGTTACAGGTTATATTTAAAGTTGTTTATCGAAAAATATTAACGGTTAAATACTAATAATTTAGCACTTAACGGTTAAGACTTAAATTAAAAAAGCCCACTCCAACGAAATAAATGTAGATCGCTGAAGTGGGCTTCTTAATGAAATAACGATTCAGATTGCCTCTAAAATTCATCAGGTCAAGGTGCAAAATGTGAGTTTACTAGTGTAAATGAGCATTTTGCAACGCAGAGATGGTGAATTTTATGGGTGAGCTGAATTGTTATTTATGAACGCCTAGTTTATCTCTCCATCCTGGGAAGATAGAGTCAGCATCATGTGGGAATGACTCAAATGCGCGTGCGAACTCTTTGTGATCTTTCGCAAACTCAATTGGATCAGCTCCCTGTTTCCAGCACTCGTAAGATTGACGTAGTGACGTTGCACCATCAGCAGGGCTATCAATATGACCATAAGAGCCACCACCAGAGGTGTTGATGATATTACCGTGACCGAGGTTTTCGAAGAATCCTGGTAGACGCAGTGCATTCATACCACCAGAGATGATTGGGGTAGTTGGCTTCATACCATGCCACTCTTGGTGATAGAAAGGACCATCAACGCTATCACGCTCAATCATATAGGCGATGATTCTGTCATCTTTACCGCCTTCCATCTTGCCATATCCCATTGTACCAACATGGATACCTGACGCGCCCATTAGACGAGACATTTTAGCAAGAATAAACGCTGTATAGCCTCGTTTAGAAGATGGAGAAGTCACTGCACCGTGACCCGCACGATGATAATGGAGATACTGACTTGGATACTGACGACGCGCAGTAGTAACCATTCCTGGTCCACCTACATAACCGTCAACCAAGAATGCGACGCGAGGTGCATTTTCACCGAATGTCTCAAGTACATAATCTGCACGAGCACACATCTCATGGTAATCATCAGCTGTGATGTTAGCAGAGAAGAGTTTTGCTTCACCTGTCTCATCTTGTGCGCGATTCATAGCGTCACGAACGAGTGGAAGAACCTTTTTCATTGGACAGAATACTTGGTTACCCTGGGGCTCATCATTCTTAATGAAATCACCACCCAACCAGAACTGGTAGGCCGCTTCAGCAAATGGCTCAGGACGGAGACCTAGTTTAGGCTTGATGATTGTTCCTGCGATATAACCGCCGTTATCGTGGTCACGACCAAGCATAGTCCAGAGATCATTAATTGATTTAGCTGGACCATCAAAGAGCTCAAGCATCTTAGGTGGCACATAGAAATCCTGCATCTGCAGATCAGCACAGTCTCCCATTCCCTGATTATTACCAATCGCTAGCGTGAGGAAAGAGACGATCATAGTGCGACCATCAATAACATTACGATCAAAAAGGTCGATAGGGTAAGCTACCTTCATAATCCCTTCAGCTTCATCAATGAAATATACTAAAGCATCAACTCCTTTAGTAAAGTCATCTGTAGTACTCACTTCAACATTAGTACCAGTAGAAGATTCTGCTGCAATGTGTGCAGCAACTTCTAGATAACCGTAGCCAGCAGCAGGGTGCATAGTGTAGGCAACCAAAATATGTTTGCCCTCGTTTAATAGCGTATCTTCGTCTAGATTCAGGTCTGCATATCTTGCGGATTGATCCATTCTATAAACTCCAAGTTTGTTATAAAAAAATATAAAAATATACGATGGAAAGGGGTGTTCCCCAAACCAGTGAGATGAACAATAGAGGTATTTAACTATAATTAACAGTAAATCTTTTTAACCATTATCATAAGTAATATGTTATGGTTAAAATAGATGATGAAATTTAATGATAGGAGATAGGAGTGGCAATAAATATAACATTTAGACAGTTGAGAGTTTTTGAGGCTGTTGCTAATAATAGCAACTTTACCCGTGCGGCAGAAGAGCTCTACCTAACTCAACCAGCAGTCTCTATGCAGATACGGCAGTTAGAGGGTAATTTAGGGATAGCTCTATTCGACCATCTTGGAAAAAAAATATTTCTCACTGATGCAGGAAAGGAGTTCTATAAAAGTAGTCGTAATATTACTCAGCAGCTAGAGAGTGTAGAGGAGTATCTAGAGGAGCTCAAGGGGGTACGCCAAGGACATCTAAAAATTGTTGTGGCGACTACAGCAAATTCGTTTGCGACAAATTTGCTTGCAACTTTTATTCAGCGTCACCCCGAGATAACCATATCCCTAGATGTTACTAATCGCCAACGCCTCATAGAAACCTTGGAATCCAATGAGTCAGATTTGGTGATCATGGGGCAACCTCCAGAGAAGTTAGATCTGGTGGCAGATCCATTTATGGATAATCCATTAGTAATGATTGTGGGTAGAGGACACCCACTCTACAGAAAGCGGGCAAAGAGCACTTTTACTCCATCTGAAGTTGAACAGTATAAATTTGTAGTGCGTGAAAAGGGGTCAGGCACTCGCACTGCAATGGAGCGTTTTTTTAGAGAGCGCGAACTTAATTTAGAGACTAGTATGGAGTTTGGCAGTAACGAAGCGATAAAACAGGCAGTGCAAGCAGGGTTGGGGTTAGCTATAGTATCCATTCATACAATCAAGCTAGAGCTTCAAGCAAAAGTAGTGCGCATCTTAGATGTAGAGGATCTTCCTATTAAGCGCAAATGGCATTTGGTCTACAGAAAAGGAAAGAGACTCTCTCCAGTAGCCCAGGCATTTCGGAAGTTTATACTGGAGGAGGGCAGGGAGAGTAGTGTATAATACTTGACAATAATAGTAAGGAATAAAGAAATATGGAAACAATTTTTTTTGAAGATAGATCACGACAGCAGCTGCTTGCTCATCTACTTGAACACTGGTGTAAGGAGTATGATGGTGGACAACGCAGACAGATGGAGCAAGTTCTGCTTAATAACTTACAAGGTTACCCTACGGATAGATTGCAAGCAGCAGTTGACGATATTAAGGAGGCAATAGATGGATAATAACTCTATAAGTGAAAATATAGTAACTAAAAATGGGGATGAGTTGATGGTTCCAAACCATCCTATCATCCCCTATATTGAGGGTGACGGAATTGGAGTAGACATTTGGAGTGCTGCGCAACAGGTTTTTGATGATGCGGTGTCTGCCTGTTATGGAACTGAACGCTCTATTGAGTGGCAAGAGGTGCTGGCTGGAGAGAAAGCGTTTAACCAGAGCGGGAGCTGGCTTCCAAAAGAGACTATGGCAGCTTTTCGAAAATATTTAATTGGGATTAAAGGTCCTTTGACTACACCTGTTGGCGAGGGGATGCGCTCATTAAATGTGACTCTACGGCAAGAGCTAGATCTATTTACCTGCTTGCGTCCAGTTCGCTACTTTAAAGGAGTGCCGACTCCAGTTAAGAATCCAGAAAAAGTTAATATGGTGGTATTTCGAGAGAATACAGAAGATATCTATGCAGGGATCGAATACCTCAACGGCACAACAGAGTGTGATAAATTAAAAAAATTCTTACTCGATGAGATGGGAGTTACAAATATCCGTTTTCCAGATAGCTCCTCATTTGGAATTAAACCAGTATCTAAAGAGGGTTCAGAACGCTTAATTAGAGAGGCAATTAGCTATGCAGTAAAACATAAACTCCCATCGGTAACTCTGGTTCATAAAGGTAATATAATGAAGTTTACTGAGGGTGCCTTTAAGCGTTGGGGGTATGAACTTGCAGAGCGCGAGTTTGCTGAAGAGATTTTTAGCTGGAGTGAATTCGATAGAATTAAAGAAAAATCTGGTGAAGAGTCCGCTAACGACGCACTCAGGATGGCAGAAGCGGCTGGAAAGGTTATCATTAAAGACTCAATCGCAGATGCTTTTCTACAGCAAATTCTACTACGCCCAGCTGAATATTCAGTAATAGCGACCTTAAATTTGAATGGCGACTATATATCTGACGCATTAGCCGCAAGTGTGGGTGGTATTGGAATAGCACCTGGTGCTAATATAAACCAGCAGACAGGACACGCGATTTTTGAGGCAACTCATGGAACTGCCCCTAAATATGCTGGACAGAACAGAGTCAACCCGGGATCAATTATTCTTTCAGGAGCGATGCTATTTGAGTATATTGGCTGGAAAGAGGTGAGTGATCTTATTCAACAGAGCCTAGAGATGGTGATTGCGAGTAAGAGAGTGACCTACGATTTTGAGAGATTGATGGATGGAGCAACCCTGTTAACCACTAGCGAATTTGCTGATGCGATGTCACACTATATATCAGTCGGTATTAAGGAGATTTAATTATGAGCACAGATAAGGATAGGGTAAACACAGTTACTATAACTGATAATCAGACTGGCAATTCGATTGAGCTAGATATAATTGAACCTACTCAAGGGGATCGGATTATAGACATTCAATCGCTTCACAATAAGCTCGGGCTCTTCACCTATGATCCCGGTTTTACAGTCACCGCAAGCTGCTGGAGTAAAATAACTTATCTAGATGGTGAGAAGGGGGAGCTTCAGTATCGAGGTTATCCAATTGAACAGTTAGTAGAGGAGAGCTCATTTATAGAAACAGCATTTTTGCTCCTCTGTGGGCATCTTCCATCACAAAGCGAGCTCGATGAGTTTTCAGTAGAGATAACCAAAGATAGTCTTCTGCAGGAGGAGATTAAACGCTTCTTCTCTGGCTTTCACTCCAACGCCCATCCTATGGCAATTATGGTTGGAGTAGTGGGAGCGCTCTCCGCTTTCTACCATAAGTATTTAGATATTCACGACCCTATAAATAGAAAAGATGCCGCAAAGCTTCTGATCGCCAAGATGCCTACTATTGCGGCTTGGAGTTACCGCTATGCGAATGGATTGCCGTTTGTCTATCCTCGACATGACTATACTTACGTGGAAAATTTTCTTCATATGATGTTCGACCTTCCGACGGATAAATATATAGTAGATCCACTTATCGCTCAAGCCTTAGAGGTTATTATGATCTCACATGCCGACCATGAACAGAATGCTTCCACCTCAACAGTTCGTTTAGCTAGTAGCTCTGAAGCTAACCCATTTGCCTCCGTTGCTGCTGGGATAGCATCACTCTGGGGTCCAGCTCATGGTGGAGCAAATGAGGCTGTTATTCGTATGTTGCAAGATATGATGAGCTCTGAAAAAAGTATAGAGAGTTATATAGAGCGAGCTAAAGACAAGAGTGATAGCTTTAGACTGATGGGTTTTGGGCATCGTATCTACAAAAACTACGATCCTCGTGCAAAAATAATTCGTAAACTTTGTCACCGTATTGGGAGTGAGAGTGAGAGTGCCCTCTCCGTAGAAAATAAAAAACTGTTAGATATGGCTCTCAAATTAGAGGGTATGGCACTAGCTGATGAGTACTTTATAAAGCGCAAACTCTACCCTAATGTGGACTTCTACTCCGGCATAATCATGCTTTCGATAGGTATTCCATTAAATATGTTTACCGTAATTTTTGCGATGGCACGCACTGTAGGGTGGGTATCGCAGTGGAATGAGATGATGGGAGATGATAGCTCTAAAATAAGCCGCCCTCGTCAATGTTACCTAGGTGCCACTAAACGCGATTATATTCCGATGGATGAACGCTGATCTACCATTAAGCAGATAATATTATAGAGAAAAAATAGATATTGAGGATAAAATAGAGTATGTTGCAAAAATATAGAGTAGAAGAGAAGAGAAGAGCTGCGGACGGACTCCCTCCAGAACCGTTAACTGCTGAAGAGGTAGAGAAAATAACTGCTTTATTGAACTCTACAACAGATATTGAACAGATAGATGAACTCCTATATCTGCTAGAAAATAGAGTTCCACCAGGAGTTGATGCTGCCGCAAAAGTTAAGGCCGAATATTTAGCATCTATAGTTGAAGAGGAGGGAGTATCTTCTGCCCCACTAACTAAGGTGGCAGCAGTTAAGATGTTAGCTACTATGCGTGGTGGTTACAATATCGCCCCACTAATTGCAGCGTTAGATAGTGATGAACTTGAAGTTGTCGCAGCAACTGTAGTTGCACTTAGCCATACAACTCTTATTTATGATGCAATTAATAGTGTTAACGATAAACGAAAAAAAGGAAGTGAAAGTGCTGCAGAAGTAATGGAGAGCTGGGCATCTGCAGAGTGGTTCAAAAAGAGAGCAGCCCTGCCAGAGAAGATAACCCTAACCGTATTTAAAGTTCCAGGTGAAACTAATACTGATGACCTCTCGCCTGGTATGGATGCTTGGTCACGCCCAGATATTCCACTACATGCACTCTCTATGTTAAAGATGAAACGAGCAGGCTTGGATGGAGATCCGCTGGAGAAGATTGCAGAGTTAAAACAGAAGGGGTTCCCTATAGTATATGTAGGGGATGTAGTTGGCACAGGATCATCTCGCAAGTCAGCAACAAACTCGCTACTCTGGCATACTGGAAATGATATAGAGTATGTCCCAAATAAGAGAGATGGAGGATACTGCTTTGGTGGACAGATTGCCCCGATATTCTTCAACACTCTGGAGGACGCTGGAACTCTTCCACTAGAGATGTCCGTATCCTCACTAAATATGGGAGATACTGTAGATCTCTATCCACTCCAAGGTGAGTTACGAGATCACAAGAGCTCTAAACTTATCACTACATTTAAGTTAAAAACAGAGATAATCTTAGCGGAGGTTCAAGCTGGAGGGAGAATTCCACTAATGATTGGGCGAGCCTTAACGGAGCAGTCTCGTAAACTATTAGGAAGAACTGATCCATCTCCATTTACAGAGTTTGATATCCACTCTACAGAGGATTCTGAAACCACATATACTCTTGCTCAGAAGTTGGTTGGCAGAGCATGTGGACGAAGTGGAGTTGCTGCAGGAGAGTATTGTGAACCAAGAGTGAGCAGTGTTGGCTCACAAGATACGACAGGTCCAATGACGAGAGATGAACTCAAAGATCTCGCTTGTTTAGATTTCAGTGCAGACCTAGTGTTGCAGTCATTCTGTCACACTGCGGCCTATCCGCGTCCAGTAGACATTACTACCCAAAAAACCCTCCCAAATTTTATGCAGGAGCGCAGAGGTATTTCTCTAAAACCTGGAGATGGAATTATTCACTCCTGGCTTAATAGAATGTTACTCCCAGACACAGTCGGCACGGGCGGTGACTCTCATACCCGTTTCCCTCTAGGCATCTCATTTCCAGCAGGATCTGGTCTAGTAGCTTTTGCCGCTGCCACTGGCATTATGCCTTTAGATATGCCTGAATCAGTGCTAGTTAGATTTAGTGGAGATCTACAGCCAGGTATAACTCTACGCGACCTAGTGCATGCTATACCCTATTTTGCGATTAAACAGGGAGCTCTAACTGTTGAAAAAAAGGGGAAGAAGAACATCTTCTCTGGTCGAATCTTGGAGATCGAAGGGTTAGAGGATCTCCCAGTAGAACAGGCGTTTGAGTTGACTGATGCGAGTGCTGAACGCTCAGCTAGTGCAGCAACAATCAACCTAAGCGAGAAGAGCGTAGCAGCATATCTGCGTTCAAATATTGCGCTTCTCAAAACAATGATAGAAGATGGTTATGAGAGTAGGAAAACTCTAGAGCGTCGTATTGCTGCAATGGAACAGTGGCTAGCTGCGTCAGAAAAATCACCTCAACTTTTACGCGCAGATCAGAATGCAACTTATGCTGCGGTTATTGAAATTGATATGAACAGCATTGTGGAGCCAATTCTCTGTGCGCCGAATGATCCTGATGATGCGAAAAAACTCTCTGAAGTTGCGGGGGTAAAAGTTGATGAAGTCTTTATCGGTTCCTGCATGACAAATATTGGACACTTTAGAGCGGCGGGTAAACTATTAGAAGATGTATCAGCTCTCTCTACCAGACTCTGGATCGCACCTCCTACCAGAATGGATAGAGAGCAGTTAATGGAGGAGGGGGTTTATAATGTGTTTGGGCGCTCTGGGGCACGGCTAGAGACGCCAGGCTGCTCTCTCTGCATGGGGAACCAAGCGCGTATTGCTGATAATAGTACAGCACTATCTACCTCAACCCGTAACTTTCCAAATAGATTAGGAAACAGCTCAGATGTCTATCTCGCCTCAGCAGAGCTCTCAACCATCGCGGCTGTGATGGGGAAAATCCCAACAGTTGAGGAGTATCACCAACAGCTCAAGTTGTTGAGTAATTCACACTCTGAAATATATAAGAGTATGGATTTCTCAAAAAAAGATTTGGTTTAGATAAATTAAATCTTGATATACTTTTATATTGTGGTGTAAAATTCGCCACGATTAATTTGGGAGCGTAACTCAGTTGGTTAGAGTGCCACCTTGACATGGTGGAAGTCGGTGGTTCGAATCCACTCGCACCCACCATATTATTAATAAAGCTTAGAAACAGAAATTAAAAATTAGATTGAGATTACATAATGCCAGTTATTACCCTGCCTGACGGCTCTAAGCGTAGTTTTGATCAAACAGTTACTGTTTTAGATGTGGCATCTGATATAGGTCCAGGACTTGCTAAGGCAGCACTTGCAGGGAAAATTGATAACACTATTGTTGATACCTCTTATCTCATCGAGAGTGATGTAAATCTTTCACTCATTACTAAGAGAGACATAGAGGGGCTTGACATAATTCGCCACTCGACCGCGCACCTCCTAGCACAAGCAGTTAAAGAGCTCTATCCTGAGACTCAGACAACCATTGGTCCCGTAATTGAAAATGGATTCTATTATGACTTCTCTCGAGAAGATAAATTCAGTACCGATGATTTTAAAAAAATAGAACAGAAGATGGCTGAGATAGCTAAACAGAATCTTCCTCTTGAACGCTCTGAAATGAGCAGAGATGAGGCTGTAGAGTTTTTTATAAATAAAGGTGAAAAATATAAGGCAGAGATTATTGCAGACATCCCTGCTGACCAGACCCTATCCCTATACAGTCAAGGTGATTTTATAGATCTCTGTCGTGGACCACATGTTCCATCAACTGGACACCTTAAAGGCGGTTTCAAGTTGATGAAACTGGCAGGCGCATATTGGCGAGGAGACTCCAATAATGAGATGCTGCAACGCATCTATGGAACTGCCTTCCCTGATAAGAAACAGTTAAAGACCTATCTTCATAATTTGGAAGAGGCGGAGAAACGGGATCATCGTAAAATAGGGAAGAAGCTAGATCTATTCCACGCACAGGAGGAGGCTCCTGGAATGATCTTCTGGCATAGTAAAGGGTGGTCAATCTATCGCGAAGTGGAAGATTATATTCGTGAGAAATTGCGCCACCACGGCTATCAAGAGGTGCACACTCCGCAAGTTATAGATAGAGTACTGTGGGAGAAGTCTGGACACTGGGATAAGTTTGGAGATATGATCTTCACTACTCACTCAGAGAATCGTGACTACGCAATTAAGCCTATGAACTGTCCTGGACATATTCAAATATACAATCAAGGTCTGCGTAGCTATCGTGACCTCCCGTTGCGTATGGCTGAGTTTGGCTCTTGTCACCGCAATGAACCGTCTGGCACGCTGCATGGATTGATGCGAGTGCGCAATTTTACTCAAGATGACGCTCACATCTTCTGCACTGAGGGGCAGATTCAACAAGAGGTGGCTGCATTTATGGAGCTACTATTTGAGGTCTACCGAGACTTTGGGTTTAACGAAGTTATCATAAAGCTCTCAACGCGTCCAGAGCAGCGGGTAGGCAGTGATGATGTCTGGGATCAGGCTGAGGAGGCGCTAGAGACCGCCCTTAATAGAAGCGAACTAGATTGGGATCTTCAGCCAGGAGAGGGAGCATTCTATGGTCCAAAAATTGAGTTCTCACTAAAAGATTGTATAGGTCGAGTGTGGCAATGTGGTACGATTCAAGTTGACTTCTCAATGCCAGGACGGTTAGATGCGACCTACATAGATGAAAGTGGTGAGAAAAAGAGCCCAGTTATGTTGCATCGCGCAATACTCGGCTCACTCGAACGCTTTGTTGGAATATTAATTGAGGAGTATGCTGGCTCTATGCCTCTCTGGCTTGCTCCAATCCAGGCTGTAATAGTTAACATTACAGACAAGCAGCGTCAGTTTACTGAAGAGGTAGCGACTAAACTAAACAATTTAGGATTTAGAGTAGAGTCTGACTTGAGAAATGAGAAGATTGGTCTTAAAATTCGTGAACACTCTATGCAGCGAGTTCCATACATATTAGTTATAGGGGATAGAGAGATGGAAGATGGAGCTGTGGCAGTTCGTGCAAGAGGTGGGGAAGATCTCGGCACAGTAAAAATAGATCAGTTTATAGAGCGACTACAGCAAGATCTGAAAGAGCGTAAATAAAAAAGTTTTACTGTCAATTTTATTGATTAAATAAATTATTAGTTGTAGTATATTAGTTTAGTTAGTAGTAGTTGATAGTTGGGTAGTTAATAGTAAGTAATTAGCAGTTAGTGAGTGGTTTATTATATATATTTTTAGGAGAATTTAAGATCGCATATCCACCAATAGGAGCTAGAGGAAAAGCTCCTGAAAAAGTAAGAGAGCATAGGATTAATGAGGACATTACCGCAAAGGAGCTTCGCGTATTTGGAGCAGAGGGTGATGAGTCTGAAATTGTATCTCTAGCTAGAGCTCTAGTAATGGCTGAAGAGGCCGAATTGGATCTAGTAGAAGTTGCACCAAAGGCAGCTCCGCCAGTATGTAAAGTGATGGACTACGGTAAATTTCTTTTTGAAGAGAGTAAAAAGAAAAACGCTGCTAAGAAGAAACAGAAGAAGATGCAGGTTAAAGAGATTAAATTCCGTCCTGGCACTGGAGATGGTGACTACCAAATTAAAGTTAAACACCTAATGCAGTTTCTGGGAGAGGGTAATAAGACAAAAATCACTATCCGCTATCGTGGACGAGAGATGGCGCATCGTGAGTTAGGGATGGAAATGTTAAAGAGAATCGAAGCCGACTTAGTTGACTACGGCAAGGTTGAACAGTTCCCCAAGATGGAGGGGCGCCAGATGGTAATGGTGATAGGTCCAATCTCTAAAAAGAAAAAATGATCTAAAAAGAAGAAGTGACTACCTCACTTTTATATGCTACAATAGTTAATTCAGTCTCAGTTTGGTTAAAGGCACACCTGCTGAGAATTTTAAATGGGATTTTTCCCACATTACATAGAGGTGATAAAGATGCCAAAAATGAAATCAAAACGAGGTGCTTCTAAGCGCTTCAAGCGTACCGCGTCAGGCGGTTTCAAGCGAGGGCAAGGGTTCCGTAGTCATATCTTGACTAAGAAATCTACTAAGCGCAAGCGTCAGTTGCGTAGTCAATTAGGTGTTCACGAAAGTAATACGGATGCGGTTAAACGCATGCTACCTTACGCTTAAGCTAGGAGAATAAAATATGCCAAGAGTAAAAAGAGGTGTTCAAGCTAGAGCACGCCATAAGAAAGTCTTAAAAGAGGCGCGCGGATATTACGGAGCGCGGAGTAGAGTATATCGCGTTGCTAAACAGGCCGTCACTAAAGCTGGACAGTATGCCTACCGTGATCGTCGTCAGAAAAAACGTCAGTTTCGTTCACTATGGATTGTTAGAATTAATGCGGAGGCTCGTAACAACGGACTATCCTATAGCAACATGATTAACGGCCTTAACAAAGCTGGAGTTGAAGTTGATCGTAAAGTTTTAGCTGATCTTGCTGTCCATGATAAGATTGCATTTGCGGCAATTGCAGAGCAAGCTAAAGCCGCTCTATAAGCGGTGCTCTTAAATTTAGCAAGCTTAAATAGTAGAACTTATGCGTAAAAAAAGCAGTCAACTTTTGAGAGAAAGTTGCTGCTTTTTTTATGTTCTAAATTTTACGTTCTAAATATTGGGTTGCAAATAATGATATCAGTAATAAAATAGTAAATAGTGATAGATAAATTTATGAATATAGAATTAGATACCTTAGTTAAAGATGCTGAGAGTGCAATTGCTGAGGCTACCGACCTTACCGCTCTTGATAAAGTACGGGTTACTACGCTGGGCAAGAAGGGCGAGCTTACTAAAATTTTAAAAACTTTAGGATCGCTGCCTGCTGAAGAGCGCAAAGAGAGGGGGCAATTAGTTAATCGCTCTAAACAGAAACTCCAGCAACAGATAGAGGAGCGCAGAGCCAAGTTAGAGGGAGATATCTTAAATGCACAGCTATCAGAAGAGAAGATAGATATCACTCTACCTGGTCGCAGTCATCATCAAGGTTCAATTCACCCTGTTAGCAGAACCCTCGAGCGGATTGAAGAACTCTTTCGTAGAGTTGGATTTGAGGTCGCAGAGGGTCCAGAAGTTGAGGATGAGTATCACAATTTTGAGGCACTCAATATTCCAGAGCACCACCCAGCTCGTGCTATGCACGACACATTCTACTTTCCAGATGGAAGAGTACTGCGCACTCACACCTCACCTGTGCAGGTTAGAGTGATGGAGAGTAGCGAACCGCCATTGCGCATTATCGCACCTGGTCGCGTCTATCGTTGCGATTCAGACCTTACTCACACCCCAATGTTCCATCAGGTAGAAGGGTTAGTAGTTGATGAGTCAGTTAGCTTTGCCGATCTTAAAGGTTTGATTCACGACTTCTTACGAAGCTTCTTTGAACAGGATGATCTTCAACTGCGTTTTCGTCCATCATATTTCCCATTTACCGAACCATCAGCTGAGGTTGATATAGAGTGCGTGATCTGTGGTGGCAAAGGGTGTAGAGTGTGCAGCCATACTGGTTGGTTAGAGGTTCTTGGGTGCGGTATGGTTCACCCTGAAGTATTTAAGCACTCTAATATAGATGTAGAAAAGTATAGTGGATTGGCATTTGGATTGGGAGTAGAACGGCTCGCAATGTTGCGTTACGGCATTAATGATCTGCGCCTCTTCTTCGAAAATGATCTGCGTTTTTTGAAAAATTTTCAATGAATAAATATTTTTTGGGTTAAACCAATTAAGTACATAATTAAATAGTGACTAAATAATAGATGGATAATAGATATGAAGTTTAGTGAAGCGTGGTTAAGAGAGTGGGTCAATCCAGAGATATCGACAGAGAAGCTCTTAGAGCAGCTCACCATGGCGGGGTTAGAGGTAGACTCTGTAGAGAGTGCTGCCCCAGAGTTTGAGAAAGTAGTTGTCGGCAAGATTCTCTCAGTAGCCCCACATCCTGACGCAGATAGATTAAGAGTTACTACAGTTGCTATCTCTGCAGAAGGTAGTGGAGATGAACCATTAACTATCGTAACTAATGTCGCAGATATTGCAGTTGATGAGATGATCGCTGTTGCAAAAGTTGGATGCGTGTTACCTCCAGCAGCAGAGGGCGAGAAAGGGTTAAAGATTAAGAAGGCAAAACTGCGTGGAGTACCATCGTTTGGTATGTTCTGCTCAATGGCAACTCTTGGCTTGGTAGAGGAGGGGGGAGAGTTAGAGCGTTTCCCCGCTACTGTGATACCAGGAACTGATATTCGTAAACTGTTAGGGTTGGATGATAAGATAGTTGAAGTTGACCTCACTCCAAACCGAGGAGACTGTCTCAGCATTATCGGTGTTGCACGCGAAGTTGGAGCTATTAACCAACATAAGGTGGGGGCTATTACCGAGAGCTTCTCTACTGTAGCTATAAACTCTGACGCTAATGCAGAGAAGATGGTCTCTGTAGCGGTAGAAGATAGTGAGAGTTGTCCTCGATATCTGGGGCGAGTAATTGAGGGAGTAGATCCAGCTGCGCTTACTCCTCTCTGGATGCAAGAGCGCTTGCGTCGTGCTGGAATGCGCTCTCTTGGTCCTCTAGTAGATGTAACCAACTATGTAATGCTGGAGTTGGGACAACCAATGCACGCATTCGATCTAGCGCAACTAAACGGCTCTGTAGTAGTGCGCCGTGCTACTAATGGCGAGAAGATGGTTCTACTTGATGGCAAAGAGCTGATACTGAATCAAGATGCTCTAGTAATTGCAGATGGCTCAACTGAAAATGGCGCTCCTCTTGCGTTAGCAGGAATTATGGGTGGAGAGCATAGTGGAGTTAGCGATAACACCACAGACCTATTTTTAGAGTGTGCGTTCTTTGCGCCGTTAGCTATTGCTGGTAAAGCGCGGAGCTACGGTATGCATACAGACTCTTCGCACCGTTTCGAACGCGGAGTTGACCCCGAGTTGCAGCAGTTAGCAATGGATAGAGCAACCTCACTCCTGCTAGAAATTGCAGGCGGCAGAGCTGGAGAGGTGACAGAGGTTGTAGATAACTCAACTCTTCCTAAACAGAATAATATTACTCTGCGTCGAGATAGATTACAGCGTTCCTTAGGATTAGATATAGGTGAGGGAGACTCTAACCTTAAAATGGACGAGGTTAGTGCAATGCTAACAGCTCTAGGAATGCAGGTCGAGTTAGAGGATAATGAGTGGAGAGTCCTCTCACCATCTTGGCGCTTTGATTTAAAAATTGAAGCTGACCTAATTGAAGAGGTCGCACGAATTTACGGTTATGACCGTCTTCCCAGCACCCATCCAGAGTGGAGTGCTGAAATTGAACCTATTACCGAAACTATACTGACGCCAAACTATATTCGTCACCTACTGGTTAATCAGGGGTATCACGAAGTTATCACCTACAGTTTTGTAGATCCAGAGATGCAGAAGATAGTTGATCCTGAGAGCACTGCACTGGCACTAGCGAATCCTATCTCTAGCGATCTTTCTGTTATGCGTACTACTCTCTGGAGCGGTCTACTCCAGACTCTTAGCTTCAACCTTAAACGCCAACAGAGTCAGGTGCGTCTATTTGAGATGGGACTTAGATTTATCGAAGAGCCTGATGGAACTCTGCGCCAACAGAATATGTTAAGTGGAGTACTGTTTGGAGATATTACACCTGAGCAGTGGGGAAGTAACAGTAGAGCAGTAGACTTTTTTGATCTTAAAGGTGATCTTGAACCTCTATTAACTCCACTCAACGCCTCGTTATCTATACGCGACAGTGTACATCCTCTGCTCCATCCAGGTAAAGCAGCACAAGTTGATATTGCTGAAAACAGTATAGGTTGGATAGGATCCATCCATCCAGGGGTAGCAGTAAAACTGTCACTTCCTAAAAATATATATCTATTTGAATTTGAGTTAGAGCCTTTACAGCAGAGAGATATATTCAGCTTTCAGCAACTATCAAAATTTCCGACTGTGCGCCGTGATATTGCAATTTTGGTTAAAGATAGCGTTGCGGCACAAGAGTTAATTGATACAGTTAAAGAGAGTGTTACCGATAAAATATTGCGTGATGTCTCTCTGTTTGACCTCTATCAAGGAGATAATTTAGCTCCAGATGAGAAGAGCATTGCGCTCTCAATCATCCTGCAAGATAGTGAAAAAACTCTTATTGATGAAGAGGTTGATGACATAATTAAATCTATTGTCTCAAACTTAAAACAGAATTTTGAAGCTAAATTAAGAGATTAGTAAAATATATATATGGTAATACTGTAAATAGCGCATTAAATGTAGTATCATAGCGCTGTAATGCAATAATAAAAAACATAAAGTAGCGAATAGAGTAACTAATAATTAGTATGTAGGCAGTAAAAACAGAATATATTAATGGTTAGATAGAATTATTAGATGGAATTATTAGATAGAATTATTAGATAGAACATTAGGAGCAGAATATAGTGACATTAACCAAAGCATCACTTAGTGATAAATTAAATAGAGAGTTAGGCTTCAATAAACGCGAAGCTAAAGAGATGGTTGAGATGTTTTATGAGGAGATTCGCTCCTCACTAGAGAGCGGAGAGAGCGTTAAACTCTCTGGTTTCGGCCATTTTGATCTGCGTGAAAAAGCACCTCGTCCAGGAAGAAATCCTAAAACTGGTGAAGAGATTCCTATTACTGCTCGCCGTGTAGTCACCTTTAAAGCTGGTCTTAATTTAAAGGAGAGCGTGGGCGGTTATAGTGAGCCATGATGCTATATCTAACAGTGTAAAGGTTAGTGACCTCCCGCCCATACCTGATAAACTCTACTTTACCATTGGTGAAGTATCTGAATTATGCGCAGTTAAACCACATGTCCTGCGCTATTGGGAACAAGAATTTAAACAGTTAACACCATTAACGCGTAGAGGAAAGAGGCGTTACTACCAACAAAAAGATATAAAGCTTATTCGTAAAATTCGCGCACTACTCTATGAAGAGGGGTTTACTATCAACGGTGCAAACGAGAAGATGGATAATAAAGAGGGTAGAGGTAACTCCAAGGCGGATATGGCGGAGGTTCGCCGCGAACTCGAATCAATTTTAGAGTTACTTACTTAAACAGCAAACAGCCCTCAGTAGTAATAACTGAGAGCTGTTAAGTGTACTTCATACTTAAATATAGAGTTTAATCTATATTTTCATTAAAAGTCATACCCACTATCTGCATAATCTTCAAAAGTGTAGTGACTAGCAGGCTCTACGCTCGTCTCTTCATCCTGTGACCAGTAGAATCCACTATCTTTAAGTGAGTAATGTGAAACAGTAGCCTGCTCAATGTTATTACTCTCAGATGACCAGTTATAACCAGTATCATCTAGGTCATAATAGTTTACTGCTGAAGCTGAACTAGCAATAAGTAGAGTTGCAGCGATAGTTGTTATACCCTTGTTTAAAATTTTCATGATTAAGTTTCCTTGATATTAAAGTTAAGTTAGATAAGGTTTTCCTCTAAGGTTTCCCTTTAAGTTGCGACTATTATAGCGGAGCTCTATTTCACCAATATGTCCGAATGTTTCAATATATTTCTGCGGCAAAAAAATAAAAAAATTCATCTTATAGTTAAGATGAATAGGTATAATGAACTAAGTGTATACACAAACATACTATTTATGGCTAACTTATGAGTGATAAAAATAAAATATTAGTTGTTGATGATGATAAATCATTAAGAGATCTTCTCTGTCGCTACCTGAAACAGCATGGGTTTGAGGTTGATGCTGCTGAAGATGGGGTAGAGATGGATAGAGTACTGGAGAGTTTTACTCCAGACCTCTTAATTCTCGATCTAATGCTTCCTGGTGAAGATGGTCTCTCAATCGCCCGACGATTACATCACAGTAGTAGTAGTAGCGACGCCGTCTCTAAATTACCAATTATAATTCTAAGCGCCAAAGGGGATGAGGTGGATCGCATTGTTGGATTAGAGGTTGGGGCAGATGACTACTTAGCAAAACCATTCAATCCAAGGGAGCTCTTAGCGAGAGTTCGCTCTATTTTGCGACGTATTAATGAGGAGAAGGAGATTGAACAGATGGCTAGTGGTAAAAACAGTATTACCTTTGGCGAGTATATAGTCAATCTAGACAACTACTCGCTTAGTCACAACGGGGATAGAGTGGAGATCACTAGCGGTGAATTTGAGCTATTGAGGCATCTATTAGAAAATAGAGGAAGAGTTATGAGTAGAGATCATCTTCTAGATATATTAGAGATAGGGGCAGAGGAGGCATTTGATCGCAGCATAGATGTCCGAATTGCACGAATTAGAAAGAAAATTGAGAAAGATTCACAACACCCCGAGTTTATCAAGACTGTACGCGGTGTAGGCTACCTCTTCACAACCGACAATATGGATAGTAGTGTTTAGACTATTCAAACTACCTAAGAGTATCTATAGTCGCACTCTACTTCTAGTAGGGATAGTGATGGTAGTGTTACAAATCTTGACTCTCACTATACTATTCAAGCAGGTGATACTTCCTAGCATTGATATTCAGGTTAATAACTTTGCAGATGCATTAGTCGCCACAACCAAAAGACCATCCCTAATGCAAAGCGTAGATGATTTTATAGGTATTGAGGAGGAGAATGAGACCGCAGGATTTATTAAAGGTGATATTGAACTGAGTAGTAGAGCTGTAGAGTGGAAAATACCATTCTGGTACTTTCTGGAAAATGAGCTGAGCAGACGATTTTCTCAACCTGTAAGAGTGCTTCAATTAGAGAGTGGTAGTATGGAGCATAAGCATAAGCATAAGCACTACTGGGTAGATCTACCAGAGCATTATGGAAACAGTACTATTCGCATAGGGTTCTCGGCTAACCGCCAAGGTTGTCTCAACCCCATAACCTTAATAACAGTATTACTGCTAGTTCTTTTAAGTACTTCAATAGCTGTATATCTGCTTGCACGCTGGCTAGTTAAACCTATTTTAGAGTTAAAGTCAGCAGTTGGTGAGTTGGGAATGGGGATGTATCCTGAGCAAATTCCTGAATATGGACCGCAAGAGCTACGCTCCCTGATTGAAAATTTCAACTGGATGGTGATAAACATACGCAAATTGACAGAGAACCGCTCCACCTTGTTGGCTGGAATATCTCATGACCTCAAAACCCCATTAGCACGAATGCGCTTGAGTATAGAGATTCTCGCAACGGAGCCCGATCCAGAGCTAATTAATGGAATGGTGGAGGATATAGAGGTGATGGATCGAATGATCCGCGAATCACTAGCTTATGCGCAGGGAGAGAAACAGAGTGCAACTGAGAAGGTAGAGTTGAACAGCTTAATAACCACTGTGGTTGAACGCAAAAAGAGAGATGGGCGCAATATAAGTTGGAAAAATAAGAGTACTCTTGCAACAGTAAAAAGTATAGAGGTAGTTAGAAACATAGCGGTAGTTAGAAACATAGATAGAGTTGCCCTAGAGAGAATTTTATCTAACTATCTGGATAATAGTGAGCGTTATGCTGATGGAAAAGGGGTTGAAGTTGAGCTCCATTCATCCTCAAATAGTGTAGAGATAAAAGTTTTAGATAGAGGTCCGGGAGTCCCAACAGAGGATATAGATAATCTGTTTAGTCCATTTTTTAGAGTGGATAGTTCTCGCTCTAAAAAGAGTGGAGGATCAGGATTAGGGTTGGCAGTTGTACATAATTTAGCAGCCGTTAATGGCTGGAGTGTAGATATAGAAAATAGAGAGGGTGGAGGAGCTGTCGCCTCTGTTGTAATATATTAAACTTGCACTACTCACGCCTCTCCTTGCGTAATCTTAGCGTAGAGCTTAGGAAGGCGCATAGGTAGTTCGGCTGGCTTACGAATAACAATAAATCCACTCGGACCAAAGATGTGCGGTAGATACTCTTTCCCCTCCTCATCTATGGTTACACAGAATGGATAGAGACCTTGGCGTTTAGCCTCAAAAATTGCTTCACGCGTATCTTCAATTCCGTAACGTCCCTCATAGTGATCTAAATCATTTGGTTTTCCATCGGTTAGAATTAAGAGTATTCTTCTAGCTGCGGGCTGTTTAGAGAGAATAGATGCTGCATGTCGAATAGCCGCCCCCATACGGGTATAGTAGCCTGGCTTTATATCCTCAATCCGCCCACGTACCTGATCATTGAACGGCTCACTAAAAGTTTTTAACTGATGAAAACGGACATGTTCACGACTTCTGGAAGAGAAGCCATAGAGTGAGAAGCGATCTCCAGTGTGAGAGAGGGCATCAGCAAAAAGATGCAGGCTTTCACGAATCACATCAATAACCCTAGAGTGGTTATTAACCCAGCTATCAGTTGAGAGGGAGAGATCTGCCAAAAGTAGGGTGGCTAGGTCACGGCTACCACTCCGAAAATTTTTATAGAGTGCGGGCTCTTGCGTATTATGAGATAAACTTTTTGCACTCCTAAACTGAATATAGGAATCTATATCCAACTCAGATCCATCTACCTCACCACGAAACCACGTGCGTTGAGGAATTAACGCCTCAAATTGGC
Organism: Thiotrichales bacterium; assembly: GCA_018658305.1. Taxonomy (GTDB): domain Bacteria; phylum Pseudomonadota; class Gammaproteobacteria; genus Thiopontia. The sequence continues at coordinate 11,846 of JABHVM010000073.1, read as the reverse complement.
GTCGAACTTTTTGAGCCGAGCTCTGTAACTCTACAGGAAGTTTAACTGACTCCACCTTATTAGATATTAACGGAACTATACTACACATATTTTTCTCTAAAACTCCAGTTTTATAGTTCCACTCTGGATAGAGAATAGGTGCACTTAGTGGAGTATCATCATACTCTGCGGCGGGGAGATCAAGATCAAATTTAAGCCCCCCCTTACCGCTCTGTTGCTCTTTAGATATAGTTATAACATCAAGATCTTCAGCTTTACTCTCGGCATCATCATCACTCTCATCATCTGTAGTACGGTCAACCTTAACAAACTCTGCAAGAGTAAATAGACTCTCCATCCGAAATGCGATCAAGCCACTTTTACCATCAGGATCATCAGTGCGTTCCGCTTTTCTGAGCCTATTTTTCCGCTCCTTTTTTGACTCCTTAGAGCGCTCATTTTCACCATTTTCAGGATCATCTTGCTTAGATTTATGTTCCTGTTTATCATCTAAATCATTCAGCTTATCTCCCGCAAGTTGGGCAGGATGCGGGACTAGCCACAACGGCACAGACTGCTCGGGGCTATAGTCACCAACTTTAAAAAGATCGGTAGCTGGGTTAGTAGGGTTGATAATTATCTCACGCACTTGCTGTTCAATTTTTCGCAGATCAGGAGCGAGAGTTTTAAGTTCAACCCTAAGCTCAACCACTGCGCTCGCAAGAGCACTATATCTATCTGCGAAACCAGGAAAGCGGAGCAGTGTCGCACTACTTTGACGCCGATTCTGCTCTATCCAGTGCAACACCTCTCTAGACTTTAATTTTAAAGATGCAAGCATTGCAAGCCAGATATAGAGATCCCTATTAAGTTCACGCTCTGGGAGTAGATCTATAGTTGGGGGAAGAAGTAGGGCGCTCTCATCAAGCCAGGAGTTATGAATGCGCTGATCAGATCCGGCAATTTTCTGCAGAAAGGTGCGCCTACCAAAATGGTTAGTTGCATAACTCTCCTCAACCTTTAATCCACTATCTCCACCTAAAGCGCGAAACATCACCCCTACAACTTTTTTAATATCATCCAGCGCGACCACAGCTTCAGGATAGCGCCGATTAGCGCTGCGAGTAATTAGTCTATGCCAATAGGCTCCTACCTGCTCTTCCATACTAAATTATATATTCCGTTATCTACCGAAGGTAGCTCTAACAATCTCCATCAGAGCATCTGCAGTTTCAAGGTCATCGGTTAGAGGTTCCACTAACGAACAGCGACACGCCTCTACAGGATCAAATCCGCTATGGATAAGACGGGCAGCATAGATCAATAAGCGGGTAGAGGCAGCCTCTTCAAGATCGTGATCTTTGAGAGTGCGCAGAGCTCTGCCCAGAGATACTATCCGTTTAACTAAATCGCCATCTGCACTACTCTCATTACTAATAATTTGCTGTTCAAGTTCTGCTGTAGGAAAATCAAAACGGATCGATATAAAGCGCTGTCGAGTACTCGGTTTCATCCCTTTTAAGAAGTTCTGATAACCTGGATTGTAGGAGACAACCAACATAAAATCATCAGGTGCATCTAAAATTTCACCTGTACGATCTAAAGGCAGAATGCGCCTATCATCAGAGAGTGGGTGGAGGACAACGGTTGTATCCTTGCGCGCCTCAATAACCTCATCTAGATAACAGATCCCGCCACTGCGCACAGAGCGAGTGAGCGGCCCATCACTCCAGTAAGTTTCACCATCTCCTATCAAGTGACGACCAACCAGATCAGCAGCAGTAAGATCATCGTGACAAGCCACCGTATTGAGAGGAATATTAAACTTTGCCGCCATATGGCTAATAAAGCGAGTCTTACCGCAGCCAGTTGGACCTTTGATAAGGACTGGAAGTTGATTCGAAAAAGCGTACTCAAAAATATCAACCTCATTATGTTGAGGTTGGTAGTATGGGATCTGGTTATTCATAAGGAGTTAATTTAGTCTCAGTTAAAATACTTTTATAGAAGTGTAAATATCAGCTAATGATGACACATATAACCAATGGAGTCATTAACCTGAATCAAAAAAATAGAGATAAATATTGGTCTAGGACTATAGCAGACCCGAGCATTGCTTTAAGCTCCAGTTATGGGTTGCACGACCTCGCTCCTCGGATAGAGTAGATTCCTATGTGTGGATTTGGGAGTTGAACAATAATAGCGGAAATGGTATAATTATTATACTATGATTATTTTTGAGTACGATTCAGTAAAAAGTCAGAAGAATCTAGAAAAGCACGGAATAGACTTTCACGATGCTCAGGCACTTTGGGATGACCCTGATCTTCTCGGGCTAAATGCTAAATCCGAATTAGAGTCAGAGCTGAGATTCTTTGCCATTGGCAAAATAGGACAAAAACATTGGACTGCTGTGTATACATATAGAGACGAAGCAGTCCGCATTATTTCTGTACGCAGAGCAAGAAAAAAGGAGATTCAATATTATGAAGGCTAAACAAATCGACAAACTGGTTGATGAGGGAGAGACAGATGTAATGGATCTCGCAGACCTTAGTAGTGCGAGTCGTCTTAATCATGAGACATTTCGGGTTAATGTAGATTTTCCAAAATGGGTTGTTAAAAGTCTGGATAATGAAGCTAGTCGAGTAGGAGTTACGAGGCAATCACTAATAAAGTTATGGCTTGTAGAGCGCATTGTTGTGACTTGCAGATAAACCTTGGTCGGTTATAATACAAGAAGAGCAGACAAGGCTCGTCAGAAGTAACTCTTAATAAGGTAGTCTTAATCAATATAAGGTAATTTAACATAATATAGATTATGCGCAATTGTGATGATTATGCTGGACTCTTATTTTGCCTGTTGGATTTTATCTATATGTGCATATCACGCAAAAAGAGTAACTGTTCGTCATTAGATCCATCTTTTGAGAACTTATAGCCCGCTGCCGAGAACTCTTTTAGCTGTTCAGGATTACTTAAACGGTTACGGAGTGCAAAATCGACCATCATTCCTCGTGCCTTTTTTGCGTAGATGCTGATGATCTTGTACTCACCATTTTTCATATCTTTAAAAACTGGGGTTATCACTTTAGAGCTTAATTGTGACTGCTCTATAGATTTAAAATACTCTTGCGAAGATAAGTTGATAATTGGACTCTCATAGTCTATCAATTTAGCACTCTTTTCTCTCCAAAATGCATAGAGATCTCTACCTCTTTTATTGGCTAATTTTGTCCCCATCTCCAATCTGTGTGGTTGAATCATATCTAATGGACGGAGCACGCCATAAAGACCAGATAGAATTCTTAGGTGTTGCTGCGCAAAATCAAAATCTGACTGCTCAAAACTTGTAGCTGCCATTCCAGCATAGACATCTCCTCTAAAAGCTAGAATCGCCTGTTTTGAGTGTAGTTCACTTATATCATCTGTCCAGCTTTGATAGCGTTCAAAATTGAGTGATGCAAGATTGTCACTCAACTTCATTAGGTGTTTAATCTCATCCTGACTCTGCTTGCTCATAATTGAAGCAAGCTCAACTGCATCTGACATAAGTTGCGGTCTGCTCATTCCAATCTCTGGAACAACATCATCAAAATCTAATTTTTTAGCTGGCGATATTATCAGTATCATATTAGGTTCTATTATTCATATTAGGTTCTACCGTTATTTATCTTACAGTCCAGAGGCATATTTTCTAAGAGATCCCTTTTTCCTGCAGGAATGTAGCGTAGGCCATATCACTCACCAGAATATGGTTCTGTAACCAATCGCGGAGAAAATGCATCACACCTATCGTGAGCTCTGCCTGATGACTACTCGACTTTATCTGTAGCACCTTGAGCTTTCCTATTAGCAGTTGATGTTCCTGGTGGTGACTATTAAACTGAGGATAATCATACTTTTTTAGCAACCCCTCTTCATAATCAAAATGATATTGCACATACTCCCCCAGCTGCTGGAGCACTCCCCCAACCACCGCTTCTCCCTGATCAGAACGCATCGCATCAAACAGTGTATTGATTAAACCAATCAATTGCTTGTGATGTTCATCAATCACCTTAACCCCTACGGTCATTTTTGGTTCCCACTTAATCAGCATCGTTGATTACTCCCTTTTCTCATCATTATTCGCTACATTCACCATAGTAACAAAACTGACCCTTCCCCTGTTTTTTGGCTTGGTACATCGCCTGGTCTGCAAATTTCAGCAGATCCGACTGGGTTTCTGCGTGATCTGGATAGAATGCGATCCCCATACTGACCCCAATTTTCGCCTCTTCTCTCTCTACAGTAATGGGTTTTGATAACTCCTTAATCAGCTTCTCTGCAAATTGATCAATAAATGAGCCACTCTCCCAATCTCCTAACAGAATCACAAACTCATCTCCACCTAAACGAGATACGGTATCCACCTCACGGACCAGCGCTCGCAGACGGTGGGCAACCTCAATTAATAGTAGATCTCCAGCTTTATGGCCCAACGTATCATTGACGGCCTTAAACCCATCCAGATCCAGAAAGAGAAGTGCCAGATGGGTCTTTTCACGATCCGCTCGCCTCAACTCCAACTGTAGACGATCCATTAACAACATTCGGTTGGGAAGTCCTGTCAACACATCATAGTGGGCCATCCGTTTCAGTTTCTCTTCGACCAATTTTCTCTGCCCAATCTCTTTTTCCAAGTTTCGATTGGACTCCTCGAGCTGGTGCGTGCGCTCAATGACTCTAAGTTCCAGCATATCTTTAGCTTGCTCAAGATCAGTCGTCTTCTTCTCCAGAGCCGCTGCTGCTAAATTAATATTGGCTTTGGTGATCTCCAGTGCCCCTTGGTAGTCTCCCTCCACACGATACCCATAATTACCAAAACTGATTGCAATCAACACCCTGTTGATCTCTTCCATCGAGGCATGAACCTCACCAACACCTTGGTTGATCGACTGTTTTAGCTGCAATAGATCCCCCGTGACCTCCGTATCGATTCGATCACTGAAATTACCTGCCACCACCTCATTCATCAGCGCCTGGGTGCGAGAAAACATCTCTTCCAGTCGATTCAGCAGGTGATTCAGTGAATCAGCCGCATCGGCAATCTCCCCGACCCCATAAACCTCTGTGCGATAGGTGAGCACCCCCTCTGCTGCAATGGTGCGTATCGTATTGGTGATCGAATGAATAGGTTGGTGAATAGTGCGGACAAAACGAGTCACAAATACGATGGAGAAAACAATCGCTAAAAAAATCCCCCAATAGAGGAAATTATAGACTCGCTGCTGAAGTTGAAAAAGTCTCTCTCTTGCCTCATTGATGATCACACCCCCCTCGTCACGATAGAGATCAATCATCTCTCTGAAATCACCCACATCTGCCATTAGGTCAAGAACTGCCTCTGCCTCAGAAAGATTAACTTGATTTAGTCGTGGAGAAATATGAGCCTCGACCTGGGTAAGAGTGCGTCGGGCTTTATAAATTTGCCGATTAATTCCACGAGTAAAGTGAGACATCCTAAGATCTCCCTCAGCACTATTGACCTTAATGGCAAAACGATACGCTTTCTGGTTAAGGGTTCGGTAACGATCCAACATCCTCTCTAACTCAAGATCATCTAACCTTATTTGATACTGTGGATACCAGCGCTCAAACAGGGAGGCATTCGTATCCAAATTACCCTTAAATGGAACATTAAATTGTGCAGCATCTCGTAATTGAAGAATCCATTGGTCTAGCTCACGATGAACCAACATAACAAAACGGCTCAAATCATATTGATGCTCTTCAAAAACAAAAAAGAAGTTCGCACGCGCATCATGGGCATCAAAGATCATCTCAATCGTATTGGAGAGGGCCTCCAGTGAGGACTGAAAACCGGATTGTAAAATTTGTGGGCGGGAGGAGTTTGAAACAATTTCTGTAATCTCGAAAATTCCTTGTCGAATATCCGCACGATACTGCTCCAAGACTGCCTCATCCCATATAGTAGTATAACCTTGTGCTTGACCAATAATTTGCTCTAACTGAGTCACCACAAAAGCATCTTGCTCCTGCTGCTTAAACTCCTGCATCACCAGCTGATCGGTCTCTGATATAGCCTGAACCAGCAGATAGAAAGATGATCCTGACATTGCCACAATGGAGAGTAACATTGCTCCAATCCCCAGATAGAGCTTCTGTTTGAGTGTTCTACCCTTAATACTCACTCGACTAATCGTTTCATAATTTAATCGTTTCATAATTCTGCCCATTTACTATCCTTTATGGTCGATTTTTTTAATGGAATCACTTTTTTCCACCGAAATCATCAGGAGGGCTGCGATTCCCAAAAAACCAGACAACAATCTTGACCGTAGCCTCAACGACATATAATACTCCTTAAATGAAAAGATCCCCAGATCCTACTGAGGACAAGTTATAGAGAAATAATTTATATTGAGCTGTTTATTTTCCCTTAATGCGCTTCATTGACATGTTTGATATGCTCCAGCACCTCAGAGAGTTCCGCCTTGACCTGCTCCAGATGCTCCTCATCTTTCTCCGCTTGATAGGCGCGAATTGCAATGACCGAGGTTGCAGGATGCACAATGGTATCCATCAGGCTGATCGCTGCACCAAAATGTTCAATCTCCTCTGCATCAATTCCATGACGTGCAAGAAAAGCAAACTCATGCCACTCCTCTTCAACCTGATCCAGCGACATTGCTTTCATCCCCTCGGCATTGTCTGCCGTTAGAGTGAGCAGTTTCGTATATTCAGGATTTACTGCCGCGTAGGCGCGACTGGAGGCTATTCCCATCTGAATCAGTGTCTCACTCTGCTGTAACATTTTTTGAGTATCCGCCCCTTCCATTTTCATCGACTCACGAATGATCTCCGTTGCAATTATTGAATATTTCTCAACATCCATCACCTCTGCGGAGAGTGATAGAGATAACAGTGTAGCGAAAAACCCCACAATCATGACCATTTTTTTCATTTTTCAATACTCCTTTTATAGATTCAAATATGCAATGTATGCACGAACAACTTTATACCTCTATGGATATAAAGTCAATCTCAGTTTTGACTTGGATGGTATGCGCTTAATTATATGAATTAAGATAATTTTACTGGACAGTTCTATTGTTATTTGGTTGATATATTTATAGTTTTATCTCTATCTTAACTTTTCAGTTTAAGTAGATGCTGCTTGATTAAACTAAACAGTGGAGACACTTTTTTGCGTAAAGACCTTCCTACTGAACCACTATGGAGAATATAACTAAATGCTGCTTTTTCGTTTAGTTGAGAGAGAATAAGTTCTGATCTATCTGTTTTATTATTATAATTACCACTCTCATACTTTACACTCTCATCTGCTATAAAATTATCCACTATATCTATCAGCTCGGTAAATTCACTATACTCTCTCTCTTTTAGTATCAGTTTATTCAGGGCTAACTTTACAGGATCCGCACTACTAAACGATATCCCTATCGCATTTAGCAGTGCGTATACAGAGGTCTCATTTGAGACCTTATCTAGAAGTTCTAAACTAAGATCTATAGAGTTAATAGGGAGAGAGTTAACTCTTGCCTGTAAAAAAGCTATCTGATAGATGCCCTTTCCTCGATCCTGACTCCGTTCCCAAATTTTAGTTACCCTCTCTTCACTTAGTAGTCCATCTTGGAGAACAGTAGATAGAGTAGCCAATATCTTCTCCTCATTCACTAAAAACGGGAGGTACTCCATTAAATACTCTGCAATTTCAACCCCTAACGAATCTTTAACTACACATTCATGACACAACATCTGGAGTCCCTGCTCCGATTGCTCAGCTGTATTTGTCACTGCCCACCATGCTTTATGGGCTAAATCGATAGTTAATGCTGGCGAGTTCGCTACTGCAACCACCGCTTCAGGTTCTCCTAAGAGAAGAAACTTCTGTAGATGGCTCCCTTCAGTGTCACCCATTCTACTCCAGCGCTTGAGATAGATTGGATATCCTCCACTACTTCCCAATGTATACTCAGCCAGCATCCCTTTTAACTCTTTAATATAGTTATCATTTGTGCAGTTTGGAGAGAGCGGAATCGATGCCTCCCCGTTTTGAGTTAGTGCATATAGAACCATTCTATTCTCATCTATGCGAATAGCTTCTGGGTTATTATGAAACATAACTTGAATACGGAGTTGATCTTCACTAGAGAGTGGCATTAGATCGAGCCGAATAGTCTATTAAAGTTGTCCGTAGTAATTGTATCAATTTCAGCTAAACTTACCCCTCGTAACTCTGCCATCTTCTCAGCAACCTGTTTAACATAGGCTGGCTGGTTTGGTCTCCCTCTAAATGGGACGGGAGCTAGATATGGAGCGTCAGTTTCGACCAAGATTCTATCTTCAGGTATCTCTTTAACTATCTCCTGCAACTCTTTGGCACTGTTAAATGTAATTATTCCAGAGAATGATATATAGAAGCCCAGTTCAAGAGCCTGTTGTGCCATAGCTAAATTTTCTGTAAAACAGTGGAGGAGACCTCCACACTCTTCTGCCCCCTCCTCCTGCAAGATTTTAATAGTATCTTCTCGCGCCTCTCTGGTGTGAACAATTAATGGCTTACCACACTCTTTAGCTGCTTGAATATGAGTACGAAAACTCTGTTGCTGATACTGCAGTGCTTCGATGGTGTAGTGGTAGTCCAACCCTGTCTCACCAATTGCAACTACTTTTGAATTATCTGCCAAACTTAAAAGTTCTCTAATATCTGTCTCAGACTCACCAACATCATTGGGATGGACTCCAACTGAAGCTACAATATTAGAGTGTGCCTCGGCAATAGCTAGAACTTTATCAAAGTTATCCAGATCTATACAGACATTAAGAAAGCCAGACACCCCCTCCTCCTCTGCAAGCTTTAACGCATCATCAACCGAGTTTAGGCGGTCTAAGTGGCAATGTGAATCGATCATGATCTAAGTTTGCTCCAATCTAAAAGTAGCGTTTCAAACATCAGCTCTTTATTGAGCGGTGAGTTAGCGAGTGAGAGTGATTCATTAACCTTATCTAAAAAGAGAAACAGTTGCTGAGAAGCTGGTGACTCAACTTTATAGGCAGTTTTAATAATAGATACCACTCGTTGCTGCAACCAGCGTAGGGTTAATACAGGATCGTTTTTTTTGTTTGCCCAGCGGTATGCAACTTTGATCGGGTTTGCTTGCCCCCGCTGTAGTGCGTTGAGCTCCTCTCCCATCAGCTTGTTATGCTCTCTTTGATCGGAACTGGCAAGTGTTAGCGCGTGTAGTGGTGCTCCCTCGGCAAGCTGCAGCACCTCAGCGACCTCTTCCGCACTCACTCCCTGCTCCTGTAACCACTGCGCTGCTTCTGCAGAACTTGGTGGAGGAAACGCGATCTGCTGACAACGGCTACGAATAGTAGGAAGTAGCATAGATGGAGTATGCGAGATTAAAATTATATTAGTATCTCCTGGCGGCTCCTCTAAAGTTTTTAGGAGGCTATTGGCAGAGTTACGATTCATAGATTCAGCTGGGTTAATTACCACCACTCGTCGAGGAGATATTTGTGGAGTATACGCTGCACCTGCTACCATCTCCCGCATCGCATCTACACTCAATATACTCTTGCCCTCCTCTGGTTGGAGTAGAGTAAAATCGGAGTGAGTGCCAGCTCTAAATAGTTTACAAGATGAGCACTCTCCACAGGCAGTTGGACTAGGAGTGGAGGCAGTAGAGGAAGAGTTAGCGGTGGTACAGAGTCTGAGCTCTGCTAGAGCCAATCCAAACTGAAGTTTTCCACTTCCAGCTTGTCCATACAGCAGAAGTGCGTGGGGAACTCTATTTTGCACAATGCGGCGCATAAAATCTTCCCAGAGCTGTTGATGCCAAGAGAATATAGGAGTGGGCATCAAGAACTTCCTATATTCGTCATTAACAATAATGCAGCTGCAATACTCTGCTGAACCTCTGTTAATGTCTCTCCTGCATCTACGATATGAAAGCGTTCTGGTGACTCAGTTGCTCTACGCAGATACTCTTGACGCACCCGCTCGAAAAAGTCACTCTGCTCCTTCTCAAAACGGTCTAACGCACCTCGTTTACCTGCTCGCTCCAGCCCTATTTTAGGATCAATATCTAAGAGTAGAGTGAAATCAGGTTGCAGCTCTGATCCATCTTCCCATCGTTGCACCCAACTTTCTAGTGTTGAGATTCGAGAGCTCTTAATCCCACGCCCTCCTCCCTGATAAGCGTGGCTGGCGTCTGTAAAGCGGTCACAGATAACCCACTTACCAGCCTCTAAAGCTGGAATGATTAGTTGTGCGAGATGTTCGGCACGCGCGGCAAACATCAGGAGCAATTCCGCATCTTCGCTCATCCCAGTATGACGATGATCGAGAAGCAGCTCACGGAGCTCTTCACCTAGAGGAGTTCCCCCAGGTTCGCGACTCTCCACTACCTCCTTGCCTTGTTGTTCAAGAATAGTTCGAATATAGTTGATATTAGTAGTTTTACCAACTCCTTCAGAGCCCTCAACAGTGATGAATTTCCCTCTATTCATAGTATTGCTCTCAACCTAAATTTAAATAGTATCTCTATCTGCTCTCTCACTCTATATACTCTCTGTGGTCTCGGCAAAATGGAGGCAGTTTTTACCCGCTTTTTTAGATCTATACATAGCCTCATCTGCCTTTTGCACTAACTCATCTTCTGTTTCTCCATCTTTTGGAAATATAGCAACTCCTATACTAACCCCTATCTCAGCGCTCTCCCCAGCAGGTAACTCTATATTAGATTCTAGACAGGCTAAAAAACGAGTCGCAACTTTTTCAGTTTCCACTCTATCACCTGGTTGATTAAGAATAACTGCAAACTCATCTCCACCGAGCCGCGCTACTGTATCAACATCTCTAATCTGCTCCAAGAATAGAGCCGATACTTTTTGCAGCACTATATCTCCTGCCTGATGCCCTAACGAATCATTTACCGCTTTAAATCCATCTAAATCTAAAAAAAGTACAGCTATACTATTATGATAACGCTTAGCACGCATAATAGATAGCTCTAGGTGCTCCTCAAAACTGCGTCTATTTAGCAGCCCTGTCAACCCATCATTGCGCGCTAACTGATCCATCTGCTCATACATAAATTGGAGTTGATTAGATGCAGCAGTTACTTTACGGAAGATGATAAATGCAGTAGTAGATGCAATTATAAGCATAAATAGAGCTAAGATCCAGAATAGTTGGAGAGCTGATTCAGCCCCCTCTTTTGCTTTAACCACAGTTTTTGCAATACTATCGTCTGCTGCGCGTTTTATATTATTCATATTTGCTACAACATTTTTACGCGCAGGCTCTGTCTGCTCCGTCATAACCTTAATTAACTCATCTTGCTGCTCATTTGTAATATCTTCAACAGATAGCGCCAGCTCAACTATTTTAGTCATTGCTACAGTCCCTATTTTGGACTTACCAAAAGAGTCTCGGAGACTGTTTAACTCCATAGGAGAGAGATCCATCTGCATCAACTTCTCGCGTGCAACCATAAAGTCCCCAGCGTACTCTCCGAACTGGATGGCCAGATCATCTTTTTCAAATGGATCATCTTCATACAACATTTTAAGAACTATAATAGCCCTATTCTGATTTGCATCTATCATCTGACTAACTAGATCTTTTTTAACAATAGCCTGATTTACAATTTTCCCCAAATATTTATGAAGACTGTTAATCTCTTGCACTGAAAGAGCAATAGTAATAGACATTAAAATAAGGAGAGATATAAAGCCAGCGCTCAGCCAGACAGAGATGTTTTTAGTTCTATTATTTCGATCTATTAGATTCATACTTTTATTCTCTGTTGCAATGGAAGCCAGACATT
>JABHVM010000072.1 GCA_018658305.1 Thiotrichales bacterium | reverse complement strand
GTTATATCTGCTGGTGTAGTGAGCAGAGGTCCATACTGAATTGTGAAAGTTCCTGTTGCTGCAGTTGCGCCATCTTCGCCGCCATCGGCTAAAGAAAATTGAAAACTGTCGTTGGCAGTACCTGTACCATTATGAGTGTAGGTAACTTTACTGTTTAAGATATCTTGTTGAGTGAATGTACCATTTGTTCCAAGGATAGCCCCGTTAAGTTTTAGGTCTCCATTTAGCGGAGTAGCAGTTACAGTATATGTAAGGTCTGCGCCACTATCATCTGGATCACCTTCATTAAGATAGCCGCTGGTTATGGTAACGCTGTTATTGTTTCCGTCGAGGACGGTGATTTTGTTATTAGTTGCAATATTAGGGGAGTCGTTGACCCCAGTTACAATGACGGTAACACTTTCTGTGTCAGTAAGGTTGCCATCACTAGCTACTACATTAAAAGATACTTGGCTAGTTTCACCGCTGGTTAAATTTTGGAAATCAGATCCAGGATTATAAATATATACTCCAGTATTAGAGTCAATAGATGCTGTCCCATTTCCAGAGCCCATACTGTTAACACTGTAGGTAATGTTACTGCTGTCAATGTCTGAAGTTGTAGCAGTATTTGTTATAGCTGCTCCATCTTCTGTTGCGGCTATATTAGTAACAGTGAGTATTGGGGCATCATTGGTTCCAATAATTGTGATGCTAAGAGTTGAGTCGTCTGAACCACTTTGCCCATCACTAACTGTATAGGTGAACTGGTCAGTTAAAGATGTCGAGCTAGATAACTCTTGTACTGCACTATTGCTATTATTAATTGTATAGATATATGATCCATCTGTTTCCCAGTTAAGAGTTCCATATTGGCCAATAATATCTATATTTTGGTCAATTGTAGCTCCAATTTGTGATACTGATAATGGGTCGTTATCTCCATCTAAATCATTACTTAAAAGCCCGCCGGCTGCGGTTTTAGATGTTGTTGTTCCATCCTCATATATACTGTTAGTATCTGCGGATGCAGTCGGTGCAGCTAGAGTGTGGTTGTAATATGAGCTACCTATCTCTATGCTCTCAATAGTTCCAAACTTACTCTCCAATAACCAGTTACCCCCCAACTCTACACTACCTGTAACATCATTAGAAGCAGCTACATCAGCCTCGGTGAGACGAGAGATATCTTGGATGAAAGTTATTCCATCTTCACCTTTACCAACTTCACACCCGTATAAGAGTAGGTCACCACTGGTTGAGAGTGATTTCCCCCACTGCTGTAGGCCAGTCTGGTAAGTGTCAATAGTGTTATTGTTTAGAGTGGTTGATCCAATAGTTATACTTCCTGCAGAACCGTGAGAGATTATATGTACACTATCTAAGTTTTGATAACTACTTAAAATATTACTGATCTGCTCAACTCCGCTCCATTCGCTATCTAAGATATGGATAGGAGTGGTCGTATCTATCCCTTGAAGAATGGTCTCTCTATCTTTGACTGATTCATCAATAATTATTATTTGAGTCGGAGGAGGGGGGGTAAAGTCAAGAAGAGGTGGTGAATCTATTTCTGAATTATGGTTACTCTCATCTATTCCATCTAACCCAGTCAACAGCGCAGCACCATCAAGTAAAATTCTTGGTTCTAAGGCGAGCATTAATGTTGCTGTAGTCATAACTTGATTTAAAGTTCTATCTGTAAGAGTTAAAACTGAGCAGACCCACTCATACCAGGCAGTAGTTCAGATGTTCTAGTGTTAAGAGATCCTCTAATTTTTATGGTCTGGCTTACAGGATTGATCTTCGCACCGATCATAGTCACCGTAGCATCTACAGTTTTACTAGTCTCATCAACCTTAAGTTTGAAATTAGAGCCTACTTTGAGCCACTTTAACCAAGTTGAGGGGATATGAAGTTCGATTTGCAGATTTCTACTATCCACTATCTCAATTATCTTCTCTCCTCGTTTAACTGACTCAAATGGTTCAATGTGGCGTAAGGCTACTCTGCCTGCAAATGGCGCTTTTAGAGTGCAGCGTTTTACTTCGGTGCGAACTTTTTCTAGAGCAGCGCTCGCCTGTTTAATACGAGCAGAAGAGATGGCAACCTCTAAGCCACTAATTGACTGCATCTCTTGCATTAAAATATTTGTCTCATGGGTGCGACGTTTTATCTCTAACTCAGCTTCTGCCTGCCTCTCTTCAGCATGGAGAATATCACACTCAAAAATTACCAAAGGGTCACCTTGTTTAAAAGAGTCACTCTCCTCTACTAGAATAGACTTTATCCGTTCACTCATAGGGGCAGATAGAGTGGCGTGTTGTGTAGGTGTCAATAGTGCACGAACTTGGCGTTGCTCATAAATAGTTTCAGCCGCCAGAGGCGTTGAAATTGTGGCAAATAGAGTTGAGAGTAAGGCTAATATTTTAAAATTCATAATTATCTATTCATCCTTGTTAAGTATGTGAGAAGGTATTCTTATAGTAATGCTTGGTATATTTTGACGGTGCGCAAGGTCTGATGCAAACACCTCTGCTCTCTCTCTATCTTTGTACTCTCCTAAGATTACATGGTGCCAAATTTTATTACTACTCCAACGCTCCTGCCATATGATAGGTGAGTACCCTTGTCTGCGTAGCCCCATAGCTAAAACTTTAGCGGTTTCGCTAGATTGGTAAACACCAACTTGCACAGAGTATAGCTGTTTACTGGATACTGTTTTTCTATTTACTACAGTAATGGGGGTGAGAGTTCCACGCATTATTTTATAGTAATTGTGGTTGCGTTGAGTCTGAATGAAGTGGGCAATAGTGGTTATATCCGAGGATGCTATATCGTGACTAACAGGATCCATTCCTAAGGTGTGGAAAAGTTGACCTAGAGCATTCTTCATCTCGGCATAAGCTAAATCTCGTTTAATCTCTGCGAATATCATATTTGCTCTATTTTGGGTCTGCTGTTGTTGAGTCCCAACTTTTGCTTTAACTTCTGCTAAGATGATTCTCTCCCGTTCAAGCTGAATTTTTAGGAGCTCATTTGAGATCTGTAACTTTTGGTACCTATTGTAATAAGTTTGACGGGCTAGATGGAGCTGAGTAATAACAGACATAGCTGTAGTTAGGCGCTTCATTCTAGCTATTGCTCGTTTCTGTTTGGCGTTATTTATCCGTTCTGGAGCGCTGAGTACATTGAATACATTCCAAGCAAGGGTTAAGCCAACATTCAGCCAGGCAGGATTGAAGGTGTACATATTCGAGGTGTTGTGAACTCCACTGCTAAGGCTAACTCCAGGAAATAGGCTAAAGAGCTCTTTACGAATTGCATTGCCAGAGATGGATAACTCTAGTTCGCTTTGCCAGAGTAAAGGACTCCGTTCTATTGCTTGATCTTCCATCCATCTAATTCGTGCATTAGGGAAAAGTTTTTCAGGATTTAACTGTTCAATCGTATCTATTTTGGGGCGCTCTTCAAGAGTGTATGGTGCGCCTGGAGCAAGATGTATTAGTTGAGCAAAGCTCTGTTGAGCCTGCTCTAACTCACTTCTTATTCCTATTAAGCTCTCTAGGGATTCTAGTAGATTTTGTTGATAATCTAGAGCCTCTTTTGGGTTTTGAACTTGGCGTTGTTGAAGTGAGCGAGAACGATTAAGAGCTACTTCAGCCTGACGGATTAATTTTTTTAGATTAGGTAGATGTTGTTGTGCTGTGGCAGCTTTCCAATATGCACTCTGTACCTGAGTGGTGAGAGTAAGGATAGATTGACGATGTTGCTGTATTGCAATTATAGCTCTTTGACCTTGATCTTGAGCATTAAGGTACGCCATCCCAAAGTCGAGAAAGTTCCATACCAACTGTAGGTCTGTAGTGAAAACATCTTTTTCTGTTGAAGTTGAGTGGTCTGTACTAACATTGCCATCAGCTATAGTTTTCCCAATAGAGGCATCTTCATTATTGCGTACATTGTATCCAGCTTGTGCAGTTAGTTGCGGTAACATATCGTACTTAACTTGATTTTTTAGACCATACTGTAGGGCCTCCTCCATCCGAGAGGCCTGTGTCTTAAGGTTATATTTAATAGCTCTAGCTATAGCTTCATCTAAAGTTAGAGATGCAGTAGGTTGAGAGGAAATTTTAAAACTATTTTGGAGGTCATCATAGGCACTCTGCTCTATAGGGTTATTATTTAAGATCGGCAGGGAGCAACCGCTCACTATGGCTAAAATAGACGACATAGTGACAGTTTTTACTCTTTTGTTTAGTTTACTGTTAATTGTGAACAGTCCTTTTTTGCTCATATTGACTTATATTGACTGATATTTACTCTGTGTTATCAGTAGATTAACTCTAATATATATTTCCTATTTTATATCCCATAATAGATTAATTTAATCTATGTTCCAACCCCGTGTTTGAAAACCTATGCTTATCCTGAACTATCGCAAGAAACATATCAGCGTAATTGCAAGAAACATACCAACGTAAGATATATACCAGTTTTAAAAAAATAAAAAATATCTACTTTTCTTATCCATTTCTCTTGCATTAATTTGATGAAACAGGCAATATATGCGCCTATTTAAATTAGCTATAAACTGGAGATCTGAAAAGTGGAATTAACAGGCGCAGAGGTTATTACCCACTTCCTTCACGATGAGGGAGTGGAGTATGTATTTGGTTATCCTGGTGGAGCGGTGCTCCATATTTATGATGCACTGTATCGTCAGGACAAAGTTAAACATATTCTCGCTCGACATGAGCAGGGGGCTGTTCACGCAGCAGATGGTTATGCGCGCTCTTGTGGGAAACCAGGTGTGGCACTAGTAACTTCTGGACCGGGTGCAACCAATGCTGTCACAGGGATTGCGACAGCCTATATGGACTCCATTCCGTTAATAGTGATTACAGGTCAGGTTCCAACTCCACTTATCGGTAATGATGCGTTTCAGGAAGTTGATACTGTCGGCATTACTAGATCGTGCGTAAAACATAATTTTCTTGTGACAGATGTAAATGATCTTGCAAGCACCTTGAAGAAGGCGTTTGTGATTGCAACTACTGGTCGTCCTGGTCCTGTAGTTATTGATGTGCCAAAAGATATTACTGGTTTTAAGACTGAATACAGTTATCCAGAGAGTGTAGATATTCGCTCTTACCACGCCGTACCTACAGCTCCGACTAGTAAAATAGAGCAAGCTGTTGAGATGATGTTAGAGGCGAATCGACCAGTATTCTATACTGGTGGAGGAGTAATTATTGGGAATGCCTCTGCTCAGTTAACGGAGCTTGCGCATAAATTACATATTCCTGTAACCAATACCTCAATGGGGCTTGGAGGGTTTCCTGCAACTGATGATCAGTTTATTGGGATGCTCGGTATGCATGGAAATTATGAGGCCAATATGGCAATGCACAACACCGATCTCTTGATTGCGATTGGTGCTCGTTTTGATGACCGAGTGACAGGAAATATTGAAAAATTCTGTCCGCAAGCAAAAATTATTCACATTGATATTGACCCATCCTCAATCTCTAAAAATGTACAGGTAGACCTCCCTTTGGTAGGAGGAGTGTATGATATTTTAAGTTCACTGCTTGCTAAGATAGGCGATAGTGTAGAGAAAGAATCTAAGCAACGAATGAGTAGTTGGTGGAGTGATATTAACAACTGGCGCAAGGAGGACTGTCTCTCCTATAAAAATGAAGGTGGAGTTATTCATCCTCAGTTTGTATTGGAACAGCTCTACGAAGTGACAAATGGAGAGGCTTTTGTAACTTCAGATGTGGGGCAACATCAGATGTTTGCTGCTCAGTACTATAAGTTTGATAAGCCGCGTCATTGGATTAACTCTGGAGGACTTGGAACTATGGGCTTTGGTCTTCCAGCCGCAATAGGGGCGCAGTTTGCACATCCAGATGCTACAGTATGCACAGTAACAGGTGATGGAAGTATTCAGATGAATATCCAAGAGCTTGCCACTTGCCAAGAGTTCGCTCTACCGCTGAAGATTATAAATCTAAATAATGGTTATCTCGGAATGGTGCGTCAGTGGCAAGAGTTCTTTTATGAAAAACGCTATTCAGAAGTGACACTAGAGAGAAATCATCAGCCTGACTTTGTAAAATTAGCAGAAAGTTATGGACATATTGGTATGCAGATTAAAGATCCTGATGATGTGCGCGGGGCTCTGGAAGAGGCATTTGCAATGAAAGATCGTCTCGTATTTATGGATTTTATAACTAATCCTGAAGAGAATGTCTATCCGATGGTTCCAGCAGGAGCTGGGCTTAATGAGATGATTTTGATTTAAAAGTACAATAAATAGAGTATAAGATTATGAGAAGACATATTATTTCACTGCTACTTGAAAATGAGTCTGGAGCTCTCTCACGAGTTGCAGGACTCTTTTCCGCTCGAGGATACAATATTGAGAGCCTTACGGTTGCTCCAACTAATGATGCAACTCTATCACGGATGACTATTGTCACAGTTGGGACAGAGGCAATTATTGAACAGATCAATAAACAGCTAAATAAGTTAATTGATGTGGTTAAGGTTGTAGATCTTACTGAAGGTGAGCACATCGAACGAGAATTGGTGATGTTGAAGATCGAGGCAACTGATGCTGAATGCAAACAGTTTCAGCAGACACTGACTGAGCATGGCGCAGATATAGTTGATGAATCAAGTAATGGATGCGTAGCAGAGCTGCTTGGTAATAGTGAGAAGATAGATGCTTTCATAACCGCTCTAGATCCATTTACTATAACAGAGGTGGTTCGTTCAGGAGTTTCTGGAATCTATCGTGGCGATAAGAGACTCGCTATTTAATTTATAACCATTTATGTTTTCACTACTGATTTAAGTCTTAACTAATGAGTCTGGGCTTTTATTAATGTATAATAGCCATCAACTATTTTTTAGAACAATATTTTAACTTACAATTTAACTTACACTTTAACCACATTTTAACAATATATTTTTAATAACTAAGGAAAAAACAGCAATGAGTATCAATGTATATTACGACAAAGACGCAGATCTATCAATCATCAAGGGGATGAAGGTTGCAATTATTGGATATGGCTCACAGGGTAATGCCCATGCCAATAACCTAAAAGATTCTGGAGTAGATGTAACTGTTGCACTACGCCCTGGGTCATCTTCTGCCGCTAAGGCAGAGAGTTCTGGTCTTCCAGTTAAGGCTGTTAAAGATGCAGTAGCTGAAGCTGATTTAGTTATGGTTCTTACACCAGATGAGTTTCAATTCCAACTCTACAGAGATGAGGTTGAGCCAGCACTTAAGCAGGGAGCAACCCTAGCATTTGCCCACGGATTTAGTATTCACTATAACCAAGTTACTCCTCGTTCAGACCTAAATGTTATTATGATTGCACCTAAAGCGCCAGGTCATACTGTGCGTAGTGAATTTGTTAAGGGCGGTGGTATCCCTGATCTAATTGCAATCGAGCAAGATGCTACTGGTAATGCAAAAGAGATTGCACTATCTTATGCGTCAGCAATCGGTGGGGGAAGAAGTGGAATTATCGAGACTACATTTAAAGATGAGACTGAGACAGATCTCTTTGGTGAGCAGGCAGTTCTCTGTGGTGGAGCGGTAGAGCTTGTTAAAGCAGGTTTCGATACTCTAGTTGAAGGTGGTTACGCACCTGAGATGGCATATTTTGAGTGCCTACATGAACTTAAACTAATAGTTGATCTTATGTATGAGGGTGGTATTGCAAATATGAACTACTCAATCTCTAATAATGCAGAGTATGGAGAATATGTTACTGGTCCTGAGATTATCAACGAAGAGAGCCGCTGGGCTATGAAAGAGGCGCTTAAAAATATTCAAAACGGTGAGTATGCTAAGCGATTTATCCTTGAAGGGCAGGCAAACTATCCTGAGATGACCGCTCACCGCCGTAACAACGCAGCACACCCTATCGAAATTGTGGGTGAGAAATTACGCTCTATGATGCCGTTTTTAAGTGAGAATAAAATTGTCGATAAGAGTAAGAACTAGTAATCTAGATCTTACTAGTTGATATCTTATGAGTGATAAGCGGCGGCGGGGAATCTACCTACTCCCTAACCTTTTTACAACCGCCGCACTATTTGCGGGATTCTTTGCCATAATATCGGCTATTCAAGGTCGCTTTGAAGTTGCTGCAGTTGCAATCTTCATCGCGATGATTCTGGATGGGCTGGATGGAAGAGTTGCACGGATGACCAACACTCAGACAGAGTTTGGTGCGGAGTACGACAGCCTCTCGGATATGGTCTCTTTTGGGGTGGCGCCAGCATTGGTTGTCTATCTTTGGGGGTTATCTACGCTCGGTAAAGTAGGATGGCTTGCAGCTTTCATCTATACAGCTGGAGCAGCTCTGCGTCTTGCTCGCTTTAACACCCAAGCGGTTAGTATTGATAAGCGTTATTTTCAAGGTCTTCCAAGTCCAGCAGCTGCCGCTGTTGTTTCTGGAATGGTTTGGGTTGCAATAGAGTACGGGTTTAGTGGTGAACAGTTAAATTTAGAAGCTCGTTATAGCGCTGCACTTCTCACAGCACTTATCGGCTTGCTGATGGTCAGTAATGTGCGTTATAGTAGCTTTAAAGATCTTGATCTAAAAAACCGCATCCCTTTTGTAGCGATGATAGTTGTTGTGGCAGTGATCGTGTTAATATCTATAGATCCAGCCCCAATCCTCTTCGCAGGATTTATGGTCTATGTGATTTGGGGCCCGACTTGTAACCTTTTTGAAATTCGTAAAAAGAGAGCGCAGCGTAAAGATCAGTTAAGCAGTGATAGTGAAAATGATCCTAATTCTAATAAGAGCAATAAAGAGAGCGATACATAATCTATACATGATCGACAACTACGAGGTGATGAATGAACAGTAAAGATTCTTTGATTATTTTTGATACAACTCTACGCGATGGTGAGCAGAGCCCTGGCGCATCTATGAATATGGAGGAGAAGCTCCGTATAGCTCGTGCTCTTGAGAAGATGAAGGTCGATGTTATTGAGGCTGGTTTTCCAGTTGCAAGTAAGGGTGATTTTGAATCAGTCAAAGCAGTTGCTGAAAATGTTACCGAAAGTGTTATCTGTGGATTAGCTCGTGCTCTAGAGCTAGATATAGAGAGAGCAGGAGAGGCACTAAAACCAGCTGCACAAGGGCGCATCCATACATTCATCGCAACCTCTCCCATTCATATGGAGAAGAAGTTACGAATGAGTCCAGATCAGGTAGTGGAGCAGGCGGTAAAAGCAGTTAAGTGGGCGCGTAACTATACCGATGATGTCGAGTTCTCCCCTGAAGATGCCGGGCGTTCTGAACCAGACTTCTTATGTCGCATTCTAGAGGCAGTGATAGACGCTGGAGCAACCACACTAAATATTCCAGATACAGTTGGTTACAATCTACCCCACCAATTTGGAGGCTTAATTGCTGATCTTATTGAGCGTATTCCAAACTCAGACAAAGCGATATTCTCGGTTCACTGCCATAACGATTTAGGGCTTGCGGTTGGGAATTCACTATCAGCAGTACTTAATGGTGCACGCCAAGTAGAGTGTACCATTAATGGAATGGGAGAACGAGCAGGTAATGCATCTCTAGAAGAGATAGTTATGGCAGTGCGAACTCGTCAAGACCTCTTTACCTGTGATACACGGCTAGATACCACCCAGATTGTCCCTTGTTCTAAGTTGGTGTCCACAATTACTGGGTTCCCTGTTCAACCTAATAAAGCAGTAGTAGGGGCTAACGCCTTTGCTCATGAATCTGGTATTCATCAGGATGGAGTGCTCAAACAGAGAGAGACCTACGAAATTATGCGGGCAGAAGATGTCGGCTGGTCTGCAAATAAAATGGTTCTTGGTAAACACTCTGGGCGCAGCGCGCTTAAACAGCGCTTGGTTGATCTTGGTATAGAGTTAGATAGTGCTGAGGATCTTAATGAGGCATTTGTGCGCTTTAAAGATTTGGCAGATAAGAAACATGAGATATATGATGAAGACCTCTTAGCTATAGCATCTGATTCTGCACAATTTAATGCGGATGAAAGAGTACGCCTCTTAACTCTGAAAGTGTGTTCGGAAAGTGGAGAGACCCCAATTGCCGATGTGACTCTACTAGTTGATGGAAGTGAGAGTAGTGCCACAGCAAGCGGCGCTGGACCAGTAGACGCCGTCTTTAGAGCAATTGAGAAGATAGTAAAGAGCAATTCAAAGCTAGATCTCTACTCGGTAAATAGCATAACCGAAGGGACCGATGCTCAAGGTGAAGTCTCTGTGCGTATAGAGAAAGATAGTAGAGCTATTAATGGGCAGGGCGCAGATACAGATATAGTGATAGCCTCAGCTAAAGCCTATATCCATGCGCTAAATCGTGCAACCACCATAGAAGAACGAGCTCATCCCCAACTATAACCGAAAAACGAGGTCGTACAACGGAGCACTAAGATAAGGGGACACAACACTTAATTGCCAATCCTGTTATAATCAACCCATGGCAAGATTAGCAAGAGTGGTACTCCCAGGTTATCCTCATCATATTACCCAGCGTGGTAATAGGAGTCAGGATGTGTTTTTTCAGGCATCCGATTATCACTATTATCTTAAGCAGTTGAAGCACAATTGCGATAAGCAGGGTGTTGATATTTGGGCGTATTGCTTAATGACAAACCATGTGCATTTGATTGTCAATCCTAAAGAGGAATCATCACTGGCCAAAGCCATTGGTGAAACTCACAAACACTATACCAAGATGGTCAATACTCGCGAGCGCTGGAGTGGTTATCTTTGGCAGGGGCGT
>JABHVM010000071.1 GCA_018658305.1 Thiotrichales bacterium | reverse complement strand
TGAGTACCGATTCTTGGATCTAGCCCCACTCCCTCGATGATGTGTCTGCTATCCAGCCCATGCACCTCTGCGTAGGTGTCGAGCTCATTAAAATAGGCGACTCTCATCGCCAGATAGGTGTTTGAGAAGAGCTTGACTGCCTCCGCCTCGGTGGAGTTGGTAAAGAGGAGATCTATATTCTCTTTCTCTGCCCCTTCAACTAGCAGATTAGCAAACTGCTCTGCCCGCTCACTCTGCTCACCAACAATAATTCTAGATGGGTGGAGATTATCATAGAGAGCTCTACCCTCACGCAGAAACTCTGGAGAGAATATTAGATTGTCAGTTTTTAGACGACAGTCATCCTCTTTGAAGCGTTCAGTATAGCCAACTGGAACCGTAGACTTTATGATCATTACCGCTGATGGATTTATCTCCATTACATCACCGATCACCGCCTCAATAGAGTCAGTATTGAAGTAGTTGGTCTCAGGGTCGTAGTCAGTCGGGGTAGCAATTATTACAAAATCAGCATTCTGATACGCTTCCCTCTTATCCAATGTTGCTCTGAAGTTGATCTCTCTATTCCGGAGAAAATCTTCAATCTCCACATCTTCTATAGGAGACTCCCCTCGATTGAGCATCTCAATCTTCTCTGGAATGATATCTAGCGCCACCACCTCATTGTGTTGCGACAGTAACATCGCATTGGAGAGCCCAACATAACCAGTTCCTGCAATAGCTACTTTCATAATTCAGATCCTATCCAACCAATCTTCATAACCCTCTAGCCGTCCATGCACAAGATCAAAATACATTGTCTGCAGCTGCTTAGTTATTGGTCCACGAGAACCACTACCAATATTACGGTTATCCAGTTCACGGATTGGTGTAACCTCTGCGGCAGTCCCTGTAAAGAACGCCTCATCTGCGGTGTAGACCTCATCGCGAGTAATTCGTTTCTCTCGCACCTCAACCCCAATCTTATTCGCTAAAGCCATTAACACCTGTCGAGTAATACCATCAAGTGCTGAAGTTAACTCTGGAGTATAGATAACTCCATTACGAACTATAAATATATTCTCCCCACTTCCCTCTGCCACAAACCCATCCACATCTAAGAGCAGAGCCTCATCATATCCATCCTTTAGAGCCTCATTAAGTGCCAACATTGAGTTAATGTAGTGACCGTTTGCCTTTGCTTTGCACATAGTTATATTGACATGGTGGCGCGTAAAGGAGGAAGTTTTTATGCGGATGCCGCGCTCCATATTCTCCTCCCCCAGATATGAGCCCCACTCCCAAGCAGCAACCATAGTGTGAACTTTTAAATTATCGGCTCGTAACCCCATCCCCTCAGAACCGTAAAAACACATTGGACGGATGTACGCGCTCTCCAAACTGTTATCTCGCACTGCGGCTTTGGTCGCCTCGTTGATCTCCTCAACTGACCATGGTATCTCCATATCCATAATGTGAGCAGAGCGGAATAGGCGATCTGTATGCTCTTTGAGCCTAAAGATGGCTGTTCCACCCTCAGCATTATATGCCCTAACTCCTTCAAAAACTCCCATACCATAATGAAGAGTATGAGTCAGCACATGCACTTTCGCATCACGCCACTCTACCATCTCTCCATCCATCCAGATCACACCATCACGGTCATCCATTGACATCTTCTGCTCTCTCCAATCTCTTTATAATCAATTTTAAAATACGCTTTTAACAGCGCAAAGTCTCCATTATACTATGCTTACAGACTTTGAGGGGGGGGTACTAAGTATATTCTGAAGGTTAATGGTGATACCGATTAATCCCTTTCTCAATAGTCTCTTTGAGCTTCACAATATCAAAAAACGGCTTCTCAAAATAGGCGAAAAGTTTGCGTTTATTGCGCTCTGACAGATCAATATCAGGAACAGCATGACCTGAAATCATAATCACTGAAGTTTTCTCAAACTGCGCATCACTGATCTTTTCCATAAATTCATCACCATTCCCTCCCACCATACGATAATCGAGCACAATAACATCGGGGCGTTCATCCTCAAACAGGAAAAAGCCTTCACTACTGTTGGTTGAAAAAAGGAGCTTGTGGTGGTCTGCTGCAAACATTTTACTAAAGAGCTTATGAATCACCTCTTCATCATCTACAATTAAAACTTTTCCTTCTCTCTTGCTCTCTTGCTCACTCATAAATAATACCTACCTAGCTTTGCTCATTAAATGGAAAATGGATAATAAAACTTGCCCCCCCATCATCGGGAAGAGCTCTATATTCAATCGTTGCCCCATACTCTTGTAACATTCCGTGAACCTCTGAAAGACCTAGCCCCGTCCCCTTTCCAGGCTCTTTAGTGGTCACAAAGGGATCAAATATCCTCTCTTTAAGAGATGAGGGGATACCAAAACCGTTATCTGCAAAAACAACCTCTAACCCCTTTTTATCTGCTAGAAGAGAGGCGCTCAATAATATCTCTGGCGCCCAACTCTTATCATCAAAATCTTTATCTTGCCTCTTCTCTATTAGCGCATCAATCGCGTTACTTAATAAATTGGTCAGGATACGCTGTAACTGAGATGGATTAGCATAGAGCGGGGGAAGTTCGCTTTCAAATCCCATATTCAACTTAATCTTCTCTCTTTTCAACTCTCCACCAAAAAGGGTGACTATATTTTTAACAACATCTGACAACACCAACATCTCTCGCTTCTCTATGTCTGGATGAGCAAACAGGCGCAGACTCTTAATCACCTCTCCGATTCTCTTCGTCTGCTGGAGTGCTAGCTCAATCTCCTCTCTGTGGGAATCCAAATCAAGCATCTTATTACTCTGTAGCTCCATCTGTTGCAGCTGTAATATTCCGTTAATATAGGAGAGTGGCTGGTTTATCTCATGTCCTATACGCACTGCCATACAGCCTAAAGATGCCATCTTCTCACTGTTCATCATCTGCATCTTTAGAACTTTGTTTTTTTCTCGCTCTTTCCAGTTTTGATTAAGCATCCTGACGGTCTGGATTGCTTCATCTACTGAAAGGGGCTTATTCAAAAAAAGCAGATCACGAAGGATCTCTTGATGAATATCATCTATTTTTCTATCTGAATATGCCGTTACAATAACCAGCATAATTCTAGGATCCTGTTCTCGCAGTTGTTTACAAGTCTCTAATCCATCTATTCCACCAGGCATACGCATATCAACAAAAGCAACGGTATATGGAATGCGCTCTGCCAAAGCTTGTTGTGACAAGCGAACCCCCTCCTCCCCACTGCGTGCCACCGTTGGAGAAAAACAACAACGCCTCTCCTTTTTCTTTTCTTTTTCAACAACTTCTTCTGACTCTTGCGCAATCTCTCTTAATAATCTAAGATCACTGTCACCCTCATCCTTCCGCTCAAAAATTGTTCGATAGTAATTTAAAACATCGACATCATCATCAATAATCAAAAAGTGATTATTTCGATCAATTGCATCTAACTCTTGGGTGACTGACAAAAAATCTCTACTCAAAACCAAAATCTCCTTGAATCAAATTCACTGCATTATCTTTGTTCACTGCGTTATCTCTATTATATCTCTATCCATACTAAACTATAACATATTTGCCATCGTCTTCGGCTCTCTGGTCGGCCCAATAACTCCTCTAGAAACCAGCTCCTGAATTGAGTACTCCATTGTAATCATCCCCTCATTGCGGGATGTCTGCATCACGCTATAGAGTTGGTGAATTTTCTGCTCTCTTATTAAGTTTTGCACTGCAGAGTTCGCCGTCATAATCTCAAACGAGGCAACGCGTCCAGATCCATCGCTTCTCTTGTGTAACCTCTGAGTGATAATCATCCGAATAGACTGTGACAGTTGCGCCCGAATCTGCCCCTGTTGGGCTGATGGAAACACATCAATAATACGGTTAATGGTATTAGGGGCACCACTTGTATGGAGCGTTCCGAAGACTAGATGCCCCGTCTCTGCAGCAGTCAATGCCAACTGAATGGTCTCATGATCACGCATTTCACCGACCAAGATGATATCTGGATCCTCCCTCAACGAGGCGCGCAGCGCCCTTGCAAATGAGACCGTATCTCGACCAAGTTCTCGCTGAGAGACGATACAGTTATGGTTGGTATGAATATATTCGATGGGATCTTCAATTGTGATGATGTTAGCATGACGCTGATGATTGATCTGATTAATCATTGCCGCCAAGGTCGCCGATTTGCCAGAACCTGTCGGCCCCGTCACTAGTATTAATCCGTTTTCTGCCTGAGATATCTGCTCAACAACCTCTGGTAAGGCAAGCTCCTCCATAGTAGGAATCCTTGTCTCAATCTTTCTTAGCACGACCGCTAAACCGTGAGAGAGATGGTAGAAGTTTGCTCGAAAACGAAGATCCTCTATCTCTATTGCCAGATCAATATCGAGCTCTGTCTCAAACTGTTTTTGAAGATCCGCTACCTCAAGATGGTTATTGATAAATAACTTCAACTCCTTATCTTCTACAATGTCATCTTCAAATATCCTCACCTTTCCATCAATACGGATCGCCATCGCCCTCCCTGTATGAATATGCAGGTCGGAGAGTTTGTATTCTCTACTGTAATAAATTATCTTTTTCTCTATCGACATATTTAACTCCTCTTTTGGCTACTTAACAACTTCGCTCCACTCCATAACAGCAGTGGGTTGAGTGATATGGATAGCACTAAAATCTTTGTTTGGCAGATTACTATCTTCTGCCTGTGCGCTCCAACTTACTCCGTCCCAACGAACAAAATTTTCCTCATTTCCATTTTTTTTACCGACAGCCCAACAGTTATCTGTTGTGGTGCAGTAGATATCATACAGATCTCTATTAGGTGCGCTTCCCGACCCAGGAACCGTTACGCTCCATGATCCACTTCCACTCCAGCGTGCAACGGTTACACTATCCTCTCCTCCCACTGCCCAGCAATTACTACTGCTTACACAGTGGATAGAGTAAAGTATTTTTTCACTTGCGAGTTGAGAGTGTTCACTCCATGAAGCACCGTTCCATCTGAAAAACTTCCCCTCCGCACTCACAATCCAGCAGTCGTCACTGGCGACACAGTGAACTGCATTAAGTGTAGCACTACCCAGAACATCAGAACGACTCCAACTCTCCCCCCCACTCCAACGATAGACCTGCCCACCCCCTCCTACTGCCCAACAATCAACATTGGTGACACAGTATACCGAGTTGATAATTTGCCCAAGAGTGTCTGTCAAAACATCCCAAGATGCGCCTCCACTCCAGTGATAAAATTTTCCCGCCTCTCCTGCTGCCCAACATTCACTTTCGCTCACACAGTGGATTGTGTAGATCATATTAGAGAACGAGCTATGCTCCGACCATGCACCAGCAGTATAACGGTAGATATTATTCCGTTCACTCACCGACCACGCCTCTGTTTTGCGTACACAGTGTACAGCATGCTGCTTATCATCCACAATAGAGATTGCGCTCCATGCTGCCCCGTCCCAGTAGCCAGCAGTAGAACTTTTTTGAGAGACCGCCCACCCTTCCCAAC
>JABHVM010000070.1 GCA_018658305.1 Thiotrichales bacterium | reverse complement strand
TTGCAGGTCGCTGTTCTGTGGGCGGAGTGGCGCGTAGTGTGAAGCCGGAAATGTTAAAGAAAGGGGCAGTGGCAACACTCATTGGAAAGGATGCAATTGCAGCGATTGTAAATAGCAAAAATCCAGTTAAAGAGTTAAGTGCTGCACAGTTGAAGGGTATTTTTACTGGAAAAATCTCCAATTGGTCAGAGTTGGGTGGAGATGATCTGGCTATTAAGAGTTATATTGTTAAGAAAGGGTCGGCAACCCGTAAGGTGTTTGCAAGCAAGTTGCTCGGTGGCGCAGCCTATCAAGGGGCGAAAGTGATTACGCCAGATGCGAAGATTGTACGTTCTGTCGCTAACCAAAAAGGTGCGATTGGACAGATTAGTTTCTCATTCCTAACTGGAAAGCGTGGAATTAGAGCGCTCTCTATTGATGGTCAGGCTGCAACCGTGAAAAATCCCAATTATCCAGTGACTCGTCCTCTTTATTTGGTCACAAAAGGGGCACCTAAGGGTGATGTCAAGAAATTTGTAGAGTGGGCACTCTCTCCTGCAGGACAGTCTGTTGTTATGGAGCGGTTTGTGGGTGTGAAATAGCGACAACTTGATGCGTTTTTTCTCCTCCATTCGCTCAAAATTTACTGGAATCGTTCTTCTTTATAGTATCTTTGTTGCGCTTATTGTTGTGGGTACCTTCATTACAGTAGATGGACAATCTGCAGATTCTGCTGTGATGAAAGTAGCAGGTGGTCAACAGGTGTTGATACGACAGATCGCTGCTGAGGTGAGCGAGTTGGTCTCGGTGCTAGAAAGTGAGCTGGATGCGGAAGAGGCGCGTGAACACCTGTTGTCAAGTGTGGAAGGTTTTTCTATGAATCTTGCTGTTTTGACTGAAGGGGGATCCATTCTGGTGGGGGGGAACAAGATGGAATTCCCAGTCAGTGAAGGTGCATCCAAGGTGGTTCTATTGATAACGGGGGAGCAATGGGAGCCAATGCTTCACTCATTGACCCTTATTCTCAACCCTGATTTTCTAATTTTCGAGAGTGGGGCGACTGAAGAGGAATTTTATAGCGCCATTGATCTGCTGATGCTTGGATACCAGCCACTTTTTGATCGCTCTGCCGAAGTGATTGAGGCATTGCAAATTAGCAGTGCAGCTAAGGTGGAAGAGTTGAAGCGTATGTTGTTGGTCATCTTATTGCTAATGTTTTTATTGGTGCCATTTTTTATCTATAGAGTACGGGTGATTACTAACCCGATTGCTCATTTGAAGAAGGTAGTAATGAGTATTGCCGAGGAAGGTGATTTTTCATTACGTGCAGCGGTTGAGAGTAAAGATGAGATTGCTGAGATGGCCGTAGCAGTGAATAATCTTTTAGAAACCTTACAGAAAGCAATTGATGAATCCAGTAAGGTTGTGGGAGAGATTGCTCAGGGAGTTTTTGCTCATCGTATCCAGTCTAACTTTAAAGGAGATCTTCTTGTATTGAAAGAGGGGGTCAATGGCTCTGCAGATAGCGTTGAAAATACCATGAGTGCACTGAAAGATGTGATGCAGGGTCTTGGAAGTGGAGACCTGAGTGTGCGCATGAGTGATGATGTAGAGAAGTTGTTTCGAGATCAAGTAAACAATGCAATGAGTTCTATTGATCAGATTATTCAACAGACTGGTGAGGTGATTGCTCGCTTGGCAGAGGGAGACTTTACGCAACGGATGAGTGTGGATGCAAGAGGGGATCTCAATCTGTTGAAAGGGGGAATCAATCGTACGATGAACTCTTTAGAGGTGGCCATTGATGAGACAGTCTCTGTCGTGACTAGAATTGGCAAAGGAGATTTGACCCATAATATTGAGGGAGATTTTCATGGAAGCCTGGCTGCAATGAAGGAGGCAATCAACACTACACAGACTAACCTCTCTTATACCGTAGGACAAGTTCGGCTCTCAGCAGAAAATGTAGCGTCTGGAACGGTTGAGATCTCAAGTGGAAATCAGGATCTCTCTAGTCGAACCAGTGAACAGGCCGCCAGTCTGGAAGAGACGGCAGCTAGTATGGAGCAGATAGCGAGTACTGTAAAATTAAGTGCTGATAATGCGGCCTATGCGAGTCAACTGGTTCAGGAAACGGAGCAAGAGGCAGGAGAGGGCGCTATGGTTGTAGAGCAGGCGATTGGTGCAATGGAGCGAGTCAGTGACTCTAGTGGAAAAATATCAGATATTATTACATTGATTGATGGGATTTCTTTTCAGACTAATCTATTGGCATTGAATGCTGCTGTTGAGGCTGCCCGTGCAGGTGAGCAGGGGCGAGGTTTTGCTGTAGTTGCGGGAGAGGTGCGAACCTTGGCACAACGCTCTGCAGATGCCGCAAAAGATATTAAATCCTTAATTGATAGCACGACAGAACGAGTTTCTGAAGGGCGAGGGCTAGTTGATCAGACCGGAGAGGCGCTCAAGAAAATTCAGGATTCGGTGGGTAAGGTCAGTGCGACTGCAACAGAGATTGCTTCTGCAGCACAAGAACAGACTCGAGGAATTGAGCAGATCAATACTGCAATTTCTCAGCTAGATGATGCTAACCAAGGAAATGCGGCTTTAGTAGAAGAGACTGCAGCATCCAGTAGCGCATTAAGTGAGCAGGCAAAAGGATTAACCTCGGTTGTCTCTATCTTTAAGTTGAACTAAATCTTAAAAGTCTCCATTAGCATAAGGTGGTCAATATCTAGATCGCAGCATTTGAAAGATTACATAACTTAGTTAAATATATGGTACCGAGAGGGGGACTTGAACCCCCAAGACATTGCTGCCGGCGGATTTTGAATCCGCTGCGTCTACCAATTCCGCCATCTCGGCACGGTTTGTGTGCGCTATTATAGAGGTTTTGGAATCAGCCCGCAATGCATTATTTTAAGCATTATTTAAAGATACTCAATTTAAGTTTGGGATCTATTTATTGATATTATTCCAGGAGTCATTCATCTGCGCTAATATTTCGAATGGCTCCTCTAGGAGAGAACTTGTATTGTACTGCTGTGCCTCTAGGAGTAGCAAGATAGATTGATGGTAAACTAGGTGTAGACCTTTAGCAATCTCACCACCATCTTTGTAGTTTAGGCTCTCATCTAAAGATTTGATGATAGATATGATGCGATCAATTGTCTTATCTCTAGTCTCATAATCATTATTATCTATAGCATCTTTTGCGATGATGATGCGTTTGAGTGCTCCTTGATAGAGCATCTGTACTAGGCGATGTGGGGTTGCTTGTGAAACATCAGAGATAAGCTCCTCTTCTGTTTTGTAGCCGATTGGGTTTTCTTTGGTTTTAGTTACGGTGTTCATTGTTTATGCTCCGATTGAAAAAATAGTGATACGGTCTCTGCCGTTGGTTTTTGATTGGTATAGGGCGCTATCTGCGCGAGAAATTATGCTCTCTGGATCGTCGTTACTCTGCCATTCAGAGACTCCTGCACTAATGGTTATCTTGAGTGGAGTGCTCTTCTGGGAGCTGATGAACTGATGCTCTCTTATTTTAGTAAGGATCTGTTCTATCTTTTTAACTGCGTGTTGAGGATTGGTGTTGTGTAGGAGTATGGTGAACTCTTCACCTCCGTAGCGATAGAAGCTATCTGACAGGCGAATCTCATGTTGAATCAATGAGCTCATATCTTGTAGTACTTTATCTCCAATAGTATGTCCGTGGTTATCATTGATCTTTTTGAAAAAATCAATATCGATCATAACTACGGTAAATGGAGTATGGCTTCGTGCAGATGCGTAGATGCTGCTCTCGAGATCATGATTCAGAGCTGATCTATTAAGTGCTCCAGTTAAGGGGTCAGTTAATGTCTGTGTGGTGAGTGTCTCTATAAGTAGTGCATTTTTGACGGGGTGTACTAAGTAACGAGTAAGGTAGCGGAAAAATATTGCCGCCCAGCGACTCACTGGTTGCTCACTTATTAGGGTAACGACGCCAATTTTAGTCTGTTCAAAAATAAGATCTACACTCTCTCTGTGATCTACCTTATTTATGCTCTCTTCTAATCTGTTAGAGGTGATAGAGTTTTCGGCTGTTACTAATTTAACTTCAGAGTGAGGAACAAATGTCTTTAGGGTGTGAGAAAATGTGTTAATTATTGAGTTAATGTCAAGTTTTGCTTGTAACTCTAATGAAAGATTGAGCTCTAGATGCTTATCACTATTAATGTGATGCTGTAGATCTCTATCTTTATTAGCTGCTGGTCCTGTATGGAGTGGGCGCACAACTCTGCGCATAACCTCGTCAGCTATATCCGCAGCTTGTAGCTCCATATCGTAGTTAAGCGCATGTCCCATCTTACTGCTCCCTGTAGTGTATTTAGATTAATATCTCTATTTACAAGGTAAGATGCATTTAGTGTGCCAACTGTTGCAGAAGCTCCTCAATAATTGCTACTCTCTCTTCCATACTGCTACTCTCAAATATAATTTTTAGTCTATCCTGTCCATTCAGTTGATATTTCTTTGGTTTTTGTTGAATTAGTTTGATCAGTTTTAGAGGGTCAAGATGGTGTTTGGTTGCGATTTTAAGTTGAGCTCCATCACTATTTCCCTCAATCTTCTCAATACCAAGTGGAGCGGCAATTATTTTTAGCTCAGTAGTTTTGATAAGATTTTTGGCTTGCTCTGGAAGAAGTCCAAAACGATCTATCATCTCCACTTGAAGTTCATTTAGTTCATCTTCACTTTTTGCGGCGGCAATTCTCTTGTAGAGTACTAGACGAGCATTAACATCTGGAAGGTAATCTTCAGGTAGTAGTGCAGGTTCACCGAGGTTTATCTCTATCTGTGGAGTTAAGTTACCCTCTAGATCGCTCTCTCTGCCATATTTTAGATCTTCTACCGCTCTCGCTAGCATCTCTGCATAGAGGTCAAACCCTATCTCTTGCATACGCCCACTCTGCCCATCACCAAGAAGTTCGCCAGCTCCACGAATCTCCATATCGTGGACGGCTAGAGTAAATCCTGCGCCAAGCTCCTCTAATGACTCTATCGCCTCCAACCGTTTTAAGGCATCAGGAGAGACTTGATTTCTAGGGGGGATGATAAGGTAGGCATAAGCGCGATGGTGGGAGCGTCCAACTCGTCCACGCAGTTGGTATAGTTGGGCTAGACCTAAGCGATCTGCACGGTCCATAATGATCGTGTTGGCTGTTGGGATATCAATGCCAGTCTCTATAATGGTGGTGCAGACTAAAATGTTAAAGCGTCCATGGTAGAAATCCTTCATCACCCGCTCTAGATCATGCTCACTCATCTGTCCGTGTGCAACCGCTACCTCAGCTTCAGGAATTAATTTACGGATCTCTCGAGCAGTTTTATCAATAGTGTCAACTTTGTTATGGAGAAAATAGAGTTGTCCGCCTCGTTTTATTTCACGAAGAGATGCCTCTCTAATTTGGGCAGGATCCCACTCTCTAACAAAAGTTTTAATAGCTACTCTGTTATTAGGTGGAGTGGCAATTATAGAGAGGTCTCGTAGCCCTGACATGCTCATATTTAGAGTTCGTGGGATTGGAGTAGCAGTTAGTGTCAGAATATCTATCTCTGAACGCAGTTTTTTAAACTGCTCTTTTTGGCGTACACCAAAGCGGTGCTCTTCATCAATTACGACCATTCCTAGCTGTTTGAATTCAACATTTTGTTGAATGAGTTTATGAGTTCCGATCACTATATCTATTTTTCCAGCAGCGAGCTGTTCGAGGATGAGAGCACTCTCTTTGTTACTTTGAAAACGAGAGAGAGCTGCTATTTTAAATGGCCAATCAGCGAAGCGATCTCTAAAGTTCTCATAATGTTGTTGTGCAAGTAGAGTTGTGGGGACAAGTACAGCAATCTGGCGACCACTCTGGACAGTTAAAAAGGCGGCACGCATTGCAACTTCTGTTTTTCCAAACCCTACATCACCACAGATAAGCCTATCCATGGGTTTTGTAGATCTCATATCATCTATGATGGAACTGATTGCATCACTCTGATCTGGAGTCTCCTCAAATGGAAATTGATTAGCAAATTGCTGATATTCGATATCTGGATCACTAATTGTGTAACCTTGTTTAGCTTCTCGTTTGGCGTATATCTCGAGAAGTTCAGCTGCAACATCTCTAACTTTTTCCGCTGCCTTTTTGCGTGCTTTATGCCACTGATCACTTCCTAGTCTATGGAGTGGAGCTTTATCTGGATCAGTTCCACTATACCTGCCGATTAGGTGAAGAGATGTCACAGGGACATAAAGTTTATCTCCCTTGTTATACTCTAGTACCAAATATTCGGCTGGAGTTCCTCCTGCATCTAAAAATATTAATCCTTGGTATCTTCCAACTCCGTGGTCTATATGAACTACTGGATTTCCTGGTTTAAGCTCTGAAAGATGATGAATTACTGCATCAGCGCCGATAGCACTATTTGCATTTCGTTTTGATCTACGCCGCCTCTGCTGTAATACTTGTTGTCCAAATATCTGAGACTCGGTAACAACAGCTATCTTATCTTTTACTATGTCGTTAAGTAGCAGCCCCTCTTCAAGTTGCGAAACAAAGAGTGAGAGGGGGGAGTCGTCCTTAATGAATTGCTGCCAGCTCTCGACTAGATGAGGATG
>JABHVM010000069.1 GCA_018658305.1 Thiotrichales bacterium | reverse complement strand
TTAGTGGTTGCGTAGGGCTCAAAGATCTCCCCTTTTAACTCATCTGGAATACCGTTTCCATTGTCACAAATTTTAATCAGGAGTGAGGGGTCACTACCCTCATTTTCAGAAGTAGTTACAACTGCTGAGATTTTAACATTGGCAACAGCATTTTCTCCTAAGGATTCAAGTCCATTTTTAATTAAGTTGTTGAGGATCTGGCGCATTCGATCTCGATCTAACTCAATTACTGGTAGATTATCGTTAATCTGTAGCTCTACATACTCTGGATGTTGGGCTCTAAATAGTTCAGTAACCTCCTCCAGTAGTTTTACAGGACTGATTGGTACAAGTTTAAGTTCTGGTGCGCGTGCATAATCTGAGAAGGCTTGTACCATTCTTTTGAGAGTATCGACCTGTTGGATAATTGTATTGGTGGCACGGTTAAGGACAGCACCCTCCTCTTCATCCATTTTAGAGAGGTAGCGATGACGGAGGCGGTCGGCAGAGAGTTGAATCGGAGTTAGTGGATTTTTTATCTCATGCGCAAGTCTTCTAGCTACCTCACTCCAGGCAGCATTCTTCTGGGCTGATACTAGTTCAGTAATATCATCAAAGACGACCACATAGCCATCTATATGGGTAGGTTTCTGTTTTAACCCAAGGTTCAAGAGGTGGCTGCCACGACAGAAGAGATGGCGTACTCCATGGCTACTGTTGATAGAGACAGATGTGCTCCACTCCTGTTTGCCACCTTGTATATGGTCACGAATCTCATTAACTAATGGTTCAGCAAGTGCATTGTGTTGTGACATTGCCCCAATAGGAAGTCCAGGAGCTGGAGATATTTTGCTCTCTAGTATATTGCAGGCAGCCGCATTAATTCTTTCCACTCTTCGCTTAGGGTCGAGCACGATAACTCCTGAAGATATATTAGAGAGAATTCCTTCAAGGCGTGCCTTCTGATGCTCTATCTGTTGTTGACTCTGCTTGAGGTTGCTGTGGGTGTGGTCAAGATTTAACATCATATCATTAAATGCTTGTACTAGAAATCCAAGGTCATCTTTCGAGCTCTGTTGTAGAGGTTGGTTATATATTCCTGCAGCAACAGACTGCGTACCTTTAGCCAAATCAATAATTGGTGAGGTTAGACGGCGAGTTGAATAGAAGGCAAACCATAGTGCAGTTAAAAGTGAGAGTAGCAGGAGTAGAATAAAGGCGATGTTGTGGACGGTGTTGCGTTGGTCCTCAAGATAGAGACGGCGTTTGTTGCGCATTACTGCATCATCAATTTTCTCTTGCCCAATAACTAGAGGTTTTGGAATAGAGAAGTAGGCAGATAAAATACGACTCTCTCCCCCATCAATTGCAGCACTGTGGAGGGGAACAACAATATGTAGCAGCTGTCCATACTGTTCTGCATCCTTGTTATCTTTCACTTTTATATACTCAACCCCTTGGTGAATTAGGTTGGAAATAAAGGAGTCGAGCGGTTCTGGTGCTAGTGTAGGTTCTGAGAGCATACTGCTAAAACCAATCTGTTTGCCGTTAATATCATAGAGAATCAGCTCTCGAGCATTACTATCATCTCGTGCCGACTCTAAAATGAGATCTATCATACTGGTAGGAGTTCCATTGATAGAACCGCTGAGCTGGTATAGCTTTTCTAGAAGGCGTTTTTTGCGCTCATTAAGGGCCGTTTTGTAGAGCTCTTGTGAGCCCTCTAGTAGATGTTGCACCTCCTCCTCTCCTCGATCTTGTTGCTTCATAATCTGAGAGGTGAAGAGTGAAATTATGATTATAGGAATTAGCGCAAGTGAGACAAAAATTCCCACAAAACGGAAGTGGAGTCGTGCCCCTGATTCACCAGCAATAAACTTACGGACTAGGCGATATATATTGATAGCGATAGTGTAGAAGAGGATAGAGAGTCCAACTGCACTGGAGAATACTATGTATGGAAAAAGAGAGCCAATTGTGTCTGGATCATTAGTAGAGATCGCCAGTAATATGAAGGCAGCAGTAGTAGCTATTACCCCAACAGCAGCGAGGATAGTGGTAAGCGTGATAGAGAACTTATCCATCATTTTTTTAGAGCTTCTATAGGAATAGTGTGCCAACCACTATCTAACTTCCACTCTGGCCAGAGTATTGGAGTGTATATGTATGGTTTGAGCAGTCCAGGCATAGAGGATGCATCAAGAGAGGCGCGAATCTTAACTTGGTAGTTTTTGTCTCTATCAAGAATGGATTTATCGATAGTGAGTTTATCATTGCGTAGACGCATTCTATCTACAGCCTCCTCAATTGTAGAGTATGTTCCATGGCTATTATTATCTAAACTTATTAGGTAGTAGCGATTATTAAATTGACGGTAGCTCAAACTAAAGCTGTGTTCGCCATGCAGTATCTCACGGTTAGAGTGAAAGAATGGGGGGCTAAATTGAAGGAGCGGTGTAACTTCTTCAATTTGGTACTCAGCAATAAAGGTCATCTGAATCCCATTTTGAAGTGCTCCAATAACTCTTTTGTCAAGTTTGTATGAGAACTGGGCTCTTACAATAAAGTTATCACTACTCTCTCTTAACTCAGGATTGACTATAGTTATCTCAGCTCTTAATGGTGAGCTGAGTAGCATTAGGAGAATTATAGATCTTAATATCACTCTTAAATATCTCTATTCCACTCTCTTACGCAGTAGTGCATAGTAGAAGCCATCCATTCCATTTTCACCAGGAAGTATCTGTCTTCCCGCTCCTGTAGATCTTCCCCACTCTTGCTCTATTGGAAGAGCCTCAGAATCTTGCTGGGCGTTGAGGAATTGCTGAATCTGCTCTTCATTTTCTTGAGGAAATATTGAGCAAGTGGCATAGAGTAGAGTTCCACCACTCTGGAGCAGAGCCCAGCAAGATTCAAGGATCGCGCGTTGATTATCTACTAAAGTTACTATATCGCTCTGGCGTCTTAGTAATTTTATATCTGGATTTCTACGGATAACACCACTTCCACTGCAGGGCGCATCAATAAGAATACGATCAAAGAGGCTTCCACTTTTACGCCAGCCTGAATCAGTTGCATCAGCTACAACTGTGGATGCAGTAAAGTTTAAGCGAGCTAGATTATCATCAATCCGTTGGAGCCGTTCTGGTTTAAGATCGAGCGCTACCAACTCTTTTAGTTCGCCCTCTCCAGCTGCAGCTATGCGCTCTAATATATGTGCGGTCTTGCCCCCAGGAGCTGCGCATGCATCCAGAACAGTCTCCCCAGCTTGAGGATTAAGAAGTTCAGCGGCTTGTTGCGGTGCTTCATCCTGCACTGAAATATCTCCATCTTCAAATCCAGGCAGAGCTAATACAGGCACTCCTCGTTCAAGAGTGATGGCAGACGGGGTTATACTGGATTGGGTTGCAGTAAGAGCTTCATCAGCTAGTATTGCAAGATAGCTCTCGCTGGAGTTATGACTCAGGTTTACGCGTAGAGTCATAGGAGGGCGCTGATTGTTATTATTTAGAACTTGCTCCCACTCGTTGGGCCAGCTCTTTTTAACCTCGTCAATCATCCATTGAGGATGGTTGTGGTGTTCAGGTAAAGAGTTGCCACTATCTATATCGCGTTGAAAGCCGCGCAGTAGTGCATTAACTACTCCTCGCGCCCAATCTCTGCCTAGAAGTTTAGTTGCATTAACACTCTCTGAAATCGTGGCATGCGCAGGAGTACGCATATATTTGAGCTCATAAAATCCACTTAAAATCAGAGCGTGAAGTGCTCCATCTTTCTTCTTGAAAGGTCGTTTAAGGAGCTGTTTAGCACGGTTGTTGAGTTGATCGTAGTGGCGCAACACGCCATAGCTTATCTCTTGGGCTAGAGGCCTATCTGATGGATCTAGCGACTCAACTGCTTGCGGTAGAGTTGCAGATAGTGAGCGTTGGTTGAAAATTACTCCAGCTAGAGCTTTTGCAGCAGCAGCTCTTGGGGATGATTTTTTTGAGGTTTTTTGATTCATAATTTTTGGACTCACTTTCATAGACTCACAATTGAGTCACAAACTCCATTCCGATCTCTTTAAGTTGAGGGCGTGAATTTAAAAAATCTGCAACCTTCATTGGGCGTTTGCCTGGAAGTTGAAGCTCTAATATTCGTAGTAGTTCGTCTCTGTTTTCACCACTATCACCAGTAGTAATATCTATTCCACTAGTCGTTATATCGACTGAGCTGCCCGTAGTTTGAGAGCTCTTACCGTGTACAACTTCAGCACGCCAGATGCGGACAATTTTTCCATCCCACTCACTCTGCGCAACTGGCCACGGATTAAATGCATTGATTTGACGCAGAATTGCAGAGGCTGAATCGTTCCAATCTATCTTAGCCTCTTTTTTGTTTAGTTTCTCTGCGTAGGTCACTAAGCTCTCATCACCATTTTTTATCTGCGGCTCTGGATTGAGACTGCTATCTTCAATCTGTTTAATGGTATCCATTAGAGCTTTACCACCAAGAGCAGAGAGTCTATCGTGGAGCTGCTCCGCACTATCATCTGCAGAGATTTTAGTAGTTACTTTGTGGAGCATATCTCCAGTATCTAGACCTATATCCATCTGCATAATAGTAACTCCCGACTCAGCATCCCCAGCAAGAATCGCGCGCTGGATAGGAGCCGCGCCACGCCAGCGTGGTAGCAGAGAGGCGTGAATATTAAGACATCCAAAACGCGGAGCCTCCAGTACCTCTATAGGGAGAATCAATCCATACGCAACAACAACCATAAGGTCAGCGTTGAGAGCTTGTAGAGTTTTCTGTTCATCTTCATCTCGTAGAGTGGCGGGCTGAAATAGTGGAATATCTTCCTCTAGTGCCCGCTCTTTTATTGGACTAGCCTTGAGCTTACGCCCCCGCCCCGCAGGACGATCAGGTTGAGTATAGACTGCTATAACTGTATGCTCAGAATCAAGCAGAGCATTAAGAGCAGAAAGTGAAAACTCTGGAGTTCCAGCAAATATAATCCGCATTACATAGACTCCTTCTGCTGCTTCAGTAATTTTTTACGAATCCTCTCCTGTTTTAGGCGCGATAGATGATCAACAAATAGCTTGCCATCAAGATGTTCTAGCTCATGTTGAATACAGATTGCAAGAACTCCATCTGTCTCTAGCTCTATCTCCTCTCCTTCACTATTGGTGTAGTTGAGAGTTACACTTTCAGCACGCTCTACCTCTTCGTAGATTCCTGGTACTGATAGGCAGCCCTCTTCATTAACTACTACGCCACTACTAAGCTTTGTAATTAGCGGATTTATTAAAGTTAGGGGTTGATCTTTCTCTTCAGAAATATCAATAACTACTAAGGAAAGCTGTCTCCCTATCTGGGTTGCGGCAAGCCCAATTCCTGGAGCTGCATACATCGTCTCTAACATATCATCAGCTAGTGTAAGCAGCTCTGGAGTGATCTCTGTGACAGCAGCAGCTTTTTTTCGCAACTTAGGGTCGGGATGTTTTATAATTTTTAATAAAGCCATATTGGTAATACCATAATTTTATTGCTGTTTAACTATTGTTTAATGATTATCGAACTAATTGTTGTCCACACTGTTCTTGGTTATAAAGTTTATCACAAAACGGAGGTTAAGCTAACTTGCTAGACTAGCTAGTAGGAGTGTATGATTAGCGTTAACTAATATAAAAACCCTACAAAGAATTAAAGTTAAGAGCGGAGATAGTATGAGCAATATAGAGACGGTGAGCGGGCAATTTCCTCAAACAAGAATGCGTAGAATGCGGCGAGATGATTTTTCGCGGCGGATGATGCGAGAGAATGTATTAACTCCAAAT
This sequence comes from Thiotrichales bacterium, assembly GCA_018658305.1. Taxonomy (GTDB): domain Bacteria; phylum Pseudomonadota; class Gammaproteobacteria; genus Thiopontia. The sequence continues at coordinate 2,452 of JABHVM010000069.1, read as the reverse complement.
GACCTTATATACCCAATGTTTGTAATTGAGGGTACAAAGAGGCGACAAAAGATTAAGTCGATGCCTGGGGTAGAGCGAGTATCTATTGATGAACTCCTCAAAGAGGCGAAGCAGTTGGTCGATTTAGGTATTCCAACTATTGCCCTCTTTCCAGTTGTTCCCAAAGGAAAAAAATCACTCCTCGCTGAAGAGGCATATAGTGAAGATGGGCTGGCTCAGCGTGCAGTGCGCGCACTTAAGAAAAAATTCCCCCAACTTGGAGTGATGACAGATGTTGCTCTCGACCCATTCACTACTCATGGGCAAGATGGAATTATTGATGATAAAGGCTATGTAATCAATGATGAGACTGTTGATGTTTTAATTAAGCAAGCACTCTCTCATGCGGAAGCAGGGGCAGATATTGTTGCACCGTCAGATATGATGGATGGACGCATTGGAGATATTCGCTATATCCTAGAGGAGTCAGGATATATTCATACCCGCATAATGGCATACTCTGCAAAATATGCCTCCAGCTTCTATGGACCATTCCGTGATGCAGTCGGCTCTGCCACAAACTTAGGTGCAGGTGATAAATCTACCTACCAGATGGATCCAGCAAATAGTGATGAAGCTTTGCGTGAAGTTGGGTTAGATCTTGCAGAGGGTGCTGATATGGTTATGGTCAAGCCAGGGATGCCATATCTTGATATTGTGCGCAGAGTGAAAGACCAATTCGGCGCGCCAACTTTTGTCTACCATGTAAGTGGTGAATATAGTATGTTAAAAGCTGCCGCACAAAAAGGGTGGCTCGATGAGCGGGCAGTAGTGTTAGAGACGCTGCTAGGCTGCAAGCGCGCAGGCGCAGATGGAATTCTCACCTACTACGCAAAAGATGTTGCTAACTGGTTACAAGAAAAATAATGGATCACTACTTAGTTGTGGGCAACCCCATAGAGCATAGCAGGTCACCACAGATCCACGCTATGTTTGCCGAGCAGACAGACGAGCAATTAGAGTACGATAAGCAGCAGATCGAAGAGGGTCACTTTAGAGAGGTGATGCAGGAGTTTAAGCAGCGTGGAGTAAAAGGGATAAATGTTACAGTTCCCTATAAACATGAAGCATGGGAGTTTGTGGATGAGCGTTCACCAGATGCAGAGCTCGCAGGGGCAGTAAATACCATCGAGTTTAATCAAGATGGTAGTAGCTATGGAGGCAACACTGATGGCTCTGGACTGCTCAGAGACCTTACTGTCAACCAAAATTTTTCTCTGGCTAACCAGCGAATCCTGATTCTAGGCGCAGGTGGCGCAGTACGCGGAATTTTAGCTCCGCTATTGAGTGCAAAACCTAAGAATATTGTAATCGCAAATAGAACTGCAGAGAGAGCAGAAAAGCTAGCTGATATTTTTATAGAGTTAGGTGCAGTTGAGGGTGGAGGTTATGAAGCTTTAAATGGGCAGCAATTTGATCTTATTATCAATGCAACCTCAGCAAGTCTACAAGGAAAACTCCCACCCTTGCCACTTGATATTCTAGCAGCAGATGGGATCTGCTATGACCTAATGTACGCAACAGAGCCCACCCCATTTATGCAGTGGGGAGAAGAGCACGGCGCAGCAAAAGTAAGCGATGGACTTGGAATGCTAGTAGAGCAAGCAGCCGATGCATTTAAGTTATGGCGCGGGATAAGACCTGAGACAGAGAAGGTTATCGCTACTTTGAGGTGACATCTAAATTCGTATCATAAAATGGGTATGGCGTATCCGATGTGCAATGCGACGGCATCTATACCCGTATTAGCATCTATCAGAAATTCTAAAGAGCTAAATACTCATCTTTCAGCTCAACATAGTTATCGGCAGAGGTTTTTAACCAGGCAAACTCAGCATCTGTTAGTTTGCGTGCTTTCACCGCAGGTGAGCCACGCCATAGAAATCCACCCTCTAGTTTTTTGCCAGGTGAGACTAAACTTCCAGCCGCAAGAAAAACCTCATCTTCAAGTACCGCACCATCTAGTATGGTACTACCCATCCCAATTAGGCAGCGATTACCGATAGTACAGGCATGCAGAGTACAGCTGTGCCCAACGGTCACTTCATCTCCAATAATTAGTGGATAACCATCGGGCGCGATCTTATTTGGTTGAGTTACATGTAGCGAGCTGTTGTCTTGTATATTGCTGCGCTCACCAATCTCTATATAGTGCACATCCCCTCGTACAGAAACTAATGGCCAAATTGAACTATCGACCCCAATTACTGTGCGCCCAATAATCTGCGCCGAAGGATCTATAAATGCTGATTCAGCAATTTTTGGTGCCCACTCTCTATATACTCTTATATTATCCATTTTTTTATGGACCAAATGTAATTTTCATATAATTTTATTGTATGTATATTAATAACAGAAGTCAATTCAAATAATTAGGGTCAGAGTGTCATTTATTTATTAAATCAACATAGCT
>JABHVM010000010.1 GCA_018658305.1 Thiotrichales bacterium | reverse complement strand
TCTTAAATCTGAACATAAGGAGCAGCAAGATGGAGCAGTACTGGTAATTCACGATCTGCGCCACCAAAAAATGTTAGAACGATCTGCTCAGGAGAGCGCCTACCATGGAGGGATGGCTGAGATCAGTTCACAAATTCTTCACAATTTCGGCAACGCCCTGCATGGGATTAAGTACTATCTGGATAACTTAGAGACTCTAGATAAGTTTTCAGAAGAGATGGTTAAAATTTTGCGAGGTGAAAGTGAGAAGAAATTTAGTAGAGCAGAGTTAGCAGACGCTTCTGAAGAGGCGGCTAAAAAATATCTTAAGGATGAACTCACCACCATTAAACTTACTGCAGAACATATGGCAGAAATTCTAAGTGCACAGCAGGGTATGGTACGCAATGGTGGAAACTACTGGATCTCTGAATTTAACTTGGCAGCTGCAATGGAGGAGGCTATGACCCTAATTAAAGACCGCGCAGACCGATCCCAAATTAAAATAAAGCTGTCGTTCTCTGGAGATATTGCAAATGTTAAGCTGCCTCGTAACCCACTCCAGCAGATGATAATCAATATGGTTAAAAACTCAATTGATGCCATTGATGAGATCTATCAGCTCGAAGAGTTGGAGAGAGGTGAGGGTATAGTGGAAATATCTATTAAACAGATCGACACTAATAACTTCTCCATCACCTGTAGAGATAATGGGATGGGATTTGAGAATAGTGATTCAGTCAAAATGTTCTCCTCATCTTACACCACTAAAGAGCATGGTACAGGGCAGGGGCTCCACTCAATTGCTAACTTTATCAACTCACTAAATGGATCTCTTAACTTTGTTAGTGAAGGAAGGTTACAGGGATCTAGCTTTACCGCAACAGTTCCACTTAGAGCTGAAATAGAGCCAGCGACTTACCAATTAACCACCAATTAATAGATAAAATATGAATAGTAACAAAACCTTTTCCCAGCGTTTAACTGTAGCAGGAGTAGTTCTGATTATTCCCCTTCTTCTACTATCTCTAGTCTATTTAAGTGATAAACAGCAAGATATAAATTCAGCTCAGAAAAGTCTAGCAGTTAACCAGATGGTGAAGCCGATCTACACTCTTATGCGTCAGCTTATCGACTATCGTTCTGTAGTAAATGTCTACTTACATGGTGGCACAAATTATAGAGGTAAATTAAGGGGTATTAAGAGGGAGATTACCGCGACCATTACTACACTTAAAAATATATCGCGTAATCTAAACCGAACTTCAAATCTGTCAGTAAATAAGATAGATAGTGACAATGCTCTATTGCGTATCGAAGATATTTTGAAGAGATCTAGAGTGTTAGAAGGTGAGCTTCCTAAAACTCATAAAGAGATAACAACCGTCTTAAAACGGAATAATGATCTTATCTACCATCTAACCCTACTACTAAGTGAGATGTATATGGGGAGTAATCAGATGCAAGCCATTAACACTTTGATAATTAGAGAGATACCTCAGTTGGCAGTTGATTTAGGTCTACTCTACGCTGTTTCAGCGGGTTACTTACTTCACGATTTAGAGAGTAAAACCTGGGTTATGACGCATGAGGTGGAAGAGCGCAAGGATATGGTTGAGAATATCGGTGAGATAATTAACTGGAGTAAACGAGATTTTATAAATATACGAACTAATTTCAACTACAGCTTTACAAATGAGACTCTTAGTAAGGATGAGCATATTGATAAGCTTCAGCAGCTGGTAACCAAAATTAGAGATGGCGAGGATCTAATTGAGTGGGAGTTACTTGAGACAGATGAGATAACATACTCCGCAGATACTTTTTTAACCGAGAGCAATCAAGCGTTAGATACCCTATTCTCTTTAGGAGATAACTTACAGACTCTATATCTAGCTAAAGTTGAAGATGATATTTCAAGTTTAACTTGGTATAGAAATATCACGATGGTTACTCTACTCCTCTCCCTAATTATCTCGATATTTATTGCCAAAATACTACTTACAAATTTGACTAGAGGAATTAGTCGAGGAATAGGTATTTTAGAGAAGATCGGTCTTGGGGTTAGACAAGAGATAGCACTTGATGAGAAAGGTGAGATGGGGAGATTAATGTTAGCGATCTGGCAGATGCAGCAGACTCTAAGCTCAGGAAAAATATTAGAACGAGAGAGCCAAAAAAAGCTAGAACACTCACTCAAACTAGCAGAGCAGTTACACCTTGAAGCCAATAGTGCTAGAGATGAGGCTCAACAGGCAAATAGAGTGAAAAGTGACTTTCTTGCGAATATGAGTCATGAGATTCGCACCCCAATGAATGCAATTATAGGAATGGGTAATCTAGTACTTCAGGGTGATCTAACCTCTAAACAGCGTGACTATGTTACAAAAATAGAGGGTGCTGCCAACTCACTGATGAGAATTATTAATGAGATTTTAGATTTTTCTAAAATTGAGGCTGGCAAGATGGAGATCGAGAAAACCCCATTCTTCTTAGATGAGATGATGGCTGATCTGAAAGATCTCACTGTTAATAAGTGTGAAGAGAAGAACCTCCAACTCTTAATTGAGATATCGCCAGAAGCTCCTAACTCAATTGTAGGAGACCCGCATAAAATTGGGCAGGTACTACTAAATTTAGTCAGCAACTCAATTAAATTTACTCAAACTGGAGCTATAGAGATACGGGTCACCTCTCAGCTAGAGGGGAACTCAACTGACCCTAAGCTCAACTTTTCAGTAAAAGATAGCGGTATTGGAATGAGTAGTGAACAGCAGCAGAGGTTATTTATTCCATTCACTCAGGCTGATGGTTCAACCACTAGAAAATATGGAGGGACAGGTTTAGGTCTGACTATCAGTAAAGAGCTAGTTGAGATGATGGGCGGCAAGATTAAGCTTGAGAGTAAACTTGCAGAGGGGAGTACATTTAGTTTTGCCATCCCTTATACCACTCACACCAACTTGAAAGAGATGAGTGATAAAACTAATGAAGAGTTAAAGGATGGGTTGATGTCTGAAATAAGCGGACACCATATCCTAGTAGTTGACGACAATGAGACTAACCGTATAGTGGCAGTTGAATTTTTGCGAATCGCAGGGATAGAGGTAGATACTGCAAATGATGGTCAAGAGGCTATTGAGGCAATAGAGAGATCAGAAGAGATGGGGGTTCAGTATGATGCTGTACTGATGGATGTGCAGATGCCGATCATGGGAGGCTTTGAAGCGACCATAAAAATTCGAAGTGATAAACGATTTAAAGATCTTCCAATTATTGCAATGACAGCAAATGCTATGGAGCAAGATAGAAGAGATGCTGAAGCTGTCGGGATGAGTGATCATATAAGTAAACCTGTAGATCATACTAAACTATACAAAGTACTGGCAGACAGTATGGGGGTGGTAATAAAGCCATCTGTACAAGGTAAAGATAGCACTCTTCAACCTATCCATATCACTACCCCTCATAACAGCAAGAGTGGTCTTATTGATGAGCAGTTAGGCTTACAACGCTCTGGGGGAATGCTCTCTCTCTATAAAAAAGTTCTACACAGCTTTATAAGAAATCAAGATGGAGCTATTTTAAATCTCACTAAACACCTAAGAGATGGAGAGAGAGAAGACGCAATTCGCATTGCTCATAGTCTAAAAGGAGTTGCTGCCACCATTGGAGCTCAAACCCTAAGTAGGGAGAGTGCAGAGCTAGAGAAGTTGTTACAATTAAGCTTAGATATCAGTCAAGGAGAGAGCAATTTAAAATTAAGAGAGTTGATAGAACTCTGTTCACAACAGTTAGAGCTAGTACTAAGTGAAGCGGTAGCTCTACTCAAAAACTTTAACCGCGAGAAGGATAAAGATAGAGCCTTAGATGAATATTTAAAAATAGATAAGAGTATAGCGAAGTTGACTGTAGAGATAGAGGGCTTTGAGATGAATGCACTTAATAGTGTAGAAAATATCTTTACCACTATCGAAAATATGGGGGAGGAGGCTGATCCGCAACTAAAGAAGAGAGTCAAAGAGACCTATAACGCTCTCAAAAACTATGATTTTGAGAGTGCCTCTTCAATTTTACATAGAGGATAGAGTTAAGATTGCTTAGTGGAGTTAATTGTTAAAAAGTAGGCGTATAAATATAGTGCATAAGTATAGTTATTTCTGTATAGTTAGTCTTATATGGATGCACTATTTGTAGTTTTACAGGAGAGAGGGGATGGCATTAGAATTTAAGGCGGGCTGGAACGAGCGAGAAGTTCCTTGGAACTGCAAACTACAAAATAGGTTAACTATAGGTATTTTAATAATATTTGTTTTAGTCTTTGGGGTTAGCTCATTTTTGATGATAGATTATGAGAAGCAGTTAGTACAGAAACAGCGCGTAGCTATAGCCAACCAGTTAGGAGATGTCCTTAGTAACACCCTTTCGGCAGAGATGATGAAAGGTGATGAGAAGGAGATGTGGGATGATATTGAGGCGTTAACTGATAAGATGCGTGCTGCAAGTGGTGCAGAGCGTATCCAGATCCTCTCTCGTGAAGGGGAGGTTCTAGCAGGTACCGATTTTTCGCTAGAGAGCTATGAGTATAGTAAAGAGGAAGATGCTGAGTGTGCTGCTTGTCACCTCCACGGGGCAAAAGATTTTCCCTCAATCGTAATAAGTACTGAAGGAGAAAAAACCGTCCTCCGTACGATCACTCCAATCAAGAAAGAGCGAAGATGTAATGAGTGTCATGAAGATGAGGAGACAAACTTTCTCGGTATGATATCGATTGACTTTGACTATACTCCGATTGAGAGAGAGAACAACGAAAAAAAGATGCGCTTCTTTCTATTAGTTACAGTTATAGCTGTAGTGATGTTTGCAGCCATCTACTGGATGTTGAGTAAGGAGGTACTACATCCAATTAAAATATTGATGGAAGCATCTCGCCACCTTGCCAGAGGGCACTACGATACCCAACTTGATGTTAGTGGTGAAGATGAGTTATCACGCTTAGGTGAGACCTTTAATCATGTAGCTAATGAGATTAAAAAAGCAAATGATGTTCTAGCTGTGGAGAGTGAGAATAACTACCAGAGCGCAATCACTGATGGGTTGACAGGGTTTAGGAATAAGGTATTTGGACATGAGACTTTAATGGAGCTTATTCTAGAGTCACATAAGTGCGAAGAGCCTCTATCTGTATTGATGGTCGATCTCGACTTTTTTAAGAAAGTTAATGACACCTACGGACATCTAGCTGGAGATATGGTGTTGAGAGAGACAGCAACTAGAATTAAACAGCTTCTCCACTACTCCGATACGCCAGTACGCTATGGTGGAGAGGAGTTCTTGATAATCTTAGCTAACACTGATGAAGCTGGTCTTAATACTGTAGGCGAACGCTTGCGCGCGAAGATTGCTGATAGTAAATTCATTATAGACGATGATGGAGCTGAGATAGAGGTGACAGCCAGTCTTGGTGGTACAGTCTGCTTAACCAATGATGGTAAGTCTGAAGATATGATAGAGCGTGCAGATAATGCACTTTATCAAGCGAAAGGCGGTGGGCGCAATCAGTTGGTTATTCTATAACTAGTTAGTTGCTCTATAAACATTATGTCACCTCCAACTCATAAACCAACTATTCTAGCCGTTGATGATACTCCAGAAAATCTAGATCTTATCAACGGGCTGCTCGAAAAAGAGTATCAAATGTTGGGCGCAAATAGCGGAAAACTTGCGCTAAAGGTTGCGGCTGCACGCAGACCAAACCTCATCCTCTTAGATATTATGATGCCAGAGATGGATGGCTATGAGGTGTGCCGAGAGCTTAAGCAGAATCATCTAACCAGAGATATACCAGTAATATTTTTAACAGCTAAAACTGCAGTGGAAGATGAAGCACAAGGCTTTAAGGTGGGGGCAGTTGACTACATTTCAAAACCGATCAGCCCACCAATTCTCTACTCTAGGATAGCGACCCATCTTAAAATAAGGGAGTATAGCTCATCTCTAGAGCTGATGGTAAAGGATAGAACTGAACAGCTCTCAGAGACACAAGATGCAATTATTTTTGCGATGGCTGCACTGACCGAGCAACGAGATGTTGAGACGGGTAACCATATTAACCGTACCCAAGGTTATGTAAATCTATTAACAGTTAATCTTGCGCTGCAACCTAAATTTAGCTCCTATCTCACTCCAGAGATGGTGGAGATGATCTCCAAAGCTGCCCCTCTCCATGATATTGGTAAAGTTGCAGTGCCTGACCATATTTTACTCAAACCTGGCAAATATACAGATGAGGAGTTTGAAATAATGAAAACTCACTCAGAAGCTGGTAGAGATGTGATTTTAAAAGCGGAGAGTGCACTTAGTAGATCTCAAGAGTTTCTACGCCACTGCCGTGAAATTGCCCACTACCACCATGAGAAATGGGATGGAAGTGGATATCCTGATGGCTTAAGCGGAGAGGATATCCCTCTCTCGGCAAGGATAATGGCACTTGCAGATGTCTATGATGCATTAGTGTGCAAAAGAGTATACAAAGAACGGTTCTCTCAACAGAAGGCTATCGAAATTATTAAAGATGGAAGTGGGGTGCACTTTGATCCAGCCATTGTAGATACATTTCTCGCACTATCAGATCTCTTCTATGCGGTCACAAAAAAATATAGTGAAGAGTATGTTGTTTCAGACACAGAGACCACAGAGTTATAATTTGCAACTATCTTCTGAAAGGTCTATACTCCTCAAATATACTCAAATATAAACATAGAGAGAGATTACAATATTATGGGAAATAGAAGAGAGAGATGTAAAGTATTAGTTATAGATGATGATCCGTTGGTCTTAAAGATGTTTAAAGACATACTCTCACTAAGTGGAGAGGGTGAGTCTAGTTTAAGTAAAATATTGAGCAACTCTGACGATAAGATCAGTCAGTCGCTGAGAAATTTTTCAGTAGATACAGCCACTCAAGGCATAGATGGAATTGAACTCGTAAACAGCGCAATAGAGGAGGGGAAACCATACTCTGTAATCTTTATTGATATGGTGATGCCGCCAGGATTAAGTGGAGCTAAAACTGCAGAGGAGATCCATAAACTTGACCCAAATGCCCAGTTAGTTATTGCAACCTCCTTTATCGATGCGGATATCCAAGGAGTTAGCCGCATCATAAATAAAGGGATACTTTTTCTGCGCAAACCTTTTGATGGAGATGAACTCCTAATGATCGCGATAACTCAATCTGAAAACTGGAACAAACTGCGCAATTATGAAAAACTCATTACAGAGTTAAAAGCAAACTGATATTATGAAGAGAGAGCACTCCTTATTTTACTTTCAACTTCGTGGAAGTCTGCTCTCACTGCTAATAGCCATCGCTACCATCGGAGGAGTTATCTACTACTATGCTGAAAAAGCGTTAGTAGAGACTGTGCAGCAAAACCTTAAGTATCACGCCAATTTTAGAATACAACGAATAAATACTCACCTGCAAGAGCAGAAGGAGTGGATGAGTTGGGCGACCGATACTGGCGGTCTACTTGAAGAGTCAGAACGAGTGCTCGACATCTATCGCAAAACAGGAGGTGACTCTGCAGGCTATGGGATGTACCGAGACCACCTCCGTATGAAGTATAGAAAAATGATCTCTGCCGAGAAGGTTAAAGATCTTCTCCTACTTAATGGAGAGGGTGAGCTCATCTTCTCGCTACGCCCAATTCCGACAGAGATTGGAGAGGATATGAGCAAAGATGGATTTTATGGGGATACCATTCTCTCTGAGTTAATAGGTAAGGTCATAACTACGCAAAAGTTCGCTATCTCCCGTTATGGCAGAGTTGAGCAGATACATGGCTCCGCAGTACTGATGGGGGCTCCGCTCTTCTCCAGCTTTCCTGGACAGGAGGAAGAGGTTGTAGGAATTTTAGTGCGCCCATTCAGTTTAGAGAAGTTACGAGGATTACTGGAGGACTACAGTGGTTTAGGAGGTAGTGGAGATGTCCTGATTGGACAGTGGCGAGCAGGTGAAGATGGTACAGCTCAAGGTGGAGTTAACTTCGTCAACCATTTTAGGCATAGAGCATCGCGCAGCCCTGACCAAGCTTGCATCAAACGCCGTGGGAGTAACCAAGAGGAGTTTGCTATGGCGCAGGCTATGAGCGGCGCTAGTGGCTTTGGTTGGTCTAACGATTTTAGCTGTGAAAAGGTGTACGGGGTCTGGAGTTGGGTTCCAGAGCTGGAGTGGGGAGTGGTGGTTGTTCAGGATAGGGTGGAGATTATGGCTCCAATAAAAAACCTTCAACTCAATATTATTCTCACCTCACTGTTAATGTTACTCTTCCTCTTCTGGATGGTAAGTCGTCAAGCTCGTATCCTATCTAATCCATTAGTAGAGCTTGCCAATGAGGCTGAACAGAGTAGAGTAATTGATGAAAGAGGTTTTGGCAGAGTTAAAGAGGTGAATAAACTTGCAACAACTCTTAAACATACATTCTCGGTACTAGCTGAGCAGCAAGATACCTTGGAGCAGAAGGTTGAAGAGCGCACTCGCGAACTATCTGATACCAATAGTGAGTTAGTAGAACAGAGAAAAGAGTTGGTCACCAAGAGTAAAATGGTTGAGGTTGAACGCGATCGCTCCCAATCTATTTTTGCTGCTGCCCAAGAGGGGATGATAGTGGTCAATCAGCGAGGGAGGATAATGGATATCAATCCGAAAATGTTATCTATCCTCGGCTATAGTAGTGCAGACGAGGTGCTCTGGAGAAGGGTCGGATCACTGGTTATCTCTAGTGATGATGGATTTAAGAGTTCACTTTTAAATCAGATGAATAAAAATCTTCAGCAACTGCATGATAGAGATCATATTAAATTTCATAAGGCTATGGAAGAGGCTCCACTCCCACTGTTAGTGGTAAATCTAGAACCTAACGACCACTCAATCTCTCTCTTTATTGTCAATGAAGAGATGGAGCGTACTCTCGGTTATAGCTCAGGAGAGCTCCATCTTGACTATACCAGCACAAAAATAGCTCTCTCTACTCTACTGACTGGTTGCTGTGTCGAGAGCTTTAGTGAGCAAGTTTGGTCTACTAAGGATGGAGGCTCTCTCTGTCTAAGTGCAGAACTTGAGGGTGAGATAGGTTCTCTATTTGCTACTAAAGCAGAAGGAATAATTGAAGGTACTGTCTGTATTACTCCAATTAAATGTGGTAACGAGCAACACGCCATCATAATTCTTAAAGGTAAAGATAGTATGGATGAGTCACTACTCCGACTCACCCCTTTTGGTAGAATGTTCCTGAGTAATCATAGTGACTCGACTAATGACTCAACAGAAGATTCTATAACTGATAACCTATCAGTTGAACGCAATCTTCGTGCTACAGATGGCGAGGAAATTCCAGTAGAGATTGCTGGGGCTCTATTTAAAAGCACGATAGATGATGATGACTCTTCGATAGAGGGTGGAGTATTGATGGTAAGAGATCTGCGTGAACAGCAGGAGTTAGAGTTAGTAGCACAGGAGGCAGCATATCAGGGTGGGATGGCAGAGATCAGCTCGCATGTACTGCATAACTTTGGTAATGCTCTCACCTCTGTTAAGTTCTATCTAGAGAGCCTCTCTACCCTAGATCAGTTTTTGGCTAAGATGGAACAGCTCCTCTCTGCTGATGAGGCTCAATATAGTAATAAGCAACTCGCCTCCGCTATTGGAGAGGCACATAAAAAATATACCGATAAACCACTCAAAGATATGCGCACTACAATCGACCATATGAGCGAGATATTGGTTGCGCAGAAGGGGATGATAGGGGATGGTGGTGGTTACTGGGTCAGTAACTTCAATTTACAGGAGGCGATGGAGGGGGCTATTACTCTAATAAAAGATCGTATAGACTCCTCCAAAGTGAAGTTTAATTTTGATATTGAGCCTACAATTAAAAATGTTGAACTCCCTCGTAATCCTCTGCAGCAGATGGTGGTCAACTTAATTAAGAACGCAGTTGAGGCTCTTGATCAGCTCTACCAAGATGGGGGGATTAAGATGGGAGATGCTACACTCACCTTCTCAATTAGTAGAGTTGAATCTGACAATGACAACGATAAAATAGTAATGCTCTTTAAAGATAATGGAGTTGGTTTTGAGGGTGATCTTAGTACTAAACTGTTCTCTCCTAACTACACTACTAAGAAGAGTGGTACTGGACAGGGGCTCCACTCAGTAGCTAACTTTGTCAATGCTATAGGTGGTGATATCTCTTGTCGTAGTGATGGGCCTGGTAAAGGAGCAACTTTTATGGCTACAATACCAATGCAGGTGGAGCAGCTAGATGAACAAAAGCAGAGAGTAAAAGGTTAATTAAGGGGTTAATTAGTGAGTGAAGTTAAACAAAATTTTAGAGTTTTAGCTGTTGATGATGATGAAGATATCTTAAATACCTACTACCAATATTTAGAGTGCATAGAGGATGATAGTGACTCTATACTGGAGATAGAGAAGTTAATCTCTGAAAATAGTGTTCTGTTACAAGAAGAGAGTCAAGATAAAAATAAGCGTGACTGCTTTAAGCTGAGCGCAGTCACGAGTGGCGAGCTGGCTATAGAGAAGGTTAAGCAAGCTATCGCTATAGATGAAAGTTTCTTTGTGGCCCTGATAGATATGCGGATGCCACCAGGAATAGATGGGGCAGAGACCGCACAGAGGCTTCGCCAGATTGATCCTAATATATATATTATTATCGTAACTGCATACTCTGATATAGATCCCGCTTATCTCAACTCGCGCCTCCAACACAGTTTTCTCTATATGCGCAAACCATTTAATGTTGAGGAGTTAGTCCAAGCGTGTCGCACCTTTCAGCAGGCGTGGCATAAAGATCGCATTATAGATAAATCACTTGAAATTGAACGAAAGCTAAACAGACAAGAGCAGCAGAGCGCAAAACTTGCAGGGGCGCAGGAGATATCTAACTCTATTTTGCACAATATGGGTAATTCTCTATCCTCAATTGACCACATTAGCAATAAAATAGAAGAGAGCGTTAATGGAATGGATCGCCTACCTAAGGTCTTCTCTCACTTTATTGCAGAGCTTTCAGCTATAGAGGATGATAAAGAAAAGTTTGTGAGGATGGAAGCGCAGTATGGGGAACTCAGCCGTTGGGTTGAACAAGAGGTTGGAAATAATCTTAAGCAGCAGTGTACTAACCTGAACGGTGTGGTGCACCATGTAATTGAAGTTTTACACACTCATCGTCGCAACAGTGGGAGTGGTGAGATATGTGACGAATTACAGCTTCAAGAGATAGTTGATGACACCCTACTAGTGTTGGAGATATACACTAATAACAGAAGAATTGAACTTGCTGTTGAGATAGATGGGGTAGACTCTCCCCTACAGTGGCCTCGTAACTCTATGGTCCAACTTATAGTTAATCTGCTTAAAAATAGCTTTGAATCTATAGAGGAGGAGATGGCACGGAGAATAGAGAGTGGAGCAGAGTATCAACCATCTATATCTATAGCTGCTTTCTACATTAATGCAGAAAAGAGTGGTAAGATGGTATCCATTGTAATTAAAGATAATGGTGCGGGAGTCTCTGCAGAGATGGTAGATAAACTGTTTAGTTATGGTGAGACTTCGAAACAGAAGGGAAGTGGTATAGGTCTGCACTGGAGTAGAAAGCAGTTGCAGAGTTACGGTGGAAATGTAGAGTTAGAGAGTGCTGGAGATGGTAAGGGTGCAACAGTAACCTTGATTATACCAACAGTTATAAATATTAAAGTCGAATAGTAAAATATTTAAACAGTAATAGAATAATATAATAACAGAATAATATGGTAACAGTAGAAGGAGAGATATAGTGTGGACAGCGTAAATAGAAAAGTTTTAGTTGCAGATGATGATAAGAGAATCTTAGATATCTATAAAGGTATCTTTATGGTAGATGATTCTGATCAAGACGGTAGCTCTGATAATTCCCCAGACCTGCTTTCTGTTGACTCAATTCTGAACATGGATAGTGAGATGGTATGGGATGTTACCATGGTGGAACAGGGAGACCTTGCAGTTGCTGCGATAGCAGAGGCAAAAGAGGCTGGAGAGAGCTATGCCTGTGCTCTCTTGGATGTCAGAATGCCTCCAGGCATTGATGGAATTGAGACTGCAAGAAAAATTAGGGAGATAGACCCCAATATATTTATAGCTATGGTGACAGCATATACTGATCGACTCCCTGAAGAGGTTGCAAAGCAGTTAGGTGGGAACTTTACTATGGTACGCAAACCATTTTATGGTAAAGATCTACTTAACCTAGTAGATAACTACTCTAAAGTATGGAGTCAACAGCATAGTTATGTCAATATGTTTCTGTAGCTGACGCTGACTACCACTTAATTATTGCCAATTAATATCAAATATGAACAAAAGCAGTAATACTATTGAGCAGAATAGAGAGCTTGAACAGAGGTGTACACTGTTACGCTCTGAGCTCGAACAGTTGGGTAGAGAGAACGCTATCCTAAAGCATAAACTCGCAGATATTGAGTCGAGTACGCTTGAGTCAATGGTGAAGAGTTGTGAGATCGAGATTGATAAAAAGTACACGCAACAAACTGATGATTTAACTAACCTCCCTACTGGATGTATCCTTAGTGACCGTATAAACCAATCTATGATGCAGGTTCGTTCTAATGTTAAGCGAGGGCGGAGCTGGGATTGGTGCGCACTAATAATTTTTGACCTCACTAACTTAGAAGAGGTGCGAAGTGCTATTGGGCAGAAACTTCTTGATCAGTTGATCTTCTCATTCTCTGGACGAGCTGTGCATAGTTGTTCAGACATAGATACAGTTGCCAGACTTTCTGAAGGTCAGTTTGCCATATTTAAAGAGAAGATTAGTGATCGCGGAGAGTTGATTAACTTCTGTTCTGACCTAATGGAGAGCCTTCAACTCCCAATACAGGCGGGGCGCTTCGATATAAGTTTTTCACTTCGTGCAGGTGTTGCACTTTTCCCTGAAGACGCTGAGAGTACTGAACAGCTCTATGAGAAGGCTGAAATAGCAATGAGGCAGGCTCCTCCAGGAATGGCTGACAGCTTTATCTTTTATGGGGATGACCTTAATAGTGATGCCGCAAAGCAAATTGAACTCTCCAAAGATCTGAGTAATGCGGTTAGTAACAATGAATTTATGTTGTTATACCAACCTAAGATTAATCTGGAGAGTGCTGAAATAGCTGGAATGGAAGCGCTTATTCGCTGGAACCACCCAGAGCGAGGCGTTCTTGCCCCATTCTTCTTTATTGATATGCTAGAGCAGAATCCAATATTGATGCGCAGGGTTGGGCTCTGGACAATTTTGACTGCAGTACAGCAGATTCGCAAATGGTTGGATAGTGGAGTAGAGAGAGATTTTATCTGTTCAGTAAATCTAACAGTTGATCAACTCCGAGATCCGCTACTACCTGAACAGATTAAGATGATTTTAACCAAAGTAGGGGTTGATCCCAAATATTTGGAGATGGAGCTTGTGGAGTCGCAGCAGATAGATAATATAGAAAATGATATTTTATCTATCCAGAAACTCAAAGAGATAGGTATCCGGATATCTATTGATGACTTTGGAACTGGATACTCATCTCTCTCCTATCTACTGAATGTTAATGCCGATACCCTAAAAATTGATAAATGTTTTATCGACTCTTTAGATACAAACAATCTAGCTATTCAAAGTTCAAAGAGAGATGATGCGAGCTTCTTAATTGAGACTATCCTCTCTATTGGTAAGAAGATGAAGATGACGGTTGTCGCAGAGGGGGTGGAGGTTGTGGAGCAGATGGAGTGGCTTAAAGAGCGCGACTGCGATGAGATTCAAGGTTACTACTTTAGTCGCCCAGTAGCTCCTGAAGATCTTGCTGAGAAATGGTTCTAACTGCTGCGGTAACTGGAGTTGCCGCTGCAGTTATCGCAACCTC
>JABHVM010000068.1 GCA_018658305.1 Thiotrichales bacterium | reverse complement strand
TCTGAACCAGGAAATGGTGCAACAGCAATCGGCTGAGCTGTTTCACTACCCTGAGTGATCGTTATATCTAGAGCATTTGCACTACTAAACCATAGCGCAGATATCCACACTACAGCATACAGTACTGGAGAGATTGACTTCATGAATATGTGACTCATTAATAAATTGATCCTAAAATAGATAGCGAGAATTGTATCACACTTTAATAAGATCTCCAGCAATACAATCTTGCAAACTAACCTCGCACAATAGGCCTGGTATTATTTACAGATTATTCAGCCAACTAACGATCTCTGACTCACCTTTTTGAGGTATCACTGACTTCATCGCTATCTACTGTAATCTTGTTCTTACGACCATATAGGTGTACTTTTTTATCTTCAGCTTTTTTAACACGAATTTTGTTATTAGCAATATTCTTACCATTCAAGTTTTTCATTGCTGCTTTGGCTTCTCCTGACTTCGGCATCTCCACAAAAGCAAACCCCTTAGATTCGGCGCTAACCTTATCTAACACCAAATCACAAGATTGCACAGTACCATACTCATCAAAGAGGATTTTTAACTCCTCTTCGGTGGTGCTGTGAGCGAGATTACGGATTAACAATTTCATTAGTCATTACACCTTTAGGTTTATAGTGAATACGCAGAAGTAGATCTTTGTAATTTACAGGTAACAGTTAGCACAAAGCAAGAGTGCCTCTGATTAATACATTATAATAAATGCTCTGATAAAATACCAAGTTCTTAAAAGTAGTGCGAGTTAACAGCGTATCAAGTATTAAGATATTACAAAGCTCGTAGTCTAGACTATTCAAGGTTATTTTTCAAGAGATATGTTCGCTTGTAAGCTCTGAGTAGTGACACTTTCATTGAATAAATTACACTCTGACCCTAATCATTTCTAACCCTAATCATTTCCAAGGCTCTCTTTTTTGAACCTATAATAAGTAGGGTTGGATGGTAATTTATGCTACTATGAGAATTAATTTTATTGCACTTTCTGCTACTCTCTATATTAAATAGGATCTACACATGAAACTACTAAGACTACCTCTTCTCTTACTGCTTCTCCTCCTTTCGACAACAGGAATGGCTGATTTTGATTTAGGTCTGTCTGCGGTTTCAAAAGGTGATTACCCTACTGCACTGCGTGAATTTAAAAAGGCAGCTGACCAGAGGAATGCTGGCGCTCAGTACAATCTTGGAAGCATGTACGCTAAAGGATATGGTGTAGCAGAGGATTATGTTGAGGCATATAAATGGTCTAACTTAGCTGCAGCGCTAGGAAATAAAAGAGCAGCTGAACTTAAGAAGGTAATAGCAACACTGATGACTCGTGCTCAAATTGCAGAAGCCCAGAAATTATCTACAAAGTGGTTTAAAGAGCATAACCGATAATCTTTAACATCTCTTCTCCATCACCCCTAAACTTTGCTCCTCTGGTACACTAATTTTTAGGCGATATTTCTCTTTCACATACCGCCATTTTTCTGCATAACTGCACCAGTAAGATTTTAGTGGTGGTTTCCAGCGTGCAGGTGACTTTGCCCCTTTTGATCGATTTGCTTTAGCAGAGGTTACCAGTAAGTTTTTAGGGTCATTTGCAAAGGCTCTCTTCTCTGTACGGCTCCAATTTGCACCACCTGTCTGGTGAGCATGATAGAGCGGTACAATATGATCAATATCGAGTTTACTTGCTTTGGTATAGGTTTCACCTGTATAGGGAGCAAGCCATTTTCCGTGACTGACACTACACCCTTTGTTGCGCTTAAATTTGACTGGTGCGAGTGAGTCACGGATCAACATTTCGGCTCGGGTATTTTGGCAATCTCTATCTTCATCTGTCCAATGCGGCCAACTTTTTCGCTCATATTTTCCACTTTTATAACCACTTTGAGCGGTTATTTTTTTAGCGCCATTGCGTTCAATGCAGTTGTCACGGTGACAGTGATACTCTCCTGTTTTGCGATTATTGTGACCTCCGTTACTATCCATTCCTCCTCGATGTGCAGAGCTGATTGTAGTGGTAGTGAGTAGCATAACGGTTAAAAGTGAGCGTATAGTCATGCTGACTATCTTACTATAAAAGATAGTATCAAGCTCATCTTGGAAGATCCTGATACTATCTTTTTTATGTGTATGTATTTAGATCTACTGTTCCGATCCTGATACTATCTTTTTTATGTATATGTATTGAGGTCTATTTGTCAGATGAGACTCTTAAGATTTAGCTCGTGAGATAAATTTTCCTGTTCCGGTGTGGACTTTAATATCTTCACCACTCTCTAGATACTCAGGAACCTGTATCTCAATCCCTGTGTTTAGTTGAGCTGGTTTAGTGCGTCCAGCTGCGGTTGCCCCTTTTATTCCTGGGGCTGTTTCGATGACGGTTAAAATGACAGTCTGTGGAAGCTCTATCCCTAAAATTTCGTCATCAGAGAGTAGGATGGTGACATCTTGCAGACCTTCAGTTAAGTAGCCAATCTGTTCAGAGAGGTCATCTCTGTTGATCTCATACTGTGAGTAATCTTCTTGATCCATGAAGATGTAGTTATCACCATCACTATAGGAGTACTGGGTTTGGCGTTTCAGACACTCTGCCTCTTTGAGCATATCATCACTTTTATAAGATTCATCTAGCTTCTGGCGAGTCTGAAGATTGGTGAATCTAATCTTGTAGATGGTGGATGCGCCACGTGAGGAGGGGCTTTTTGATTCAATAGTTTTTACGGCATGAGGGGTGTTGTTGATCTCAACAATCATTCCCCGCTTTAGTTCAGATGCTTTTGGCATGGTTATCTCCTAGCTGATATTGAGCACTCATCTGTACTCTTTAAAGTATTAATTATACCCTATGCTTATCGGGCGCTAAGCGCTGCAAGCTGGACAAGTCGAATAGTTGGTGATTTTCTATTTTATGTTATGATACGCAATAATTAAAATTTAAACAATTATTAATAGGTTTTTTAAAATGAAAAAATTATTTCTACTCTTACTAACACTGCTTACCGCATGGGCTCTAAGTACGCTTTTTATTGGGGAAAAGACACAATCAACAATCAACAGCTATATTAAACAAGCAGATAAACAGTCAAAAGAGCTTTATGATGTATCAATTAAGCTGATCTCATACGATAAATCATTTTTATCAGCAAATGCTGAAATAGAAATTGACATTATTGACCCTACAATTAGAAAGGATATTGTTGAGTTTATAAAACTTCCAATCAAATCAAACTTAACGATTATTCACGGACCTCTGTTTTTTAATGACGGCTTAAATATTGGTTTAGCTAAAGTAAGTGACACCATTCCTCTGTCTGATTTCATCGCCGACAAGCATAAATATGAATTTTTTAAATATGTTAATGATGATATTGCAATAACTTCAAATACTAAATTTGAGTTTAATGGAAACTTTCATAATAAAGGGATTATTAATAATATAAGAGTAAATGGTGACGACTTAAGCCTTAAAGTTAGTCCGACTATTATGACTGTAAATGGAAATCTTGATAGTAAATCAATTAACTATAAGAGTAGTATATCGATTGAAGATATCACATTAAATACGCCTGACAATTATTTTAATATTAAAGAAATTAAGTTTAACTCTAATATTAATGAACTGTTTGGAGGGTTTTATCCTCTAGGTGATAGCCTGCTTAAAATGCAAGAGATAACATTAAGAACTAGTGAAACTAATATTCCACCAATTAGCTTATCAGTCTCTATAGATTCCAAAGCAAGTAAAGAAGACAATAAGTTACTTGATGAACGAAAAGTTAATATTTCTCTTATAAATCATAAACAAATAGATGCATCCATACCAATAGATTCGATCAATATCACTCAAAACTTTTCAGGATTTTTAGAAGAAGATGCTAGATCTTTGTGGAACTTAATCTCTGTATCATCGACAATGAAAGTAGATACACTAAACTCTGAACTTAGCAAATGGTTTAATACATTTCTATCTAGAAATAGTTTAGTTTATGGTCTCAAGGTCAGTACAGACAAAAACAATAAGCATACTGGCAATATGGATTTAATGCTGAGCTATATTGGTCAACAATATACTGGCTCAGATCTAGAACAAACTTTTCTTAACTTTAAAGAAAACAGGCTAGATCTACTTAATGCTGACCTACAATTATCTGTACATAAGGATTGGCTAAATACTTTAGATCAGACCTCGTTAGATGTAGCTAACTCCACCCTTTCTGATTTAGTTACACAGAAGTTAATAAAAGAGTCACCTCTAGATTATAGTATTAATGCTAGTTATAAAAGTAGAAAAGCAGTTGTAAATGATGAAGACTTTTCTGAAGATTTAGCTAATATATTAAACAATTAAAAGTGAATCTATACCTATACTGAGATAAGATATCAGTCGCTTACTTATGCTCGAAGGTAATGACTAGCTCTTGCATCTCTCGCCTTAAGGTTACATCTGCTGGCATATTAAATGGGGCAGCCTTGTGTACTGCTCGCTCTACCGAAGTTTTAAAGGCTTCACTTCCGCTATTTTTAATAACATCAACACTCAACACCTCTCCAGATGGAGAGAGGGCCACCTTTACTTTACAGCTTTGACCGACTTTTTTACCACGAGGTTTAATCCATACTTTCTCAATTTGTCCTCTTATGGTTGCTTGGAGCTTAATTAACTCTTGCGCCATCTCTTGAGATGCAACAACTTGCGCGCTTCTCATCTTCTCTTCGGCATAGAGCTCTGCATCTAACTCTGCATCAAGTAGAAGCTGCCTCTTTTTTGCGTCAACTTCTCTCTTCTGCTTTTTTTTCTTGTCTGCTGCTCTTTTTTTATCTGCTGCCTTTTTCTTAGCTGCAGCTTTTTTCTTGTTCGCTGCTTTTTTCTTAGCTGCAGCTTTTTTCTTGTTCGCTGCCTTTTTCTTGTCTGCAGCTTTTTTCTTAGCTGCTGCTTCTCTTTTTTTATCTTGCTCTATCTTACGCTTCTTATTCGCAATTTTTTCCTGCCTAGCTTTTACTTTAGCAGCCGCAACAGCTACTTTTTTGGCAGCAATTGCGTCTAAAACTCTGCCATCTACAGCGTGCGCTTTAATAACTATTTTTTTGGGAGGTTTAGGTTTGTCAGGTATAGAGCTCACTCCAGCCCCTATCACTATTAATAATATAAAGGTGTGAAGGAGTATAGAAATTCCGACTGGAGGCAGCTTCTGATTGAGACTATTCCATAACTGTGTAACAGGTTTCATCACTTCTCAGTAGGGTCAGTAACCAGCCCAACACTTGGCACCCCAGATTTTTGGAGGAGTGCCATAACTGAAACTACAGCACCATACGCTACCGTATGGTCTCCACGAACTAACACTTCCGTTGCTGGCTTGCGCTGCATCAATATAGTTACTCTTCTCTGGAGCTCTTTTGGAGCTATAGATCGTTCTGGATGATCGCCGTTAGTCATAAATATCGCGCCATTTTTTTGAATTGTGACAACTACTGGTTCAGATTTATCACTATCAACAGCTGGGGATTCTGTTTGAGGTAGATCTACCTTTACCCCTTGCGTAAGAAGTGGTGCTGTCACCATAAATATAATCAGCAATACTAACATCACATCAATGTATGGCACTACATTAATCGATGCTATAGGTCGTTTACGACTACGCTCACGACTCATAGCTTAACTATCTCCTACTCTTGCACCATCTTCACGATGAACTTGGCGCCGCAGGATGCTAGAGAACTCTTCAACAAAGATGTCATATCTATTGTGCAATTGCTCTACCTCTGTAGCAAAACGGTTATAGAATATCACTCCAGGAATGGCTGCAAAGAGCCCTACAGCAGTAGCTACCAGCGCTTCTGAAATTCCAGGAGCAACCATTGCAAGACTAGCATTACTAGTTGCTCCAATTGCACTGAATGCATTCATAATCCCCCATACTGTTCCAAAGAGACCTACATAGGGGCTTGTTGAACCAATTGTTGCCAAAATAGAGAGGTTAAATTCAAGCTTATCAAGATCTCTATTTAGTGCAACTCGCATAGCTCTTCCAGCTCCATCCAGAACATCTGAAGGCTCCATACTCGCTCGCTTGCGGAGCCTTATAAACTCTCTAAACCCAGAGACGAAAATTCCAGACATTCCTCTCTGCTTACCATTCTCAAATTTTTTAAACAGCTCTGTTAAGTTCCCACCTTGCCAAAATAGATCCTCAAAATCATCTGCACTATCTCGCTCTTGTTTAAAATCTTTTAGCTTGCGAGTGATAATTGCCCAGGACCATACAGATGCCCCTAATAGCAGTAATAGAATAAATTGAACAACCCAGCTTGCATTAAGAATCAGGGTTGTGATGGATAGTTCATGAGTCATATTTTATTTCTCTATAGTTGTTATAACTGTACATTTATTTTTATATACTATTTATCTTCATATATAGTTGCTTTGGAATAGCTGTTGGCTTAAATGATTTGCTCTTTATGCTTGCTATCTTTACTGTTGCAGTAGTAACTATCTCCTCGCCACGATATATGTTTTGCTGAAAAGTAATACTTGCCCTGCCTAACTTATGCAATATAGTCTTAACCTCCAACTGATCATTAAAGTGAGCCGCAGTTCTGTAATCAATAGTAACTGTTTTTACTGCGAATATAACCCCCTCTTCAGTTAGCATGCTATCTTGTTCAAAACCTAGCTCTCTTAGCCACTCTGTTCTGGCTCGCTCCATATACTTAAGGTAGTTTGCGTAGTAGACTACGCCTCCAGAGTCTGTATCTTCGTAGTAGATGCGGACGATCAAAATAGTTCTCCGCTCATCACTTGCTTAGGGGGAAGATTAAAGTGTAGGTATGCGGCGCTAGTTACGATCCGTCCTCTTGGAGTACGCATAATATATCCCTGCTGAATAAGGTAAGGCTCCAATACATCTTCTATAGTACCTCGCTCTTCACCAATAGCTGCTGCTATATTATCAATACCTACAGGTCCCCCATCAAATTTTTCAATCACACTCAACAGTAGTTTTCGATCCATATTATCGAACCCTTTAAGATCTACATCTAGAAGATTCAGAGCATCTTGTGCTACTTCCTCTGTGATCACTCCATCAGCTTTTACTTCAGCATAATCTCGCACCCTCCGTAGCAAACGGTTAGCGATACGAGGAGTTCCTCGTGAGCGTTTAGCCACTTCCACCGCACCTCCACTATGTAGCTTCACTTTTTGAATAGATGCTGACCGCTCTACAATATGAGCTAAATCATTCTCACTATAAAATTCTAGGCGCTGAGTGATGCCGAAACGATCTCGCAGAGGAGAGGTTAAAAGCCCTGCGCGAGTGGTTGCCCCAACTAGGGTAAACGGAGGGAGTTCTATCTTTATTGAGCGAGCAGCTGGTCCCTCTCCAATCATAATGTCTAATTGAAAATCTTCCATTGCAGGGTAGAGCACCTCTTCAACCACAGGGCTCAGACGGTGGATCTCATCAACAAATAGTACATCATGCGGCTCTAAGTTGGTTAGCAGAGCTGCGAGATCACCTGCCTTTTCTAAAACTGGACCAGAGGTTTGGCGCATATTAACCCCCATCTCATTTGCAATGATATGTGCCAGCGTTGTCTTACCAAGACCTGGGGGTCCAAAAATTAGGGTGTGATCAAGCGGCTCTCCTCGTCCTCGTGCTGCAGGAATAAATATCTCCATCTGCTCACGCAGTGCTGGTTGCCCCTCGTACTCCTCTAAAGTTCGAGGACGGATAGCTCTATCAAGTCTCTCCTCTTCAGGATTGCTTTGGGCCGTAATTGGTCGTTCGACTTCTATCTCTGCGCTACTCATAAAGCAATACTCTGCTGTAGGGCTAGGCGAATCATCTCCTCACTACTAAGCTCGCTCTCTCCACCCTCTGGATTCTTTATTGATTTTACTAAGCGAGTGGCTTGCGCATCTTTATAACCAAGTGCAATCAGTGCATCTACTGCTTCACTTTCAGATCTATTTTGGCTCAATAATGGAGAGCTATCATTTAATGATGCACCCCCTTCACCACCTAAGCTATCCCATTGATTAACCTTATCTCGCAACTCTATAATCAAGCGCTCGGCTGTTTTCTTACCAACACCTGGCAACTTAACCAATGCAGTTACATTATCATCGTTGATACAACGAACAAAATCTAAAGTGCTCATCCCCGAAAGAATTGCTAGTGCTAGTTTCGCTCCCACTCCACGCACTTTAATTAAGGTACGAAACATTAAGCGTTCATTTTCGGTATAGAAGCCATAAAGCAGTTGTGCATCTTCACGCACAACTAGATGAGTGTGTAGAGTTAGTTCAGATCCAACTTCTGGTAGATCATAAAATGTGGTCATTGAGGCTTCTAGCTCATAACCAACCCCTCCCACATCTAGCAAGAGCTCTGGCGCTTTGCGCATCAGTAAAACACCTTTAAGCCTTCCTATCACTTATCTACTCCAATCATCGTAAGCGCGCTCCGCGCAGTTCTGTTGATAATCCCATCTTGCGCAGTCCACTAGATCTATTTCCATGACATATTGCGCACGCAAGGGCGTCTGCCTCATCGGCTTGCGGGTTCTGACTTAGATTTAACAGTCCGCGCACCATCATCTGCACTTGTGGCTTTGCTGCATTACCACGCCCTACTACCGCCTGCTTAATCTCTGCTGGCGTATATTCATAGATTGATATATCACGATCTATTGCACTACAGATTGCAGCCCCTCGCGCCTGCCCTAACTTTAGTGCAGAGTCTGCATTACGGTGCATAAAGACATTTTCAATTGCAAATTCATCTGGCTGAAAACGATCTAAAACTTCACTCACAGCCCTAAATATCGCGTGGAGGCGTTGCGGCAGAGTATCTCCTTTAATGCGCAATGCTCCGCTATCTACTCTACGATACCCATTTTTTTCCGTCTCTATAATTCCATACCCTGTAATACGAGAACCAGGGTCAATTCCCAATATAAGTGTCACTCTACTAGCACTACTCTAACTCACTTAGCGCAATCATAACCTCTTCGGAAATATCTGCGTTACTGTAGACATTTTGTACATCATCTAGATCTTCAAGACGATCTATTAGCTTCAACAATTTCTCAGCACTATCTAAATCAAGCTCTGCCATTGTAGAGGCTCTTTGAGTGATATCTGACGATTCTGGTTCATAACCAGCATCAACCATAGCCTGTTTTACATCAAGGTATGTAGTTTCATCAGTTAACACCTCAATAGTTCCACCCTCGCTAACCACATCTTCCGCTCCAGCTTCAAGTGCTGCATCCATAATTGCATCTTCATCACTACCTTCAGGATAGAGCAAGACCCCCGTTTTAGTAAATAGATATGACACTGAACCGTCTGTACCAAGATTCCCACCATGTTTGGTGAATGCATGACGAACCTCAGACACTGTTCTATTACGGTTATCACTAAGGCAGTCAACCATAACCGCTACCCCATCTGGACCATAACCTTCATAACGGATCTCATCAAAATTCTCCCCATCAACATCACCACTACCTCGTTTTACTGCTCGTTCGATCGTGTCACGAGTCATATTAGCGCCAAGCGCCTTATCAATCACTGCACGCAAACGAGGATTATCAGCCACGCTTCCTCCACCCATCTTTGCCGCTACAGTAATTTCCCGAATCAGTTTAGTGAAAATTTTCCCACGCTTTGCATCCTGCGCCCCTTTACGGTGCTGAATGTTATGCCATTTACTATGTCCTGCCATACATATATTCCTTAAATATCTTTTCTTAAATTACATCTTTACAAGTAGAAAGTAGTGAAATTTTAACACACTATTATAATGACAGTAGTAATCTACAATCACTATAGACTATAATAACTAGCAACTAATCAGACTAGGAGTTAATAATGAACCTAAGCCAAGCTAGAACTAATATGATTGAACAACAGATCCGTCCTTGGGACATTTCTGACCTCAGACTATTAGATATTTTAGAGAATACTCCTCGACACAATTTTGTAGCTGAATCTCAGCAGAGAATAGCTTATGCAGATACTGCCCTTCCAATTGGTGAAGGTGAAAGAATGATGCACCCTATACTTGAAGCACGAATTCTGCAACAGTTGAATATAGAAAAGCATGAAACAATACTTGAGATTGGTAGTGGCAGTGGCTACTTCACTGCACTCCTCTGTAAGTTAGGTGGATCAGTACGCAGCATTGAACTTCATAAGTCTCTAATGGATCAGGCTAAAAACAATCTCATAAAAGCACGGATCGGAAATTCAATCTTAGAGTCTGGGGATGTACTTAGTAAGAGCTGGCGACCAAGCAGTCAGTACAATGTTATTATTCTAGGTGGGGCAGTAAAAGAGGTTCCAAAAAAGATAGTAGACGCTGTAAGCTCTGGCGGTAGACTATTTGCAATCATTGAAAAGGATGGCGTCAAATGTGCGCAACTAATGAGCCGTAACGATGACAAAACTTGGACAACTCAGAAGTTATTTGAAACTGATATCGATATGTTAAGAGGCTCCAAACAGGGATCTTCTTTCTCCTTTTAATGACACCTATACTAACTTCAACTTAAGAACTTTATAAACTTCAACTAACAGACGCTTTAGCGCACCTCTATTCTTCTCAACTACCAACCTCCCCCTCTCTCCCATTTGGCAGGCTGTATCTGAGTTTTGCGCTAAAAATATTACTCTGTTCGCAAGTTCAGTATGGTTCAATACTTCATACGCTGCCTCTTGCTCTAACAACATCTTACTTATATCCGCAAAATTAAAACGATGTGGCCCAAACAGAACCGGCTTGCCTAAAGCTGCTGGCTCTAACATATTGTGCGAACCAGTAGCAACTAGGCTTCCACCCACATAAGCGATATCCGCCGCAGAGTAGAGCTGCAACAGCTCTCCCATCGTGTCCCCCAAATACACTTGCACATCATCAGCACAACTACAATTATCACCAGCTATGCTTCTGCGTTGCAGTTTAAACTCCAACTTCTTAACCAATTTTGCAACACTATTGAATCTTTCTGGATGACGAGGCACTAAGATCAATAATGCATCTGACACACTATCTAGAATAATTTTATGTGCCGCAAGAATCTGCTCATCTTCTCCCTCTCTAGTACTTGCTGCAATCCATACAGGACGCTCTCCGCCTAGCTCTCTACGTAATTTTTCACCTTGCGCCTCTATATCATCTGGAAGTTGCATATCAAATTTAATACTTCCAGTTATCACGACTTTTTCTGAATCAGCTCCCAGAGCTACTATCCTCTTCGCATCATCCTGACTCTGCGCCATAATTGAGGTTACGCTCTGCAGAGATTCATAAGCTAACTTAGGAATCCATCTCTTATATCCATCTTGCGAGCGTTGTGACAGACGAGCATTTGCCAACAGGACGGGGATATTTCTCTTAGCACAACTATGAAATAGATTTGGCCATAGCTCCGTCTCCATTATCACTCCAACTAATGGTTGGTAATTTTTAAGAAAACGGTTAACTGCTCCTGGTTGATCATAAGGAAGATATACATGGTGAGCTGAAAATCTATTCAAGAACTCAACTACTCTAGCTGATCCTGTTGGAGTTGTGGTAGTTATCAGTAGTTCATCAGCTCTCAAATTATAATTTGATTTATCATTTAGTAGATGCTCCAACAGTGGAACTGTTGCGATAAACTCTCCAACTGATACTGTATGAATCCACAGCTTAATACTCTTTTGCTTAGCTTTGGAGGTTGCACTATATATTCCATACACTCCAAAGCGCTCTCCCCACCTACTCAAATACTCTCTAGCTTTTACTCCACGCCAGAGCAAGCGCACTATAATCAGCGGAGTTAATAGATACAACAGAAGAGAGTAGGTTATTCGGTTCATTATAATGATAAACTTTAACAGATGAACACTAAACTATTCTACCTCTACCATCCCAAACATTGGTTAAGCTGGTTAATGATACTAATATTGAGGACAATAACCCTGTTACCATTCAAGGCTCAGGTAAGATTAGGAAAGTTATTTGGAAGATATGGGTTGTGGCAATTAAAACGGAGACGCGATATTGCTCGCATTAACCTTAGGTTAGTTTTTCCAGATAAGGGGGAAACTGAAATTGAGGAGTTATTAAAACTCCATTTTGAATCTTTAGGAGTATCTATTTTTGAATCTGCTCTAGCATGGTGGGGAAGTAGAAGAGAGATAGAGTCCCGTATGCAGATCTCTGGACTTGAACATTTAGATCGAGCTTTAAAGAGTGGAAATGGAGTCATTCTATTTAGCGCGCACTTCACCAATGTTGATCTATCTGGCATTATGCTTGCTCTAATGCGTCCAATTCATGTAGTCTATCGTCCAGATAACAGCCCTGTACTCAACCATATAATTGAGAAAGGTCGGATGCGTAATCTTGAATCACTAATTACTCAGACAAATATTAGGGAGATGGTTAGAGTTCTGAAGAGCGGTGGAGCTGTAGAGTATGCTATGGATCAGAATTTTGGGCATCGTGGAGGGATATTCTCCAACTTCTTCAACATCCCCGCAGCTACTAACAGCGCCACCTCTAGGCTAGTTAAAATGACAGGAGCTACAGTTATTCCATTCTTTGCAACTCGGTGTGAGGATGGAAGCTTCTACAAATTAACTCTACAGCCACCAGTAGAGATGGACGGTAAAGAGATACAGAACGAGACTGACCAACTGAATCAATTAATTGAGCAGGCGGTTAGGAAGGCTCCCGAACAATATCTGTGGGTACACCAACGCTTCAAGGATCGCCCTAATGGAGAGGAGAGCTATTATCAGTAACTTCAAGATAACCAAGCTCTCAATTAAAACTGAGCTCATCACCAACCATACTTATATCTACAGTTGAACTAGGTGGATAATCTCCAGCTAGAATTTTTTGAGCTAGTGGATTTTCGATATAGTTCTGAATTGCGCGTTTAAGTGGGCGCGCCCCATAGACAGGATCAAAACCGGCATCTCCTAACTTATCTAACGCCTCCTCACTTATATTGAGCGAGATCTCCCTATCAGCTAAACGCTGTTGTAGCTGCTTAATTTGAATTTTAGCAATAGCTCTAATCTCCTCTATACCTAGTGGATGAAAGACAACCGACTCATCAATTCTATTAATAAACTCAGGACGAAAGTGTGCGCCAACAATCTCCATAACCGCGCTCTTCATCAACTCATATCCACCATCTTCTGTAGCACCAGCTAAATCTTGAATCTGTTGCGAACCAAGATTAGATGTCATAACAATTACTGTATTGCGGAAATCAACTGTGCGCCCCTGCCCATCAGTCAAACGACCATCGTCTAACACCTGCAGTAATACATTGAACACATCAGCATGAGCCTTTTCAACTTCATCTAACAGGATAACTGAGTATGGCTTTCTACGCACAGCCTCTGTCAAATAGCCGCCCTCCTCGTATCCTACATATCCTGGGGGAGCGCCGATCAGCCGTGCTACTGAATGTTTCTCCATAAACTCTGACATATCTATTCTAACCAGTGAATCTTCAGTATCGAAGAGAAATTTAGCTAACGCTTTCGTAAGCTCTGTCTTACCAACACCTGTCGGACCAAGAAACAGGAACGACCCATTGGGGCGTTGTGGATCTGCTAACCCAGCTCGTGAGCGTCTAATTGCTGACGATACCGCCTCTACAGCCTCTCTCTGCCCAACCACCTGCTTACCAATCTCATCTTCCATTCGTAACAGCTTCTCCCTCTCCCCCTCCAATATTTTAGATACAGGTACTCCTGTCCACTTAGAGACCACCTCTGCAATCTCCTCATCCGTAACCTTGTTACGCAGAAGCTGATTCTCTTTCTGCTCAGACTCACTCTCTGCCGCCGCACTCAACTGCTGCTCTAGTTTTGGAATAGTTCCATACTGCAGTTCAGACATTCTTTCTAGATTACCTGCACGATGCGCTGTCTCTAACTCTATACGAGCCTGCTCCAGTGACTCTTTAATTTGTGTTGTCCCTTGTACTGCAGATTTTTCAGCTTTCCAGATCTCATCCAGATCTGAATATTCTCGCTCTAACTTTCCCAACTCCTCATCTAAACTATTGAGCCTTTTTTTAGAGGCATCATCACTCTCTTTTTTAAGAGCTTCTCGCTCAATTTTTAGTTGGATAACTCGGCGGTCTAAACGATCCATCTCTTCAGGCATAGAGTCAATTTCCATTCTAATCCGTGAGCCAGCTTCATCTATAAGATCAATAGCCTTATCTGGTAACTGACGATCAGTTATGTATCGCTGAGATAGAGTTGCTGCAGCTACAATTGCAGGATCAGTTATATCAACCCCATGATGAACTTCATACCTCTCTTTAAGCCCACGCAGAATAGCAATAGTATCTTCTATTGAAGGCTCCCCCACTAACACCTTCTGAAATCTTCGCTCCAGAGCCGCATCCTTCTCCACATACTTACGATACTCATCTAGCGTAGTAGCTCCAATACAGTGGAGATCACCGCGTGCCAGTGCAGGCTTTAGCATATTCCCAGCATCCATTGAGCCTTCACCTTTACCAGCACCAACCATAGTGTGAATCTCATCTATAAATAGAATAACCTGCCCCTCCTGCTTACTAAGATCACTCAACACCCCTTTGAGTCTCTCCTCAAACTCTCCTCTAAATTTAGCACCTGCAATAAGAGCAGCCATATCTAATGAGAGCAACCTCTTGCCTTTCATCCCCTCTGGAACTTCACCATTAACTATGCGTTGCGCTAACCCCTCAGCAATTGCTGTCTTGCCAACACCAGGCTCACCAATCAAGACTGGATTGTTTTTTGTTCTGCGCTGCAAGACTTGAATAGCACGCCTAATCTCATCATCTCTCCCTATCACTGGATCTAACTTACCTTGCTCTGCTCGCTCTGTTAGATCCATCGTATACTTCTCTAACGCTTGCCGCTGCTCTTCCGCATTTTGATCAGTAACAGCCTCGCCGCCACGCACCTGCTCTACTGCTTTCTCTATAGCACCTTTAACCGCACCAGCATCTTGCAACATATCACGCAAAGTTCCTTTACCTTCAAGAGCAGCAATAACAAATAGCTCTGATGATATATATTGATCACTGCGCTTTTGCGCCAGCTTATCAGTCAAATTAAGAACTTTTCCAAGATCATTTGAGATATGAACATCTCCTCCAGCACCCTCCACCGACGATAACCGTTCAACTGCTTCCCCTAGCGCAGAACGCAAACTATTCACCTGAACTCCTGCCAAAGTTAGAAGGTGACGCACACTACCACCATCTTGATCTAAGAGAGCCAACATCAGATGTATTGGTTCAATGAACTGATTATCTCGTCCAACAGCAATTGATTGAGCATCCGCTAAGGCACTCTGAAACTTTGTAGTCAACTTATCCATTCTCATCTCAAACTCTCCAAAATTATCTAAACTTCAACTTATAACTTGCACACTTTATGGGGGCATTATTCTATTTTTCAACTTACGATGTGACCATCTAGCATGTGAGCCTGTATAATTGCAACTAATGAATACAACTCCAACTATAGGTTTTATAAGTCTAGGCTGTCCTAAGGCCACTGTCGACTCAGAACGCATCCTTAGCCAACTTCGTGCCGAAGGATATCGGCTAGTTACTAAATATGGAGATGCCGATCTAGTAGTGGTCAATACTTGCGGCTTTATTGATGCTGCGATTGAAGAGTCTTTAGAGAGTATTGGTGAAGCTCTTGCACAAAATGGACGAGTCATTGTCTGCGGCTGTCTCGGCGCTGATCATAAAAAAATAACCTCTCACTTCCCAGAGGTGCTAGCTGTTATTGGTCCTGATGCAACTGCGGAGGTGATGGAGGCAATCCACCAAGCGCTCCCTCCTATAATGGATCCGCTAAGTGAGCTACTACCTGACCGTGCAGTGCGTCTTACCCCTGACCACTACGCCTACCTCAAAATTGCAGAAGGATGCAATCAGAGCTGTAGCTTCTGCATCATCCCCTCACTGCGTGGAAAACTAGCGAGCCGTCCCATTGGTGAAATTATAGGTGAGGCAGAACGGTTAGTTGAGAGCGGTGTTAAAGAGCTCTTAGTGGTTTCACAAGATACGGCTGCGTATGGCTCAGACTTGCGCTATCGTAAAGAAATCATCAATGGTGGAGCGCTCTCTACACGCATTGTCACACTCGCTAATGAGTTGAGCAAGCTTGGAAGTTGGGTTAGACTTCACTACCTCTACCCATACCCTGTTATTGATAAGCTTATTCCACTAATGGCAGAAGGAAAAATTCTGCCCTATCTAGATGTACCACTACAACACGCCTCCTCTACCATTCTAAAATCTATGCAGCGCCCTGCAGATAGCGAAAATGCTCTTAGGAGAATTGAGAAGTGGAGAGAGATCTGCCCAGAACTTACTATTCGCAGCACATTCATTGTAGGCTTTCCAGGAGAGAGTGAAGCAGAATTTGGAAAACTCTTAGATTTCTTAGATGAAGCACAACTTGATCGTGCTGGTGCATTTGCCTACTCCTCTGTTGAAGGGGCAGCTGCAAACAATCTTCCTAATCAGGTCGATGAGGATCAGAAGCAAGATAGGCTCGAACGATTTATGAATTTACAGAGTTCAATCAGTGCTACAAAACTACAACGAAAAGTTGGAACTATAGAGACTATAATAGTTGATAGTGTAAATAGCAGTGGCGCTATTGGGCGCACAATGGGAGATGCTCCTGAAATTGATGGCGAAACCCATATACCAGAAGATACTGAAACCCTAACGACGACTAAGCTCTCTCCTGGAGAACTAGTTAAGGTAAAAATTGTAGCAGCCGACGAACATGATCTAGAGGGTGAACTGATATGATATTCATCATAATCGGGATACTACTATTAGCCGCCACCACACTTCCACAGTTCTGGGTTAAAAGAGTAATTGAAAAACATAGTCAACCAGACGATAGATATAGAGTAAGCGGTAGTGAGCTCGCCCGCACTATACTCAACCGCTACGGACTTAACCATGTTGAGGTTGAACTGATTAAAGATGGCGCAGGAGACCACTACGATCCAGAGAGCAGAACAGTACGCCTCTCAGAGCAGTTCTACTCAGGGCACTCACTCGCCGCCATCACCATCGCCGCCCACGAAGTAGGACACGCACTCCAGCAGAGCACCGATTACAGACCGATGGCACTACGTGGACGCTTAATCAAAAAGACACAAGGAGCAGAAAAGATCGGCGCAATGATCTTAATGGCTTCGCCACTGCTCGCAATTATCTCCCGCCGCCCTCTTCCCACGCTGATCATCTTTATCGCAGGACTCGCCAGCATGGGCATGCCTGCACTGGTCCATCTCAGCACATTACCTGTTGAGTTTGATGCCAGCTTCAACCGAGCGCTTCCTATCCTTAAAGCCGACAACCACTTGCTACCAGGGGATGAGGGTGATGCTAAAAAAATCCTCAAAGCCGCCGCACTCACCTATGTGGCTGGCTCACTTCACAGCCTGCTTAATTTCTGGAAATGGTTGAAGGTGATTCGTCGGTAAAAAATGGAAAAGGGGTCAGGTCTTTACTTTTGCAAAAATAAAGACCTGACCCTACGGTTTTGCTACGGTTTCTACGGTTTTGATTTCGGTGATTTCGGAAGATAAATATCATAGCGGGTGCTTTTACCTGTTATTTGAAAGTCAGGCTCTCTATCACTGATAAATTTGGCTTTGCGGGGGCGCTTGACGATGACTCTCTTTTTTGCAACTTTAAGGGCTGCATTCAGTAGATCTATATCTGTTGACAGAGTGGCTGGTGTAGCATTATCGAAGAGCAGCTCTCGCAGCAGTCTCATCTCTTTCGTGGGGAGTGCGCTTTTTTTGGTGTGAGGATACATAGGGTCAAGGTAACAGATATCGGGCGGCGTGTTGAGATGAGACAGATATGCCACTCCATCCATCTGCTGTAGTGACATTCTCTTTGCTATTTCTGAAACTGTCTGTTCACATTCAGCTCGCTCCAGCCCATCTTTTAGAAGTGCCGCTATTATCTCTGAACGCTCTACCATCGTAACATGACAACCAAGTGAGGCAAGTACAAAGGCATCTGCGCCTAACCCTGCGGTGAGATCTATGATGGTTGGTTGTATCGAGGTAGACGGTCCCCCTTTTTTAAGTCCTACCGCTTTTGCTATAAGCTGCCCCTTGCCACCGCCGTACTTTAATCTATGAGCAGACTTTCCCACACTAAAGTCGACACAGATCGCGCCGTCCCGACTATCTTTTTTATAGAGTTGTAGCTTACCCGCCTCTCGTTTTAGTTCAAAATCAGGATGCAAAATTATGGTAGCGAGTCAGGAGTCAGAGTGCATCACTACGCTGGTTTTTTAATCTCATCATTGCTGCTGAACTGATAGTCTTTAAAGATATGTCCTGCACTAGGCTCTTGGTAGCTACCATCACTATTCTGTTTTGCAGTATCTTTCAGTCGGTAGGTGTAGTGACCACAAGTCCAAACTTTATATTTACGCATATGGGTACAGAGGCAGATCTTATCTTGGACCGAAATCTTTTTCTCGTCAGGGTGTGCTGCCACCTCTTCATTATATCTATCTACATAACTACAGTGCCCTTTACCATCTAACACATAGCCGTAAGATTCACAGTTCGGGCGAATTCCTGAACCAATAGCAGGCGTACTCTTTAACATCCGCATTGGATAGCCTGTAGGGGAGAGAGTGTTAACTTCGATATCTTCCTCCTCTGCCGCAAAGTATGCCTGTTTCGCCTCTGCTGGTAGACCGCACTCTTCGGAGATAGTAAAACGGGTAGAGACCTGAATTGCAGCAGCCCCCTCTTCCAGAAAGCGTACTCCGTCTGTGCCAGTAAATATTCCACCAGCTGGAATAACTGGAATCGAAAGATCTGACTCTTTTAGATACGCCATCACCTCTTTAGTAATTTGCATTAAGTCGAACTCTGCCCAGTCCATACCAAATCCAAGATGTCCACCAGCAAGCGGCCCTTCCACCACCACAAAATCTGGCATTCTATCTAAACGAGCAGCTCGTTTTAAAAATAGTTTAAGTGCCCGCACAGAAGAGACGATAATTCCGATATATGCATCTCTAAAACGGGGATTATCTTTCATCATATCTAGAGATGGAAGATGGAGACCTGCACTTAAAGTTATCCCATCAATGCCAGCATCAAGTGCCGCATTAAGCCGCGCCTTTAGAGTATCTTTGGGATTATTCATTGTCAACTTTTCCATACAGTTGATAAATACTCCACCACTCCCTTTCTTTGCAGACATAGCCTCTTCCACATGTCTAGTTTGCGCTTCTCGTAACTCTCCAAGATCAAACTGAGCTATCGACTTATCTGGATTACCTACATTTGTTTTATACTGTTTTAGTCGATCTCCCACATATCTAGTCTTAAAATCTTTATCAATCACTGTCGGTATCATCGCATCTGAGAGGTGCCCTATTCCACCCAACTCAGCAAATACTAGAGCTAGCTTGCGGGTAGATATATCAACACCCATTCCTCCTAACATCAGCGGCACAAACTCTTCTGTTCCGAGAGTTAAGCGGTAGTCATCAATACATCTGTTATTAGTGTCAGTCATAATTTTATTATCAATTTGTAAATTTATAATGATACCCCATTCCCAACCCCTTTATCAGGATTACTACCAAATAGGGCGTCCCACGCTACTACTACTGCTCCAACTGTAATCGCACTATCAGCTACATTAAATGCTGGCCAGTGCCACCCCATTGCATATAGATCTATAAAATCGACCACATACCCATATTGAATACGGTCAATTAAGTTTCCAACTGCTCCCCCAATAATTAATGACAGTGCTACTGCTAGACTCTGCTCATCATCATTTAGTGAGCGCAACCAGCGCAATAAAAATACCGTTATCACCACAGTTAAAGATACGAAGAACCAACGCTGCCAACCCCCAGCATCTGCGAGAAAGCTGAATGCCGCTCCTCTATTTTGCAATAGAGTTATATTTAAGAAAGGTAAGATTTCAATAGATTGATAGAGCTCTAGCGAATATTCAGCATAGATCTTTGTTGCTTGATCTAACAGCAGAATCAGAGCCGAGAGGCGTAACCATACTATACCTCCTCTGCCACTAGCTAAATCAGGCATAGTGTCGCTCTTCTCCATCAGCTGTTACATTCTCGATACAGCGCCCACACAACTCTGGATGTTCACTATTCGAGCCAACATCTTCACGATGGTGCCAACAGCGTACACACTTATTATGTGCAGATGCAGATACTTCAATTTTCAGGCCTTCAATCTCACTCTGCTCTAACTCTGCAGGAGCTTCGCTATATGGGTGGATCCTGGCGTAGGATGTGATCAATACAAAACGCAGCTCGTCTTCTACTCTATTTAAAAGATCAAATAGTGACTCAGTACAGTATAGGTCAACTTCAGCATCTAAACCTGAACCTATCTCGCCACTCTTGCGCAAATTCTCTAGAGCTCGTGAGACCTCTGTACGAACTACCATAATCTGCGTCCACGCCTCTGCATCTATCGACTCGCCTGTGGAGTTCATCTCAAATAGATTCGCATAGAATTCACTTAAAAATACACTATCTTCTCTCTTACCTGGCAAAAACCCCCAAACCTCATCTGCAGTAAAGCTGGTAATTGGCGCCAGCCAGCGTACCATCGCCTCCACAATATGGTACATAGCACTCTGCGCAGAACGCCGTGCACGACTGTTATCTTGCGTGGTGTATTGACGATCTTTAATAATATCTAGATAGAACCCACCCATCTCCACCGAACAGAAGTTATGAATCTTCTGAAAAACCTGATGAAAATTATATGACTTATACTCTGCAATAATCTCTTGCTGCAAGGTTAAAGCGTGTCCAACTGCCCAGCGATCTAACGATAGCATCTCCTCTGCTGCAACTATATCTGTGGCAGGATCAAATCCATTAAGGTTAGATAGTAAAAATCTTGTAGTATTTCTGATTCTACGATAAGCATCCGCCATCCGTTTTAGAATCTCTTCCGAGACCGTCATTTCGCCGCGATAATCTGTAGAGGAGACCCATAGTCTAATAATATCTGCGCCAAGGTCATTGATAACTTTTTGTGGAGCAACTACATTGCCGAGCGATTTAGACATCTTCTTACCGTCCTTATCAACAGTAAACCCATGAGTCAACACCTGCTTATATGGAGCCTCACCATGCATTGCGACAGAGGTTAATAGTGAAGATTGGAACCAGCCACGGTGCTGGTCAGACCCTTCAAGATAGAGGTCCGCAGGGCGAGACAGCCCTGTACGACGATCCAGCACTGCTCTATGAGTAACTCCTGAATCAAACCAGACATCTAGCGTATCTGTAACTTTCTGATACTTATCTGCGTCATCTCCCAGCAACTCTACTGCATCCAGATCGAACCAGGCATCTATGCCTGCCTCTTCAACTCGTTGCGCAACCTGCTCTATTAAGCTTAAGGTCTCTGGATGCGGCTCACCAGATTGCTTATCTATAAACAGCGCAATTGGAACTCCCCAAGTACGCTGACGAGATATACACCAGTCTGGACGATTCTGCACCATACCTTCAATTCTCGCTTGCCCCCAATCAGGAATCCAGTGCACTCCATTAATTGAGTTCATCGCACGCGCTCTCAACTCTTTCTGATCCATACTGATAAACCACTGCGGAGTTGCACGAAAGATAATCGGACTTTTATGGCGCCAGCAGTGTGGATAGCTGTGATTAATCTTCTCCATACAGAGGAGCGCACCACGCTCTTGCAAAACCTCTAACACATGCTCATTCGCCTTAAATACATGCTCACCTGCAAAAAGCTCTGTTCCCTCCACAAAACAGCCATTCCCACCAACTGGGTTATCCACTTCTAAATCGTAACTCAACCCAACAACATAATCATCCTGCCCATGCCCTGGTGCGGTATGGACTGCTCCAGTTCCAGCTTCTAGCGTTACATGTTCACCCAAAATAACTGGCACTTGTCGTTCATAGAATGGGTGTTTAAGCTTAACTCCCTCAAGCACTCCCCCCTTGCAGCGCCCAATAATAGTAGCCTCACCAAGTTCACTTCTAGTTAACACATCTTGGTAGAGCGCTTCAGCCAACAATAATCTCTCATTACTAGAGTTAAGCTTCAATAACAGATACTCAAACTCGGGATGGAGTGCAACTGCTTGGTTAGCTGGCAAAGTCCACGGGGTCGTAGTCCAGATAACCATAGATAACTTACCCTCACCGGCATCAGCTGCAGCGATACCACAGCGTTGTAGAAAATCTTCCTCATCCACAACTTCAAAACGCACATCAATTGCTGGCGATATCTTAT
Source organism: Thiotrichales bacterium (assembly GCA_018658305.1). Classification (GTDB taxonomy): domain Bacteria; phylum Pseudomonadota; class Gammaproteobacteria; genus Thiopontia. Next base: position 15,141 of record JABHVM010000068.1, on the reverse strand, counting down.
CTTCATGCTCAACCTCAGCCTCCGCCAGAGCAGAACCACAATCAACACACCAATGTACAGGCTTCTCCCCTTTATGGAGATGTCCGTTCGATACTATCTGCCCTAATGAACGAATGATATCTGCCTCAAACTTAAAATCCATAGTAAGGTATGGATTATCCCAATCGCCAAGAACCCCTAAGCGTTGAAAATCTTTTTTCTGTCCATCAACTTGCCGTCCTGCATACTCTCGTGCTTTCTGGCGAAACTCTTTAGCATTTAACTTGCGTCCAGGCTTGCCCCACTTCTTCTCTACATTAAGTTCAATCGGTAGACCGTGACAATCCCAACCCGGCACATAAGGGGTATCAAATCCCATTTGCGCACGAGATTTTAGAATCATATCTTTTAGAATTTTATTTACCGCATGTCCGATATGAATATCACCATTAGCATAGGGAGGACCATCATGCAGAATAAACTTCGGCTTATCCATACCCTGCTCACGCATCTTACTGTATAGACCCATCTCATCCCACCGTTTAAGCATATTAGGCTCGCGGTTGGAAAGATTTGCCTTCATTGGAAAACCGGTCTTTGGAAGGTTGAGACTATCTTTATAACTGTTTTTCACTAGCTGCATCCATACTATTTATTAAAAATTAAATATTAAAACCATCTATTTTAACTGATGAATTGCACCTATAAGAAAAATATTTTTAATAGACAACCTCGATCATATAGGCAGTAGGCAGTTATTAGTCTCTATTCGTTAATTAATATCTATGCATTAAATAGAGTAACGATTTTTAAAATAGATTCGTACTGACTCTGCATCTTTTAAAATCTGCTTCTTCAACAAGTCAAAAGAGTCAAACTTCTGTTCATCTCTAATTTTATGCAGAAAATCTACAGATACATAACTGCCGTATATATCTCTATCAAAATTAAAGAGATGCACCTCAAGTATGGTGCGGGTGCCATTCACAGTCGGTCGAGTCCCCACATTTGCCACCCCAGAGATCGGCTCGCCAGTTACCCCAAACATCTCTACCGCAAAAACTCCATCTATTGGTGTTCTTTTTCTATGTAGATGAATATTGGCAGTTGGAAAGCCAATTAATCTTCCGCGCTTATGTCCATGCGCCACCCTGCCACACATTCGGTAGGGGCGACCGAGCAACTTTTCCGCCTCATTGAGGTCTCCCTGCGCTAATGCTTTGCGGATTCTAGTACTACTAACTCGCTCTTCATCAATATGAAAAGAGCGCATATTGACCACTTGAAAACCATGTTTTTTACCAGCTTCCTGAAGCATGGCAAAATCCCCTTTACGCTCTTTACCAAAACAGAAGTCATCTCCCACTACTAAATAGCTAACTCCTAACCCATCCAATAAAATTTTCTGGATAAAATCTTCAGCCTCCATAGAGGCTAACTCTTTAGTAAAGTGGAGAATAAATAGTCGATCAAGCGCAAGTCTACGCAACGCTTTAACTTTTTCTCTAAAACGGGTAAGCCTTCCTGGACAACTATCTGGAAGAAAGAACTCTTGTGGTTGCGGTTCAAAACTTATAACCATTGATGGCAACCCCATCTCCTCCGCCTTATCCGCCAGCTCACCTAGCACATGCTGATGCCCTAGATGGACCCCATCAAAATTTCCGATAGTTGCGACCACACCATGATGATGTGGCTTAAGATTTCCTATGCCGCGTATTAGTTCCATTCAGTTATTGTAACGATTCACTTACTTTACAGCAACAAAATATTTTAATTTGTCAACGCAAAGTAGAAGGGCGTAACCCCAGTAGATAGAGGGTTGCGAAGTAAAGCGCACCTGCTCCGATGATCTCCGCGCTTAACATAGCGATGCGCGGCCAGAGTGCTGTCGCTTGCCAGAATTCTGTTGGAGGGGATATCCAGAAGATGAAGAGCGCCATCATCAGAAGTGCGCCGCCTATCTGTATCACTAACTTACTCCACCCTGTGAGGGGTGTATAGATACCACGCTTGCGTAGTCCCCGATAGAGAAGAGTCGCATTAAGCAATGACGAAGCAGCTGTTGCGAGTGCAAGTCCTGCGTGAGGAGCTGCATACTGTTGTGAAATTAATATCCAGACGAAAAGTAAATTGAGCACCATATTTACTGCCATTGCGATCACGCCAAACTTTACAGGGGTACGGGTATTCTGTTGCGAGAAGTAGCCACTGACTAAAACTTTCACCAAGATAAACCCCACCAATCCGAGCGAATACGCCATTAAACTGATGGACGCCATCTCCACATCAAACTGAGTGAACTCACCACGCTGGAATAGCAAGATCAACATTGGCTCTGCCAACATAAAGAGACCAGCACTAGCGGGGAGTGCAATCAACAATACTAGGCGTAGAGCCCAGTCGAGTGTACCGTTAAATCCTGAGTGATCTTCTGTTGCAAATTGTGAAGAGAGTTTGGGGAGAATTACTGTGGAGAGGGCAATTCCGAATACACCAAGCGGAAACTCCATAAGACGATCAGAGTAATATAACCAAGACATACTGCCTACGGTGATAAGAGAAGCGATGACTAGATCTAGAAGTAGATTAATCTGTGCAACTGAAGCACCAAATAGAGTTGGCAACATAAGGTGCAATATTTTTCGCACTCCAGAGTCGTGCCAACTAAAACGGGGGCGCGGCAACATTCCAATTTTTAGTAGCGCTGGAATTTGGAATGCGAGCTGCACTACTCCACCAGCTAGAACCCCCCACGCCAATGCAGTAATTGGAACATCCATCAATGGTGATATCCAAATAGCTGCGGCTATTAATGAAATATTGAGAAAAACAGGAGTAAATGCGGGGATTGCAAATTTACCGTATGTATTGAGAATACCACCCGCAAATGCAGTTAGTGAAATTAGTAGTAGATATGGAAAGGTGATGCGTAACATCTCTGTGGCAAGCTCTGCTCGACCATCTACTCCAGTTGAGAACCCTGGTGCAAACACCATAATTAAGACTGGCGCTCCAACCACTCCTAAGATCGTAATTAAGAGTAACACACTACCGAGAGTTCCTGCCACTGCATCGGTTAACTGGCGCACCTCGTGCTGCTCTCCATTGGCACGCTTTTCAGAGAGCACTGGCACAAAGGCTTGCGCAAATGCTCCTTCTGCAAAAAGGCGGCGGAGAAAGTTGGGAATTTTAAACGCGACTACAAATGCATCCATAACTCCACCTGCACCAAAGTGACTCGCAAAAACCACATCCCGCACCAACCCTAAGATTCGCGATATAGATGTCATTAAACTCACCACTATGGTTGATTTTAAAATTGATTTAATGATAGTACTGTTCATAAAAGTTATTAGTCTAGAGTAGCGTACAATTATAGTGTAAAAATATAGTGTAAAAAAATGTTTAATATTAATTGACATTGAAGCAAAAAACGATCAAAATATGCGGCTCATTTTTTACATTGTTTATAAATACCAAGTTCAGGAGATATCACTTTGGCAAATACAGCTCAAGCCCGCAAACGCGCCCGTCAGGCTGACAAAAAACGCGCTCATAATCAGAGTCGCCGTGCAATGATGCGCACCACTCTTAAAAAAGCTTTAACAGCTATCGAGTCTGGTAACCGCGAAGAGGCAGAGACTCTATATAAGAGTGCATCATCTGCGTTAGATATTGCTGCAAAGAATGGTCTCATCCATCGCAATAAGGCTGCACGCCATAAGAGCAGAATGAACGCTCATATTCGCGCACTATAAATTTATACGAATAGTGTACCTAACTGCTCCCCTTGGAGCAGTCGCAGTAAAATCTGATTTTCTAGTCCGTTAGCTACTATAGTCTTCGCGCCTCTGCTAGAGGCAATTCGTGCCGCCTCTAACTTTGTAGACATTCCGCCTCGACCTAGTTCTCCAGCAGATCCCCCAGCCATTTTATCTAGGCTCTTATCTGTTACATCTACTTTAGTAAGCAACTCAGCATCTGGATTATTGCGCGGATCTCCATTATACATCCCATTTTGGTCTGTCAATATAATCAACAGATCGGCATCAATTACATTTGAAACTAGCGCTGCCAAAGTGTCGTTATCACCTAAACGCAACTCATCAGTCGCCACCGTATCATTCTCATTAACTACTGGAACCACCCCCATCTTGAGTAGAGTATTGATTGAGTTCTTCGCATTTAGAAAACGCACACTATTATGCACATCATCATGAGTTAACAAGATTTGCGCAGTCTGCAAACCAGCTTTAGCGAAGCAGCTCTCATACGCATGAACTAATCCCGACTGACCAACTGCAGCTGCGGCTTGCTGCTGATGAATCTCTTGCGGTCTAACCTCCATCCCTAGGCGCTGCATCCCCTCGGCAATAGCACCAGACGACACTACAACCACCTCAACCCCATCCTGCCTCAACTTAACAACTTGCTCTGCCCACTGCTTAATAGAGTCTAGCGCCAACCCTGCGCCACCATTAGTAACAATAGCACTGCCCAACTTTATTACGCAGCGTTTAATTTCAGACATCCCCTCTCTAACTTTCATCTGCTTCCTCTAACGAATCCATAATTGCATAAACCAAAGGCTCAGTTCCATCTCTCTTCAGCGCGGAAATCTTAAATAGAGGCCCCTTCCAAGAGAGCTGTTCAACTATATCAGCACAGACACTATCACGCTCCTCTTCAGGAAGCAGATCTAATTTATTGAGAACTAACCAGCGAGGAATTGCAGCAAGATCTGCGCTAAACTTTTCTAACTCATGTTCAATTTTGCGGAACTCATCTACAGGGTCAGCCACCCCATCTAGTGGGGCTGCATCCAAAATATGGAGAAGAACTCTATTCCGAGACAGATGCTTAAGAAATTGAATACCTAACCCAGCCCCTTCTGCAGCACCCTCTATCACTCCTGGAATATCTGCTACTACAAAACTGCGAGATGCATCTACTCTGACCACTCCAAGATTTGGATATAGCGTAGTAAATGGGTAGTCTGCCACCCGTGGAGTAGCAGCTGAGATAGCGCGAATCAGTGATGATTTTCCCGCATTTGGCATACCTAAAAGACCAACATCAGCTAGAACCTTTAACTCCATTCTAAGGAAACGGCTCTCCCCAACTGTACCATTAGTTATACGCCGTGGCGCACGATTAGTACTACTCTTAAATCTCACATTCCCCAAACCATGATATCCGCCACGAGCTACCAACAACTCCTCTCCGTCACGGACAATTTCACCGATTAACTCATCAGTCTCATCATCATAAGCTAGGGTACCAATCGGAACAGGAATAAATTTATGCTCCCCTTTACGCCCAGTCTTATCACGACTCATTCCGTTTTGACCACGCTCCCCTCGCTGCATTCGGTTAAATCTATAATCTGCCAGAGTATTAAGCCCCTCATTCCCAACTATATAGACGCTCCCTCCATTGCCTCCATCGCCCCCATCTGGACCACCATTTGGAATATATTTCTCACGCCGAAAGCTGGAGCAGCCATTACCGCCATCTCCAGCCTCTACCCTTATAGTTGCTTCATCTACAAATTTCATTTCAGCCCTAAGTTATTAACTATTTTATTGATATATCTAACATCTCATCTACAAAAAAGGCCCCTATCAAGGAGCCTCTATGGTACCACAAGACAGTTATACTGTTATGCAGCTGGGTAGACACTCACAAATTTACGACTTCTCGGCCCTTTAACTTCAAAAGTAACCACACCTTCTGCTTTTGAGAATAGTGTGTCATCTTTACCACGACCAACATTTACGCCCGGATGAAAATGAGTGCCGCGTTGACGCACTAAGATATTACCTGAGATAACGCTCTCACCACCGAATCGTTTCACACCTAACCGTTTCGATTCCGAATCGCGACCGTTTCTAGTACTACCACCTGCTTTTTTATGTGCCATAAGAGTTATCTCCTAAAAATATTACTTAAGCGCTAATGCTATTAATTTGAATTTCAGTAAAGGACTGACGATGCCCCATCTGTTTACGATGATGTTTACGACGACGGAACTTAATGATCTTAACTTTTTTACCACGCCCGTTAGCGATTACTGTAGCCATCACTTTGCCACCATCCACCATTGGAGCTCCGATTTTTACATCTTCACCGTCAACTACCATCAAGACCTGATCAAACTCGATGTTCTCACCCTCATCAACTCCAAGTTTCTCTACTTTAAGGGTCTCTCCCTCTGTTACACGATACTGCTTTCCGCCGGTTTTAATTACTGCGTACATCGGACAACTCCACACTTATAAAAATTAAAATTGATGAATTGATATTCAATAAAAGAGGCAAGATTTTACACGGATATGGAGAGCTGGTCAAACCTTATTTTATGTTTTTTTATTAAACATTGTAACCATGCAATAGAATCGCTTTAAATAATCTATTAAATGTTAGAATAAACAGCTATGAAGAGAGAGAGACTATTTATTACACTTGGCGCAATCAACGCTTTTATTGCGATAGGATTAGGGGCATTTGGTGCTCACGGATTAAAGACCATTCTGTCGGAGAGTGCTCTGCAGACTTGGCAGACCGCAGTTGACTATCATGGATTTCATGCGCTTGGACTTATACTCATAGGAATCTTAGCACCAACCATTCCAGCTGTACTTCGCTCTGGCTGGTGGATGGTTACTGGAATTATTCTATTTTCTGGCAGTCTCTACCTACTCAGCTTAACCGACATCAAAATTCTGGGGGCAATCACTCCATTTGGTGGCGGATGTTTTTTAATCAGTTGGATGATAGTCGCTTGGTACAGTTTTAAAGTTGACCAACCGCCAAAAACTCTCTAATATTTACACTCTAAATATTCACATCTAATATTCGTAATATATACCTAATAAATAATTATATGTCTAACAAATTATCTTTTAAAGAAGTTCAAGAGTTGATCAAAGATGATCTTGCCGCTGTCGATGCGCTGATCATTAATCGGCTGAGCTCTGATGTAGTATTAATAAATCAACTTGGCAAATATATTATTGGTGGTGGCGGCAAGCGGGTTCGTCCGATGGTCGTACTACTCTCTGCTCGCGCTTGTGGCGCAACAGGAAGTGAGGCAGTCACCCTTGCTGCGATCATTGAGTTTATCCACACCGCAACTCTGCTGCATGATGATGTGGTCGACACCTCTGAGATGCGGCGCGGTAAAGAGACCGCCAATGCAGTATTTGGCAATCAAGCCGCTGTATTGACGGGCGACTTTCTCTATTCGCGTGCTTTTCAGATGATGGTAGAGATTCAACAGATGCGGGTGATGGACATTATGGCTGAGACTACCAATATCATCGCTGAGGGAGAGGTGTTACAACTTCTAAACTGTAATGACCCAGAGACAACCAAAGAGCGTTATTTTGAGGTAATCTATCGCAAAACCGCAAAACTCTTTGAAGCGGGAGGTCAACTTGGAGCTGTTGTTGCAAAGCAACCTAAAGAGATCGAACAAGCGATGATCTCTTACGGAAAACATCTCGGTAACGCATTTCAGTTAATTGATGATGCGCTTGACTACAGCGCCTCTAGCGAAGAGATGGGGAAGAATGCAGGAGATGATCTAGCTGAGGGTAAACCAACTCTTCCACTCATCTACGCGCTAGAGAATGGGAATGAAGCGGCACAAACATTGATTCGCAGTGCAATTGAAAATGGAGGCAGTGACAAGTTTGATGAAATCATGGAGGCTATTCATGCCACCGATGCTATTCAATACACAAAAAATGCAGCGAAAGATTCTGTAAAATTCGCCGTCAATGCAGCTAAAATCTTGCCTGAATCAAAGTATAGAGAAGGTCTTATTGCACTAGCTGAGTTTACACTTAGCCGCAGTAGCTAAAACTTACCTCCCCTACTCTTCCTCTTTTTTTCTTCTCATACTATTGCGCAACATCACTAACGGAATCACTACAAAGGTGGTTAGCACAAGCGAGAGCACAAACATCAGTTTACTTTTTTCAGGAAACTGCAATCCTCCTCCGCTAACAATTAAGTCTTCACTTGCTAACTGGTAGAGTGAACCAGTACCATAGATAGTCTGCTGATTGAGCTGCTCATAAATTCGTTTGGTTGCAGCAATATGCCTGTAGAGATCTTTAACTAGTGCAGGAACACCGTTCTTAAGTGCGGAGATTGCTTCAGCGATAATCACATCATGCTCAGATTGATTATCTTGAATATTTTGAATATTTTGAATATTACGCTGCACTTGACGAATTTTCTTTTCAAGCTCAATCGACTCCTCCTGATAGAGCAGCCTTTGATCACTTAACTTCTGTCGATAAGCAGTATCTGAGGCATGATCGCTCATACTGATAATACGATCGAGAAAGTTATCTCCAAACTGGGGAATTGTTGTGCCAGTCGAATTAAGTGCGACACTCCCTTGATCCATACCTGACTTTTGAGGAGTAGCGCGGCTATTCTGTTGTGCGATTCGGTACTGCCGTTGTGCCTCACCAACAACCGCGGCCTTACTCTCTAACGCTCGCCTCTCTTCACTTAAACGCATCATCTGCTCTTCATAGTGGAGCTGTGTCATTGCGGGTGTTTTAGAAATTCCGAGCTGATGGATAGGATCCTCCAACATCTGTAGGCGGTAGTTAAGACTATCTTGAAGTGATTTCTGTAGATCAGCGATGGTCAGACCTGTATCACTGTCTTTTATAATTTTCCCATTCGGGAGCTTCAATAACTTTTCAAGATTTGCTTCTATCAACTGAGTTTTTTCTTTGAGGTAAGCCAGCACCACTGGATAGTCGAGATCATTAATCAGACCCTCCTGAATGATTGACTTGCTAAAGAGTTGAATATCATTCTCCAACACACCACGCTCTTCAATCGCCTTAATTGCCCAGACAGTTGCAATACCACTTAACAGCGGTTGAAGAAGTGCATTTGGAAGTGCCCCTTTTCCCTCTCTCACATAGATAATCTTCACACCATTAGCAAGTGCCTTATCTAACTCCTCTTGCTGCCTTTTGCGCAGTTCATCTATCTCTTGTGGAGTAATCTTTTTATTCTCACTTATCAGTGCCTCATACTTGGTTCGAATCATCCCCTCACCAGGGGCATAGGGGGCGATAGAAATTGACTGACGAAAAGCTCCAATCTCTAATCCAAAACTCTCCAATTGATGTCTCTGGTAAACTTCGTTAAGGACTGTGGTAGAGATGATGTCTGATCTTGCGAAGCGGGTACCGTTTGGGTACTCCCCCTTTTCACTATTTTCAAAAGTGAGATAGAGAGGAAGCACAAAACGCTCAACTGTAGGCAACGCCATTGAGCGTACAATGAGACTCCCCCAAAAAATCGCTGCGACCACAATAATTGAGATCAGCCAGAGGGTTCGTGTTTTCCAAACTGCAGCGAAAAGATCTTGGAGGTTGATCTCATCCTCCTGTAGATAGGGAGAATAGCCGTAAGGGAGCGGTGAATCCTGTTGCGGGTTGACTGACTGATTACGCTTCTCTTCTTGATTAACTTGATTACTCATTACTGCCTCACCTCTATAAATTTAAATTTTCTATTAATGCAACCTCTGCGAAACCACAAAACTATTAGTGCGTGGAGAGTAGAGAGCAGGATCAGTAGCAACCACTCCTCACTACCTACCATCGTTACAAGCAGTGCCGCAGAGTAGAGCAACAGGTTAAGTATCGCCTGTAACGGCTTCTGCAACAAAAGAAGTGCAATAGGTGGTAAAAAAATAGCTGTCAAAAAAATAATCAAACCAATACTCACTTTAATATACTGATAATAAGTATTTAATTATACCTATAATATAGTAACAATACTATCAATATAAATATATCCTTATCCGTATTATGAGTATGGGCGAAAGAATTAAAAGAGCTAGAAATCGAGAAGGAATATCGCAAATGATTTTGGCAGAAAGAATGGGGGTAACACCTGGTGGATGTGGCCACTGGGAGAGAAACTTCAATACTCCGAGCGTTGAGAATATAGCCAAGCTGGCAGTTATCTTAAATATCAGCTTTGAGTGGCTAGCAACAGGGCGTGGCGAGATGGAATATAGTGATGAAGGCAGAGAACAGCTCAAAGAAGTAGGGAATAAATTCCCCCCTAAAGATGAGCTTAAACTGATACGAGAATACCGCCAGATCTCTATCAAAAAAAGAGAGTTAGTGGCAAACTTGGTCTCTTATTTAACTTAAAGAGTTTAAAGATCTAAGCCGCAAAGCGAATACTCACTTATCTCTAAAATGCAGCACTGAGAGTAGATAATTTTTAGAGCTTAATTTTAGATCCCTATAAGATCAGATAGAACCAGCACGAGTTATGCTAGAGTTTGGTAATTACACTATTACCAACTAAGGATTTTTTATGAAGCAAGCTGGATTCACTCTTATTGAACTGATCATTGCCATTGCTATTATTGCAATTTTGGCTTCGTTGGCAATTCCCTCTTATACGCAATATACGATTAAAGCGCACTACGCTGAAATTGTGCTGGCAGCGCAACCAATAAAAATCGGGGTGGAGCAGTGCTATCAGATTCGGCGTGCGATTTCTGATTGTGATGGGGGGAGCTATGGAGTACCTGCGAATGTCACAGGTAGCGCGGGTGCGGTCAATAATATTACCGTAGCTGATGGTGTCATCACCATTGTCCCCGATGCGGCGAATGGAATCGTTGCAGGTGACACCTACATCCTCACCCCGACCGCAGCCTCACCTATGACTTGGGTCGCGAGTGGTGGTGGTGTAACCAATGGGTATACCCATTAAGTTTGGTCGCAACTCTGCCGCTTGTGGTGCCCAAGCGTGGCCATAGACCACCTCCCAAGTTGCGACTATCTTTCCATCTCTCTCTGCTATCCCTCTATACGCCTGCTCTAACTTATAGATAGAACTCTTCCCCATTAGCCCCCGCAAACGGTTTGGGGCTGCGTTGGTCGCACCTAACCCTTTTAGATCTCTCATCAGATCCATTACGCTTGGATAACTAATCTCAAAACGATCTACACTTGTTACTGGTTCAGAGAATCCAGCATTGAGTAACATATCACCGATATCGTGCATATCTAAAAAATCATTCACATGAGGATTACTGTCCACCTCCTGCCAACTCTGGCGCAACTCTTTGAGCGTATCTGTACCTAATGTAGAAAATGTAAGGAGTGATCCTGGACGCATCACTCGCATAAAATCTTTAAATATATTTGGTAGATCACTACACCACTGCAGAGTGAAGTTCGAGAATATAAGGTCCATACTATCATTTGCCAAGGGGAGCTGCTCTGTATCAGCGCAGAGGAGACTGGTATTCTCACTAATTGATTTTGAAAATAGTTTAGATACTTTATCTACTAGCCCTATATTGTGAGAAGGTTGCTGCGTAAGCTCCTGCTCTTTTTTCTTTGCTTCACATAACATATTATGTGAAAGATCTAAACCAACAACCATACTCTCTTTGAACGCATCTTGTAGCCAGCGAGTACAGTATCCAGTACCAGCACCAATATCTAGAATTTTTTCTGGTGATATATTTGTATATGCAAAACTAGCAAACATTCGTTCTGCAACCTCTCTCTGGAGCAGAGCAAACTGATCATAATTTGGCGCTGCTCTCTCAAAATGGTCACGAATAACCTTATGACTCATACCAATACTCCCTGAACTAATATTATCTAATTTCATAATAGAGCCCGCATAAATTCTACTGGATGACTTAAAAAAGGGGCGTGAGCAGCTGCTTCAATTACGATACAGTTTGATCTATTCATCTTGTCAGCAGCACTTACTCCTGCTGCTGCAGGAACTAGCTGATCTCGTCCACCCATAATCCAAAGTGTAGGAGAGTCTATATTATTATCTATCACCTGCAACTCACTACGAATATCTGTCTGATTTAAGATTTCAAGACCTGACTCTAGTGCACCATCTTGTAACGGCTCCGCTAGTGATATCTTAAGTTTCTGCAGTAGATCTCTACTATCAGGAACACCTAACATCTGTAATGTTAAGAAACGCCCTATAGTACTATCGCGCGACTTAATCAGTTCCCTACCAAAATCATCCAACACTTTCTGCTTAACCGCTTCACGCCAACCAGATCCTTGTACAAATTTTGGGGTTGCCGCAACTAAAATTAACTTAGCTATCTTATCTGGTAAATCCAGAGCCGCTTGCAGAGCAACTTCTCCCCCTAAAGACCATCCAAGCCAGATAGCTTTATCAGTTACCCCAAAACTTTCCACCTGCTGCTGTATATCTGCTGCAATCGTAGAGAGAGTCATCTTCTTTAACAACGGACGCGATCTATACCCTGGAAGATCCACTATCACTACGCTGTATAGGTTTTTTAATTTAGGAGCAATAGAGCCCCATACAGAGCTGTTAAATCCCCAGCCGTGGATCAACACCAGTGGTGGCAATACTAACCGTTCATCTTTACACATAAAGATAGTGCCTCTAGAAGTTGATCTATATGATCATTGGTATGGTTAGCTGAGATGGTAATGCGTAGGCGAGATTCCCCTTGAGGTACGGTTGGCGGACGAATTGCCGCAACCATAATACCCTGCTCTCGTAAACATGCTGAGAACGCAAGTGCACTTTCCGCAGAACCAACCAGTAACGGCTGAATTGGGGTAGTTGAGGGTAACAAGTTGAGGGCAAGGTTTTCTGCTCCAATTCTAAAGCGAGAGATAAGTTGATGAAGCCGCTCTCTTCTCTCTTCGCCACACTCCCCTTGTAACAACTGAAGAGATTTACGCAGTGCCTCAGCTTGTGCTGATGGAGTTGCGGTGGTGTAGATGTAAGTTCTAGCTTGCTGAATTAAACTCTCTATCAGATCATCGCTTCCTGCAACAAACGCGCCAGCAACGCCGAACGCTTTTCCTAAAGTGCCCATCAAGATTGGAACCTCTTGAACTCCAAAACCGAAACTATCAACTGTTCCTCGTCCGCCGCTCCCCAAAACTCCTATCCCATGAGCATCATCAACCAGCAGCATCGTACTCTTTAAATTATTACAGAGCTGTGAAATAGCAGTTAGTGGAGCTATATCCCCATCCATACTAAAAACCCCATCAGTTGCTACCAATGTTTTTCCATCTTGCTCAACACTAATACGCCGCTTTAAAGCTTCAACATCACAATGCTGGTAACGCAATAATTTTGCACCAGCAAGTTTAGTTCCATCAAGTAGAGAAGCATGATTAAGACGATCTTGCACGACTCGATCACCTCGCCCTAATAGAGCTTGCTGTATCGCTAGATTTGCCATATATCCAGAGGAGAAGAGCAGTGCGCTAGGATAACCCACAAACTCTGCCAACTCCTCTTCTAGTGCGTGATGAGCCTCACTATGACCGCTAACCAGATGCGCGGAGCCACTTCCAGCACCCCACTTATTAACCCCAGAGATGAAGGCGCTCGCAACAGATGGATGATTAGCCAAGCCAAGATAATCATTACTATTAAATGAGAGATAATCAACACCATCCACTTTAATCTCAACGCCTTGTGGAGAGTTCACTACACGACGCTGACGATAGAGTGGATCGTTCAAGATACTACCCAAGCACCACCTCCTCACCACTTAACACCTTCAACCCTAGCTTATTGAAAAGCTCTGCATCACTGCCTGCTTCAACATTAGGGGTCGTCAGTAAACGCTCACCAGAAAATATAGAGTTCGCTCCTGCCGAATAACAGAGCGCCTGTAGCTCATCACTCATCGTCTCACGCCCCGCCGAGAGTCGCACCCAAGAAATCGGCATCAGAATACGCGCCACCGCGATAGTCCGTACAAACTCTAACGGATCAAGCTCTTCAAGATCATCCATCTCTCCAAGTTCAGTTCCAGCAACTTTAACTAATCGGTTAATCGGTACACTGTCAGGCTGTTTAGGAAGATTTGCCAGCGTTGCAAGTAGCCCAGCTCGATCCTGTCGAGACTCCCCCATTCCCACAATACCACCACTACAGACATTAAGCCCCACCTCTCGCACATTTTCCAATGTATCCAGGCGATCTTGATAAGTGCGAGTCGTGACCACCTTCTCATAATAGGATTCAGAGGTATCGAGGTTATGGTTGTAATAATCTAGCCCCGCCTTTTTGAGCTTCTCTGCTTGATCATGGCTCAACATCCCAAGCGTCATACAGCTCTCCATCCCCAAAGCTTTCACGCCGCTAACCATTGTCAGAAGCTGCTCCATATCTTTACCCTTTGGATTTCGCCACGCTGCCCCCATACAGAAACGAGACGAGCCAGAGCGCTTCGCCTCTACCGCCGCCTTTAAGACCGTCTCCACCTCAACCAACTTCTCGCGCTCTAGCTCACTACTGTTTCGTGCACTCTGCGAACAGTATTTACAATCTTCTGAACAGCCGCCAGTTTTAATACTTAACAGCGTACTCACCTGCACTGCATTCGGATCAAATCTCTGGCGATGCGTTGTCTGCGCTCTAAACAACAGATCATTGAATGGAAGATCGAAGAGTGCTTCAACCTCCTTTAAACTCCAATTATTGCGTATCTCGATACTATCCTTGTCTACACGACTTGTCATCTCTATTATCCCTCTACTGGTTACCAACTCATCGACCTACAACTGCTGTCAACTAAAAATGAAAAGCGAAGTTTACCAAACTATTAGACGACTCACATCTGAAGCACTCATTTCGATTGAATCACTGTTCCCTAAAAGTTGCCTCATCTGCGAAGAGTGTGCGCGCGAATCAAAATTATCCATCTGCCAACACTGCTTGAATAAACTCCCCAGACTTGAACAGACTCCCAATGATCTTGCTCAACACACCGAATGGGGACCGCTCTTTATCCCTTTTCTCTACAGAGGTGCCGTGCCGACACTGATTCAAAAACTCAAATATAGAGACCAACTTCATATTTCAAAACTGTTAAGTGATCTACTTCAGTTAGAGCTTCAACGAGAGAGTCTCCATAGCCAGATAACCGATCCACCTGACTTCATCCTGCCTGTTCCGCTTCATCCACAGCGTCTACGCCAGCGCGGCTTCAATCAAGCGGTAGAGATTATTCGAGCGCCAGCCAAGCGACTCAATATCCCGCTCGAACTAAATCTCTGTAGACGCAGACTCAACACCTCTGCCCAAGCAGGGCTTAATGCAAAAACC
>JABHVM010000067.1 GCA_018658305.1 Thiotrichales bacterium | reverse complement strand
TTGATTTAGAGAGCTGCTAGCCGCAGCGGTCTCTTCTACTAGAGCCGCATTACCTTGATTCACATCATCCAGCTGAGTCACTGCTCTGTTGATCTCATCAATCCCCTGAGCTTGTTCACGAGCTGAATTAGCAAACTCACTGGATACGCTATTAACCTGTTTAATAGATTTTTGAATTGCTACGAGGACATCTCCACTCTGATTAACTAGATCAAGCCCTTCCCCTACCCTTTCGGTGGTGACTTCAATTAAAGTTTTTATCTCTTTGGCAGCATCTGCAGAGCGCTGAGCGAGATTTCGCACTTCTCCAGCAACTACTGCAAACCCTCTCCCCTGCTCACCAGCACGAGCTGCCTCTACTGCCGCATTTAGTGCGAGCAGATTGGTCTGGAACGCAATCCCATCAATTAATGCTGTGATCTCTGCAATTTTACCACTCGACTCACTTATTCTCTCCATTGCTTGCATAGAGCTCTCGACTACCGCAGAACCGCTCTTTACCTCATCTGCCGCATTTTGGGATAACTTAACCGCATTTTCAGCATTCTCAGCATTAGTATTCACAATACTAGCCATCTCTTGCATACTAGCAGCCGTCTGCTCCAGACTTGCAGCCTGCTCACTAGTTCTACTAGAGAGATCTTGATTGCCTGCTGAAATCTGGGTAGCAGCAGATCCTACACTATTAGCCGTACCTTTCACCCTATTTAAAGTATCAGAAAGGCTGCTCTGAGTACTGTTTAGAGCATCTTTCATTGCAGATAACTGCCCACTATAGAGCCCTTCCACAGTAGTAGTTAAGTCCCCACTTCCAATACTGTCTGCTACTAGAGCAGTTTCACCAATAGCAGTATTTAGTGACTCCGCTGAACGGTTAATATTAGTTTTCAATAACAGGAGGTCTCCTTTAGCTTCAGCAGTTAATCTTTTTTCAAAATCACCTTCCGCCATACTTTTTATAATTTCACCTATCTGATTAACAATAGTGTCTATAGACTCCATCGCGCTGTTAACTTGGTCACGGAATATATCCTCAACCTCATCTCCCATTCTAATCGAGAGATTACCATTAGATAATCCTCTCATCACTGTTGAGAGCGCACTCATCGTACGCTCCACACTATCAGCTGAACCATTGATACCAGCTTTAAGAGTAGCTAGATCCCCTTGGAGTTCAGATTCAACTCTACTGGTAAAGTCGCCTTTAGCCACCCCTCCTACTACACTATTGCTCTCATCAATTGCAACTTGAAGACGCTCTAAAAACTTATTGAGTGAATTTGCCATAACTCCAATTTCATCTTTAGAGTCAACTTTAACTCTTAGAGAGAAGTCCCCATTTTCCTCTATCTGCTGCACTAGATCTGAAGTTTGACGCACGCCATTGATGATACCCCGCGCTATAACTACCCCGATCCAGACCATAAAGCCAAAAATAGATATGGTTCCAATTAGAGTTAAATAGAACTGCTGCTGAATAGTCTCCAGCCTATTAGAACTCTGGAGTTTAATATTGTCACCAATCTCCGCAGCCACCTGTTTTATTTTTCCAATTCTGGCTGTAGATAGTTTGAACCACCGTTTAGGATCAACCCCAGTTAATGAGCCTAAATTTCGTAGCCCCTCTAACGCTGGAGCATCACTAACTTTTACCGTCTTATCTATATCTTTTATAGTTCCCCCCGAGGCAATTATTTCTGCGACCTTAGATGCCCCTTGCTTATACGCATTCATAACATCCTCCACCTGTTGCAACCATCTTTTCTCATCATTGGTGATCCCATCTATAGCGTAGAACTGCTCTATAATGGAGGTTACCTCATCTTGCCCTCTCTCTACTCTCTCCCTGTATTTTGTAGTTCCACGCAACACATAGTTTTTGAAGTTATGAATCATTCCACCATATCCAATAACTGATTTAAGTTTTCCTAAAAGATCTAGACGCTCTTCTCTGCCGAGAAATATAGCTCTCTGCTGAAGCACTGGGTCAACTATATTCGAATTAAGTTGTTTCCTGTATAGTTGCTGCTGCTCCACAGAGGAGTAACGCATAAACTGCTCCTCCTTTAAACTTTGAGCAGAGATGTAGCGACTAATATCACGCACCTGCTGTTGCTCTACGCTACCTCTAGTAAACACCCCATTGAGCGCTCCTCGCTCCTGTCCCGCACGCTCTTTCATCCAGAGGAGTGCTACTCTCGCATTGAGCTGTTTTGCAGTTATAGAATCCTCCACCTCGGTCGCAAGCTGTTCAATAATAGTGAGAGCTTTTGCATTTAATGTTGAGTAGTAGTTAAACGCCTCTCTACCTCTATGTTGATCTACTGCAGAGCGAATTTCGCTACGCTTTGAGCTATAGTTAATAAGAGAAGTTACCTTTTTCGCAACTACGCTTCCAAACTGATCCATATCCAACCCACCTATCCCAGAGACTAACGCCTTCAACTTCTTGTCTACCTCTCTCCGTTGCTGTTGCAGTTTATCACTACCGCTTACTCCTCCACTAGCGACAAATCCAGCACTAAGACCGCGCTCTACCGCAAAATTGTGGGCTACCTCATCGATAAGTGAAGAGAGAGTGATGCTATTAACCACTTGCTCCACTAACTCCAACTCAGCCCTCTTCTGAAGTCCATTCTGAATAGAGAGAAGAGCAAGTACTAGCATAGGAATCAGCACCACTATTCCAAGTTTGTAAAATATTGAGAGGTTTTTTATTTTTTTAATCATAATTCTTCAGTTCGTACTTAGTCAGGTGTTGGTCGAGCTGTGCATTATAACACTTTATTGAATACTGTTACACCTATTTTTAGAATTTTTTCACCCCATCCACTTCTTGCACTCTCCAGCTTTTAATTATGCTGTTACAACATAGCATTGCATCCATTGTAATTAACTCATCTATATGAATAGGACGAACAGTTACTGTCTTCCCCTCTTTTTTTAATCTGTCGATAATCTGTTGGCGCATCACTCCAGAAACTCCAGAGTTACTTAGATCTGGAGTTAAGATCTCAGACTGTTGCTGTTCACTGTGGCGAGTAAAGATAAGATTACTCATTACTCCCTCAATAATATAGTCATTATTATCTAACATTATACCCTCAGCAATTCCACTCTCCTCTAAACTACCCCACTCGGCGCGCGCTAACACCTGCTCTAGTCGATTGAGGTGTTTGATACCTGCAAGAGTGGAGTTACTACTAAGACGCGTTCGGCATATTTTGAGCTTAACCCCCCTTTTTTCATAGTCGCTGGGATAGACTGGAGCAGGTGCAAGCGAGAGAATACGAGTTGGTTCACAACTATTAGCTGCGAAGTAACCTCGCTCCCCAACCCCTCGGGTAATAATAATTTTTATTACACCATTTTGTGTAAAATCATACTCGCTTGCACCCAATCTTACGCTGCGCCGAAGCAGCCCAATTTCACTCAGCAGCAGCGCTTCACTTGGTGCTTTGATTGCCAGCTTTTGACATCCCTCAGATAAGCGTTGGTAGTGCGCCTCCCAATACTCAACTGCTCCGCTTCTGAGCGCAATTGTCTCAAACAGCCCATCACCATATTGAAGACCACGATCAGATGAGGAAAGTGAGTCAGTTTCTATGCCGTTAATGAGGGTTTTTACCATACAACCTCTTGCAGTGAGATACTTTTCAATGCTAACAACACCCCTTTTGCTTTTGCCCTGCTCTCAGCTAACTCTTTTTCTGGGATAGAGTCATAAACGATACCTGCACCAGCACGGAGGGTTATTGTAGAGGGCGCTACTGTAGAGAGTGACATTGTGAGTGTTCTGATTAGAATATTTAGATCCATATCGCCGTTGTGGTTGAGGTAGCCAAAACTTCCAGTGTATGCTCCACGAGGTTGCTGCTCTAATTCAGCAATAATCTCCATACAGCGCACTTTAGGACAACCAGTAATAGTTCCTCCTGGAAACAGTGCTCTGATAACTTCTGCTGGAGTTACCTCATCTCGCAGCTCTCCCCTTATATTTGAAACGATATGATGCACATGAGTATAGCTCTCTAGCCCCATTTTCTCATTAACCTCTACTGTTCCTGTTTTACAGACACGCCCTAAATCATTTCTTACGAGGTCGATCAACATTATGTGCTCCGCCTGCTCTTTAGGGTGGGCTAACAGTCTGTTGGCTAGCTCTCTATCTTCTCTCTTATCTGCTGATCTAGGATGGGTCCCAGCTATGGGGCGACTCTCTGCCACTCTATTTTTCACCCTTACTAAGCGTTCTGGAGAGGAGCTAATAATAGCTGTACCATTGTAGAGAGCTAACCCTGCGAATGGAGCGGGATTACTCTCTCGCAGTTTTTGGTAGATGATATGCGGAGAGGCACCCTTATCTAGCTTCGCCTGCCACTGCCGAGACAAATTTGCCTGAAACAGATCCCCCTCCACAATATACTTTTTTATCTGATCTATAGATTTTAGATAACTCTCAGCTGGCTCCTCCGCTATCTCACCTCTAACTATTTTTTCGTTCCCTGTGGCTAGATTAACCTCTAAGGAATCTAGATCTTGCTGCATTTTTTGGAGACGAATTTTATCGGCAGCCTCATCAACTAACTCTATCTTACCTGTAGCTCGATTCTGGATTATAGCACTAGGGATGCGGGTAGCGTAAGAGCTGGAATTATATTTAGAGGTTGTTGCGGAAGTTAGTTTTGAGTTTGGTTCAATTTCTCGCGCCAATTCATAGTCTAAGAATAGGAACCACCCTCCATAAAATGGGATGGAGCTGTTTGTGGTTGGAGATACTGTGGATGTGAGAGATGCCGCCGCCTCACGCCAGCCAACATCTAAGCTAGTTAAAAAGTCATCACTATCAGAGGAGATAGTCTCCCCTGGAAAAGCGAAAAGAATATTCCAACTCTCCTCTCTCTCCTCGCTCTCCCCTTCACCATATATAGCTTCGCTAATTTCTGGGGTAGCGACACTCTCCAGCAGGTATGGGTAGCGTTTTGGGTTGGCAGCATGAAGCGCGACTAGATCTACCACCATCTTATTCCACTATTTTTTCATACTCTTTTTTATACTCTCTTCAGTACAATAGTGCCATTAGTTCCCCCAAACCCAAACGAGTTGGAGAGTGCAATATCCACTTTAATATCTCTTGCGCTATTCGCAACATAGTCGAGATCACACTTTGGATCTTGATTAAAGATATTGATTGTAGGCGGTGAAACTTGATCACGAAGTGCGAGAGTGGCAAATATCGCTTCTATCCCACCAGCAGCCCCCAGCAGATGACCCGTCATAGATTTGGTAGAGTTGACTGGAATTTTGTATGCGTAGTCACCAAATGTCATCTTAACTGCTGAGGTCTCTGCAACATCACCTGCTGGAGTTGAGGTTCCGTGAGCATTTATGTAGCCAATCTCTTCTGGATTAACTCCAGCATCAGCAAGCGCACTATCCATACAACGCGAAGCACCCTCACCACCTGGTGAAGGTGAAGTCATATGGAAAGCATCTCCACTCATTCCAAAGCCGATAACTTCGGCGTAGATCTCTGCACCCCTGGCTTTAGCATGCTCATACTCTTCTAGCACCACCACGCCAGCTCCATCACCAAGAACGAAGCCATCACGATCCAGATCCCAAGGACGACTTGCCGTTGCTGGGTCATCATTGCGAGTAGAGAGTGCTTTAGCAGAGGCGAATCCACTTAGCCCTACTGGTGAGGTTGCATTCTCAGCACCACCAGTGATCATTACATCGGCATCTCCATAGACGATCATCCGCGCCGCATCACCTATGCTGTGAGTAGCAGAACTACAGGCAGTCACAATTGCGGTGTTGGGTCCTTTCGCACCCAACATAATAGAGAGGTTACCAGAGACCATATTAATAATATTGGAGGGAACAAAAAATGGAGAGACCTTGCGAGGACCACCATTAACCAGAGAGTCTCGTCCCCGCTCAATTCCTGGAAGACCACCAATACCAGAACCTATAGAGACTCCAATACGGGGGGCGTTCTCTTCAGATATTTCTAAACCAGAATCCTTAAATGCTTGTACGCCAGCCGCCATACCGTAGAGGATAAAGCTATCCATTTTGCGCAGATCTTTTTTGGTTAGATACTCCAGCGGATCAAAACTATCTTTAACCGAACAGGAGAAGGTTACTGGAAACTCAGCCGCATCAAAGTGAGGGACTGGACCAGCCCCACTCACTCCTGCCATAATATTTTTCCAGCTTTCGTCTACACTGTTGCCGACAGGAGAGACCATTCCCATCCCAGTAATCACTACGCGTCTTTCGCCTTTCATATAACTCTAACTCCAAATTGTATGATTTTAAGCATAAAAAACCGCACTCTGTTTAATTAAATATTAAGCAGAGTGCGGCTCTTTTAGGGTGTCTATCTTAACTTTTAACCTTTTACTTTATTGACATAGTCAATAGCGAGTTGCACAGTTGTTATGCTCTCAGCATCTTCATCAGGTATTTCACAACCAAACTCCTCCTCTAGTGCCATCACCAGCTCAACCGTATCTAACGAATCTGCGCCAAGATCATCGACAAATGATGACTCATTAGTAACCTCACTCTCCTCTACTCCCAACTGCTCTGCAACTATTTTACTTACCTGCACTTGAATATCGCTCATCTTTACCCTCTTCTTTTTAGATTAAATAAAATTTAGGAACTGCCTGCTTTTCATTAACACCTCTCCTAAATGGAAAAACAGCGCCTATTTTAACACGCCAGTAGTTTTTGCAACAACTATTTTTTTATCTCTCATCTTCATAGTCACCCAGCTCACATATACATTCCACCATTTACATGGATAGTCTGCCCAGTTATATAAGAGGCATCTTGCGAGGCGAGGAATGCTACTGCGTTAGCAATATCTTCTGGTTGTCCTAGTGCACCAAGTGGAATTTGAACTTTTAGTGCATTTTTTTGCTCATCTGGGAGTGAGCTAGTCATATCTGTCTCTACAAAACCTGGCGCCACTGTATTCACAGTAATTCCGCGTGAGGCAACTTCCCTTGCTAGAGAACGACTAAACCCCATAACCCCAGCTTTAGCCGCAGCGTAGTTGCTCTGACCTGCATTACCCATCGCCCCAACTACAGAGGTGATACTTATTATGCGTCCGTGGCGAGCCTTCATCATTCCACGAAGACACGCTTTAGATACTCTAAAGATTGAGGTGAGATTAGTATCCATAATATCCCCCCACTCCTCCTCCTTCATTCTCATCAATAGATTGTCGCGAGTAATACCAGCATTATTTATAAGCGTAGTGATTGCACCGTGACGATCGGCCACATCTTTAACTAGCTCGATAATTGCAGCAGGTTCGGTCACATTAAGTTTAACTCCCTCACCACTCACCCCCGCCTCTTTTAAATATGCGGTGATGGCACTTGCGCCGCTGTCTGAGGTAGCTGTACCAATAATGGTATTGCCCATCTCTCCAAGTTTCAGAGCGATCGCCTTCCCAATGCCACGACTTGCACCAGTGACTAGAGTTATCTCTTTATTACTGTTACTCATTATCTATACTCCTTTATCTTATCTATTAGCTGTTATTGCTTTCTCTAAACTTGCAATATCAAATAGAGGAAGTGCCACCATACTCTTCTCAATCCTGCGATTAAGTCCAGCAAGCACTTTGCCTGGCCCACACTCTACCACACTCTCAACCCCGTCAGCTTGCATCTTACGGATGGTCTCTACCCAACGCACAGGGTTATAGAGTTGGCGAGCCAGAGCTGCGCGAATTGCGGCCGGATCACTCTCTATGGAGACATCCACATTATTAATGACAGGAATAGTCGGCATAGCGATCTCAATCTCTTCTAGCGTAGCCGCAAACTTCTCTGCAGCTCCTCGCATCAAAGATGAGTGGGATGGAACACTAACTGGTAACGGTAGTGCTCGTTTAGCTCCGCGCTCTTTTGCTAACCCCATAGCCTGCTCAACTCCAACACTACTTCCAGCGATCACTACTTGACCTGGAGAGTTGAAATTTACCGCTTCAGCAATTTCACCAGCAGTAGATCCATCTCTGCAGAGTTCAATTACTGCATCATCATCTAAACCTAAAATTGCAGCCATTGCTCCCTCACCATCTGGAACCGCCTCCTGCATCAGACGACCTCGCTCTGCCACCAACTTAACTCCATCTGTAAACTCAATTGCCTCTGCCGCTACTAGTGCCGAATACTCGCCAAGACTGTGCCCTGCGAGCAGCGTAGGAGTAACACCTCCCTGCTGATTCCAAACCCTCCAAACTGCTACTCCTGCGGCTAACATTGCAGGCTGAGTATTAGTGGTTTGATTGAGGAGCTCTTTAGGTCCATCTTGCACTAACTGCCAAAGATTCATATTAAGTGCATCTGATGCCTGCTGAAAAGTCTCTACGACAATCGGGTGAGCAGTTGCCAGCTCTGAGAGCATACCAACGGCTTGTGAACCTTGACCTGGAAAAATATGTGCCTGTTTCATCTGTTTAACATTACCTCAATTAATTTATATTAATACACCACCAGAGCTGATCCCCAAGTAAACCCGCCCCCAAAAGCCTCCATCAACACAGTCTGTCCCTGCTGTATCTTACCACTGCGCACCCCCTCATTTAGAGCGAGTGGAACTGATGCAGCGGAAGTGTTGCCATGATCCTGTACAGTTAAAATCACGCTATCCATCGACATCTTTAATTTCTTAGCTGTAGCAGAGATGATCCGCACATTAGCTTGGTGTGGAACTAACCAATCTATATCCTCTTTCGCCATATTGTTTGCAAGCAGGGTTTCATCTACAATTCTTCCGAGAGTATTAACTGCCATCTTAAAGACCTCATTACCTCTCATCTCAATATGGGTAGAAGGTACATGGAGGAGCTCTTCATACTGACCATCAGCATGAATATGGGTAGATAGTATCCCAGGCTCAGTACTTGCTTTAAGCACTACCGCGCCAGCACCATCCCCAAATAGAATCGCAGTACCGCGATCGGTGGGATCAACTATTCTAGAGAGAGTTTCAGCTCCAACGACCAGAACCGTTTTTGCAGAGCCAGCTTTAATGAAGTTATCCGCAATAGAAAGTGCATATATAAAACCTGTACAGACCGCCTGCACATCAAATGCGGGAGAACCATGAATATCTAAGCGTTGCTGGAGCAGACAGGCGGTACTAGGGAATATTTTGTCTGGGGTAGTGGTTGCAACAATAATTAAGTCTATCTCATTAGGGTAGATTCCAGCCGCATCGATAGCGTCTCGTGCAGCTCTCTCCGCTAAATCACAAGTTGTCTCCCCCTCAGCAGCAATATGACGGGTCTTAATTCCAGTACGAGCCATGATCCACTCATCAGAAGTATCCATAATCTTCTCAAGATCTGCATTGCTACGAATCTTCTCTGGAAGATAACCTCCAGTACCAACTATTTTTGAGTTCATATTTAATTCCAAAGTCTCTGTCTATTAATGTAACTATTTAGGTAACTGTTCAGATTGCTTCTGTAGCCACTTATGAATCTATAAATGTGTTATGAAGATGTGCCTCAATTTTTGCAGGGATTGCGTGCTCTACCTCAGCAGCTGCCACCTTAATTGCATTACAGAACCCTTTAACATCTGTACCACCATGACTCTTAACTACAATACCACGCAGCCCAAGCAGACTGGCTCCATTATAGTTACTAGGATCAATGCGCTGCTTAAATCTATTTAGAATTGGCATAGCAATCAGAGCTACCATTTTAGTTAATAAATTGCGCTTGAACTCATATTTAATAAAGTGGCTGACCATATGAGCAATCCCTTCGCTCGCCTTTAGTGCGATATTACCCACAAAACCGTCACAGACTACCACATCCACTGTGCCTTTAAATATATCGTCACCTTCGACAAAACCGTAGTAGTTGAGATCGCTAGCAGAGAGCAGCGCAGCCGCCCTCTTAACCATCTCGTTACCCTTAATCTCCTCTTCACCAATATTCAACAGCCCGATAGATGGATTACTCTTTGCACCACCACTGACCGCACTTACTAGCTCTGCTCCCATTACAGCAAACTGAAGCAAGCTCTCTGGAGTCGCTTCAATATTTGCACCTAGATCTAACATATAACAGGTGCCTAGCTTTGTTGGAAGCTCCGCGCTGATTGCGGGGCGATCAATTCCGGGCAACATTTTAAGTACAAAGCGTGAGGTTGCCATAAGTGCGCCTGTGTTGCCAGCACTAACACAAGCTCCAGCAGCCCCATCTTTAACTTGATTAATTGCAACTCGCATTGACGAATCTTTTTTCTTACGCAGAGCGCTTGATGGCAGCTCATCCATCCCCACCTGTTGGGAGGCATGTTGAATGGTAACTCTTTTTGAATACTCCCCTCCCTCCCGCTGGATGCGCAGAGATATCTCATCTTGATCCCCTACTAGGATAAGATGGAGAGAGCTGTTATCTTTTAGAGCTTGAAGAGATGCAGGGATGGTGACTTCAAGTCCGTAGTCACCCCCCATCGCATCTATGGCAATGAATGTTGCCATCTACTTCTCTCTACTCAGTATCGAGTTAATCTTCAGTCCCGTCTTGAACTACTTTGCGTCCACGGTAGTAACCGTCAGCAGTAACATGGTGACGAAGATGAGTCTCACCGCTCTCTGAATCTACTGAGAGATGTGGAGCAGTTAGCGCATCATGTGATCTACGCATACCGCGTCTTGAACGACTCTTTTTACTTTTCTGTACAGCCATTGGATATATTCTCCAAGTTAAATATTTAAATGTTTAAAACAAATTATGTTTTATGTTAGTTTGTCTGTTTTACTTAAGCATAAAGTAATATAATATTATACACTTTTAAGCGGTGCGAATTATAGCAGAGTTTTAAACCGAGTATCAGTTTTAAATTTTAGTTTTCAGCTCCAGTTTTCAACCCCTCTAAGACCTTAAATGGATTCTCCCTCTCTTTAACTTTATCCTCTACCGAGTTTGGATTACTCATACTTGGATCACTCATATATTGAGTAGCTTCACACTGATCTGCGGGGTGACTCTCTGCTACAGGGAGAGCTAAAATTAACTCATCTTCTATAAAGTCTGCAATAGATAATTTCTCATCTTCAACTATTATAGATTCAAATTGTTCGGGAATCCCCCCCTCATCCTTCTCATCTTTTAGCAGTGCCATCTTAACTGTAGATGCGACGCTACTCCTCATCGGTTCTAGACATCTCTGACAGGTTAACTCTAAACTAGCTGAGGTTGAGCCAGTGATAGAGCTGATTCCACTTTTATCAACTTGAAACTCTATATCAACAGAGACCTCTCCGTAGTCAGTAGCTAGCATAGAACATAAACGCCCCAGCTCTTTTACAGCAATAGTCTGCTTTACGCTTCGTCCTGCTATAGCCCACGCGAATGGATCAATTGAGGTTGGGAGGGTTATCGATTCTTTGTTATGCTTTTCTGTTGGATTACTCATAATTATTTATAAAATAGCAGCTGATCTTCAATTAAGGTAGTCTATAATACTACAATTAACAATCAACAATTAACAATTAACAATTCAAGAACTATGCTTCCACTTATTCTAGGTTCCAGCTCGTCAATTCGTAAAGAGCTCCTTACTCGCTTACGCCTCCCCTTCGAAAGTTACTCTCCAGAGATAAATGAGGATCCACTTAATGACGAATCAGCAGAGGAGTTAGTTAAACGCCTCTCTCAAGAGAAAGCACTAGAAGTTGGCAAGAGATTTAACCACCACCTTATTATAGGTTCAGACCAAGTAGCTGTTAATGGAGAGTCGGTACTTAGTAAACCTGGTAATTTTGAGAACGCTTTTGCGCAACTATCTGCAGCATCAGGGAGGGCCGTTGAATTTTTAAGCGGCTTAACCCTCCTTAATACCGAGAGTGGTGATATGGAGAGTTCCGTAGTATCTTTCACTGTAAACTTTCGTAACTTAAGTGACGCCCAGATCGAGCGTTACCTCCATACTGAGGAGCCATACAACTGTGCTGGCAGCTTCAAATCAGAGGGATTAGGCATAACCCTATTTGAGAGCCTGACTGGCGATGACCCCACCTCCCTAATGGGGCTTCCTCTAATTAGATTGGTTAGAATGTTAGAGAGGCAGGGAGTAGAATTCTAGTAACTATTTAGATTGCTTCTAAAATTCATCAGGTCAAGGCACAAAATTTGAGTACCCCCTGTATGATAATTTTGTAACGCAGAGATGAGGAATTTTATTAACTATTCAGATTGCCTCTAAAATTCATCAGGTCAAGGCGCAAAATTTGAGTATACCCCTGTATATGATAATTTTGTAACGCAGAGATGAGGAATTTTAGAGGCAATCTAATACATTTAGGAGCTGCTTGGGCAGTAGTGCGCCAACAGTAACCATCTCCCCCTCTGCAATATCGTTACTGCCCGGATGAGGAAAACTCAACTCTGCCGCATGCAGAAACAGTCTCTTTAATCCGAACTTCACCATCTCTCGATTAAATTCTCGCTCTCCATATCGATCATCTCCTGCTACAGGGTGACCTATATGTGCCCCATGCACTCTAATCTGATGGGTTCGTCCAGTTACGATTTTAATATCTACTAAAGATGTTGTTGCAAAATTTTGTTTAGGGGTGAAGATCGTCTCTGCATTTTTTCCTGCACTATCCACCTTAACTACCCTCTCTCCAGAGCTCAGAGTAAACTTATGCAGAGGTGCGAGCACTGTTTGTGAACGGCGCAGCTTGCCAGAGATTAGTGCTAGATAACTCTTTTCGAACCTATGCTCTCGAATCGCCTCATGCAAGAATCGCAGCGCTCGTCTCTTTTTAGCGACTAATAACACCCCAGAGGTGGCACGATCAAGGCGATGTACTAACTCATAGTTGACTGCCTCACTGCGCAACGCTCTTAACCCCTCAATTACACCATACTGAATTCCACTACCACCATGGACTGCAATCCCTGATGGCTTATCTATAGCCAGCACCAAATCATCCTCATATATAATTGCATCCTCCAGCCACTCTACAGATGATCTTTTTGGCGGTTGGTTGGGGGCAGACAATCTGATTGGTGGAATTCTCAATAGATCACCTTCACATAAGCGATAGGTCTGTTTAACTCTCTTCTTATTTACTCTAACTTCACCCTTGCGAATAATTCTATAGACTCTACTTTTGGGAACCCCCTTAAGTCTACTTATAAGAAAGTTATCCACCCTCTGTTCAGTATGCTCAGAATCTATCTCTACGATCTCTACATTTTGATATGCTATTTTTTCTATCTCTTTCATCTGCTATATTTTAATATAAATAAATTTTTTTAGGTAATTATTACATTAATTATTAAATGAATTGCATTACTACAACTTAAATGGTATAGTGCAACAGTTCACCACTCATAAATAGAGGATTTTTATAATAATTAAAAATATAGCAATGATAGAGACTTGGGCAGCTATACAGACTTAAGTAGCTATACGGGCTTGAGTAGTTATACAGAATTGAGAAGTGACA
This sequence comes from Thiotrichales bacterium, assembly GCA_018658305.1. Classification (GTDB taxonomy): domain Bacteria; phylum Pseudomonadota; class Gammaproteobacteria; genus Thiopontia. The sequence goes on along the minus strand of JABHVM010000067.1, from coordinate 2,973 downwards.
CAGAATATATTTAGGCACTATTGATACAATATAGAAGTGATCAATAGTGTAAATGGGTAATTTAAACAGCCCAGATAGAGAAGAGATTAATAGACAGTTAATGAGCAACCATATGATTGACGATAAAGCTGTTAAATAACATACAATTAAACAACATATAATGTATTTAAAATATATGTGAAATGTATAGATGATATATATAGAAAAATATATAGTATAGAGTAGATACAATTAAGCTGTAAGACCTCTTCTCTCTGGCACAGAAAGAGAGAGTAAAGATGAAAAGAATTTTAATGAACGCAACTCAACAAGAAGAGTTGCGAGTTGCACTAGTTGATGGGCAGTACCTCTATGATTTAGATATTGAGAGCGCCGCTTACGAGAAGAAGAAAGGAAACCTCTATAAAGGAAAAATCACCAGAGTAGAGCCGAGTTTAGAAGCTGCCTTTGTCAGTTACGGATGTGAACGCCACGGTTTCCTCCCCTTTAAAGAGATCTCCCGCAACTATTTCAAGGATGGTGCATTTGATGGCGGTGGTCGTCCAAATATTGCTGACTCAGTTAAAGAGGGGCAAGAGGTTATTGTCCAAGTTGAGAAAGAGGAGCGCGGCAACAAAGGTGCGGCACTAACTACTTTCGTCAGTATGGCTGGACGCTATCTTGTCTACATGCCGAACAACCCTAGAGCTGGTGGAATATCTCGCAGGATTGAAGGAGAAGAGCGCCAAGAGTTGCGTACAGCAATGCGTGATTTAGAGATACCAAAAGGTGCTGGCACCATTGTGCGTACCGCTGGAATTGGTAAAACTACCGAAGAGCTACAGTGGGATCTTGATTACCAGAAACAGGTCTGGGATAGTATTGAGAAAGCGGCGGAAAAACCAGCTCCATTTCTAATCTATCGAGAGAGTGATATTGTAGTACGAGTGATTCGCGACTATCTACGCGATGACATCGGTGAGATCTTAATTGATGATGAGACCACCTTCCAACTTGCCCATGAATTTATGTCACAGGTTATGCCTCACAACTTGAAGAAGTTGAAACATTACAAAGAGGCTACCCCGATCTTTACCCGTTTTCAGATTGAGAGCCAGCTTGAATCAGCATTCCAGCGCGAAGTGCGTCTACCCTCTGGTGGATCGATTGTAATCGACCCAACCGAAGCTCTGATATCTATTGACATAAACTCTGCACGAGCGACTAAAGGGGGCAGCATCGAAGAGACTGCGCTCAACGCAAATCTAGAAGCTGCTGATGAGATTGCTCGTCAACTAAGACTCCGAGATAGTGGTGGATTGGTCGTTATCGACTTTATCGATATGCACGCCAATAAGAACCAAAATGCAGTGGAGAAACAACTCCGTGACGCTCTGCGTCAAGATCGAGCTCGAACCCAGGTTGGGCGCATATCTCGTTTTGGTTTAATGGAGATGTCTCGACAACGCCTCCGTCCATCCCTTGGAGAGTCAGCACATAATGTCTGCCCTCGTTGTAGTGGACAGGGATCCATTCGCGGAACCCAATCTATAGCTCTCTCAGTGCTGCGCCTAATTCAGGAAGAGGCTCTTAAAGAGGGTACAGGGCACATTATCGCTCAACTGCCAGTTCCAGTTGCAACCTACCTCCTAAATGAGAAGCGCACCGCAGTATTAGAGATAGAGAATCGCAGTAAGATTGCAGTTACTCTAATTCCAAATCACACTATGGAGACCCCTCACTACAGTTTAGAGCGAGCGAAGATAAATCCAAAAGAGAGTGAGCAGCAAGAGGAGCAAAACCAACTCAACAGCTATCAGAAGATAGATATCCAGAAGAGTGAGGTTGAGACTATTGTAGAGAAGACCACACCTATCGAAAGAGATACGGCAGCGGTTGGGCAGATAAAACCTAAGGCTTTAATTCCTAAAGCAGATACAACTCCAGCCCCAGCCCCAGTAGCTACAGCTGAAGAGTCACCATCTTTTATTAAGAGACTATTTGGATCTCTATTTGGTGGAGGAAAAAAAGAGGAGAAGAGCGAAGAAGAGAGTAAGAAGAGTGACAACTCTAACAGAGGCAGAAACTCGAACTCTAATCAGCGAGGACGAGGTGGACGGAATCGTCAACGCGGCAATCGCAGCAGTGGCCACGGCGGTCGTCACCCATCTAGCCGTGGGAAGAATAATCGTAACCGTAACAATAGTAACAATAGTAACAACAGCAACGGTAAAGGCAGCGATAATAGTAGTAATAGTAGTAATAGTAACAAGCCTCGTAACAGCAATCAGAATAGAGGAGAAAACAAGGGGCAGAGTAACGAGCAGCGCCGCAAACAGAGTAATAAGCCGAGCAATAAGAAGCAAGATACTCAGCAGAACAGCAAGCCGAGCAATAAGAAGCAAGATACTCAGCAAAACAGCAAGCCGAGCAATAAGCAACAAGATACTCAGCAGAGCAGCAAGCCGAGCAATAAGCAACAAGATACTCAGCAGAACAGCAAGCCGCCAGAGGCTTCACAGAATAGTAATCCGCAAAATAGCTCTGCTGCTGACCAACAGCCTAAGAAAAAGCGTAGCCGTTCACGACGACCTAAAGCTGCCCCAAAAGATCAGGATTAGATATTGAGGTAGGAGTTTACTACTCAACCAAAGCTACTGTTTTAACTTGTGCATAGAGCCTGCTTCCAACTCCTATATTTAGGAGCGTGGCAGATTTTCTTGTAATACGAGAGAGTAGCCTATCTCTTCCTGCTCTAAGTTGCACCATTACCTGAGCAGAACTCTCTCCACCATCCCCATCTGCCCGTATATCCTCAACCATAACTGGAAATATATTTAAGATACTCGTATCACTCTGATGCTCTTTAGTAAGACTCACATCGCGAGCAGCTACCTTTAGACGCACCACACTTCCGACTGCAAGAGCTTGGGTAGCTGTAGATAGAGCCGCAACTGTAAATTGACCTCCTGAAAATTCAATTATATTTAACTT
>JABHVM010000066.1 GCA_018658305.1 Thiotrichales bacterium | reverse complement strand
TTTGGAATCTCTCCCATAGTATCGAAAGTTAAGGCTAGAAATAGCAGGAAGAAGAACATACTTCCTCCATAAAATATATTTCGCGCCATCGATTTAGTGAACATTTCGTTCATCGTTGTTGCTCCCTCTTAAAAGTTAAAAGTAAAAAATACCGCGTACGGAATCGCTATTTTCGATTAAATAGAGTCCACTTGTAATTGACCAAGGTCAACGATTTTAAATTAACTTAAAACTTTAAACTCCTTCCAGATTTAGTTGTATATTTCTTTACATTAAGATTGCACAAAGATACGGCTATCTGCTATGATAGAAAAAACCTAATCATAATGAACTATCCCATGCTTGACCTTGAAAGAATAGATGTTAACTCTGCCCTGAAAAATATGGGTGGAGATAGAGATATGTTGCGGCGAGTGTTGTTAGATACTCGTATCGATCAACGAGATGTTGTTGTGGAAGTCAGGCAGGCGCTGTCAGATGGTCGCCAGCAAGATGCTCATAGATATGTCCATAGTCTCTATAGTATTGCTGGAATGATAGGTGCAGCACATCTCCAGGATCTATCCTCTAAGTGTGAAACTCTACTAAAAGTTGATGCAGATAATCTGCAGGTTGATTCCCTTAGTGCTATATTGAGTGAGCTTGAGCAAGAGTTTAAGTTAGTCTTTATAGATATTGGTGCTCTATTAATTGAGCTTGGTGATGAGCAGGAAAAATCAAACTCAAAGGCAGCTAAACAGCCAGAACATAAGCATAGAGAGCGTGCGAAAATTTTGGTGGTTGATGATATAAAGCAGAATCTTGATGTGATTAAAGGTCTGCTCTCAGATAGCTATAATTTAATGGCTGCAACTAATGGAGTAATGGCTCTTAAAGTAGCTCGCTCTAACCATCCAGATCTTATTTTACTTGATATTATGATGCCAGATATGGATGGGTATGAGGTCTGTAAACAACTTAAAGCTGATCAAAAGACTGCCGATATTGCAGTTGTATTTCTCACTGCAAAAGCTGAAATTGAAGATGAAGAGCATGGCTTTGAGCTCGGTGCAGTTGACTATATAACTAAACCAATTAGCCCTCCAATACTTAAAGCACGAGTTAAAACTCACCTTGAAAACAGAGAGTACAGTAAGTCTCTAGAGCAGATGGTAGAGAGCCGCACTCTTCAGTTGGCACAAATTCAGGATGCGACTATCTTAGCGATGGGGGCATTAGCAGAGCAACGAGATCCAGAGACAGGAAACCATATTCGTCGAACTCAGGGGTATGTAAAGCTGTTAGCTGAGAAGATAGGACTTGCGGATGATGAGGTGGAGTTGATCTATAAGTCAGCCCCTCTACACGATATTGGTAAAGTTGCAGTTCCAGACAGCATTCTAAAAAAACCTGGCAAATTGACAACTGAAGAGTTCAAAATAATGCAACATCATGCGGAGGCAGGTAGGGATGTTATTGTAGAGGCAGAAGTTGCATTAGATGATCCAGAGCTATTTCTGATATACGCCAAAGATATCGCATATCGTCACCATGAAAAGTGGGATGGGAGCGGATATCCAAATGGCTTAGCGGGGAGAGATATTCCTCTTTGTGCACGAATTATGGCTTTAGCTGATGTATATGATGCTTTGGTAAGTCGCCGCATCTACAAACCACCGTTTGACAGAGAGAAGACTAACGCCATTATTGTGAATGGTAGAGGAATACATTTTGACCCCAGTTTAGTTGATGCCTTCTTGGAGTTGGAGGATCAATTCTACGAAATATCTCAACGCTATATTGATAGTCAAGAGACAGTTGAAAAGAGATTTAATAGTGATCAGTGTAAAATATTGTTGGTGGATGACTCTAGCTTAATGCGTGGGGTTATCCGCAAGCTTCTAGAGGATGAGGGAGTTGAGGTAGATGAGGCGAGAGATGGTATAGAGGGGGTGGAGCGAGCTACTCACAATAACTATACAGCTATCTTTATGGATTTGGAGATGCCAGATATGAATGGAGATAAGGCAACAGAGCTCTTGCGTCGTCAAGGTTGCTCAATTCCAATTATTGCCCTTACTGGGGCAGGTGATGACGAGAGCCGTAACCGCTTTATTCAGGCAGGGGCAACTGGATATATGCAGAAGCCACTTGATCCAGAACTATTGAAGAAAGTTTTAAGTAGGATAGTTGGCTGATACAATAACTGATACAGCAGTAGGCTGAGAGAAAGTGTGTGCATATTAAAAAATATCTAAATAAAACTATTCCGCTCCTAATTATTGCGGTAGCTATAGCTGCCTTTATGTTTATGAAGCTATCTAAGGAGCAGATAGCTCCGCTTAAACCAAAGGAGGTGGTGTGGCGAGTTGAAAGTACTATAGTGCAGAGTGGAGAACGAAGTCCTAAACTGATTCTATATGGAGTTACCGAAGCTGGTCGTTTTAGTGAGCTAAAGTCAGCATTGATAGCAGATATATCGAATATTTTGGTGCGAGAGGGGGATGTGGTTGAGAGAGGCGCTGCCCTGATTGAGTTAGACTCACGAGAGAGCTCTCTGATACTTAGCCAACGCAAGGCTGAACTAAATGAGATTGGAGCTAAAATTGAGAAAGAGGAGATAGCTAATAGAGCTAATCAAACTCTACTTAAACATGAGCAGGATCTGCTCCAGCTCAGGCTAGCCGAGCTTAGACGAATTAAGCAGTTAGGTAAAACCAGTACGGTATCACAAACTCTCTATGATCAGGCACAGCAAGACCTCGAACGACAACAGATTAAAGTGGTAGAGCGCCAGCATAAGATAGATAGCTATTTAGCGCAGAACCGAATTTTATTGGCGCAGCAAGAGCGACTCCAAGCCCTGCATTCACAAGCTAAATTAGATACTGCAAAAAGTACTTTGCGTGCACCTTACCGTTCTATAATTCAAAACATTAACCACTCTATAGGAACTCGTCTTCGCCCTGGCGATCTGGTGCTCTCACTCTATGACCCGGCATCCATTCAACTACGGGTTCCTATCCCAAACAGCGCCCTTGCTGCTGTTAGAGATGGAGTAAATAGTGGCTCTGCGATAAGTGTGGAGGGGGAGGTTGATGGGGTTTTAGTTGAAGGCAGAGAGTTACGGCTCTCGTCTAAGAGTATGGGTAGGGCTAGTGGGGTAGATGGGGTTTTTCTACTTCAACAGAATTTATCACCTACATCTGTACTGCTGCCAGGAAGAGCTCTTAAGTTGAGTTTAACTCTCCCTCCAGTAGCCGATAGTATAACTCTGCCTTACTCTGCACTCTATGAGCAGAGCGGTGGTAATAAAATTGTCTATACTTTAGATGACGATAGTAGGCTCAAGCCTATAGCTGTTAAGCAGTTGGGGTGGGCGTTGCATAGTGGTGAATATAGTAGCTCTAATATATTAATTCAGAGTTTAACTAATCCCAAACTAATGGATGGAGATGAGGTCGTAACTACCCATCTGCCAGAGGCTAGTAGTGGGCTCAAGGTAAAGGTTGAGAGTGGTGCCGAACTCTAACGACTCACACTATAACGATCTGATTGGGCGATTTGCTAATCACGGAGTTGCAGCAAATTTACTGATGGTTATTCTGCTTCTTGCTGGGATATGGGGGGTGACTCATATGAATCGTCAATTCTTCCCCTCATTCTCTATGGATGTGGTAAGTGTGAGAGTGGTATGGGCAGGTGCGTCAGCAGAGGATGTTGCTAACTCTATCACTGTTCCTCTTGAACAAGAGTTGCGTCAAGTGGATGGAATAGAGAGTATGAGTTCTACTAGCGCAGAGGGGATATCATCTATTACTCTGGAGTTTACCAACGGTACCGATATGCAGTGGGCGACCGAGAGGGTTAAGGAGCAAGTTAATAGAGTGCGCAGTATGCCGACAGATACAGAGGAGCCTAAGGTAAGTAGGCGAGTCAGGCATGATCCTATAGCCCGAGTTGTCATCACCTCTAGCGATAGTGAGGGGGTGGAGTCTATAAGAAGTTTGGTCTACTCTTACAAGCGAGAACTGATGGAACGAGGCATTGCGAAAATATATGTTAATGGTCTTCCTGATAGAGAGATTGCAATTGAGCTACCAATGCGTGAGGTAGTTGAGCTTGGGATCTCACATAGAGAGTTGGGGGAGCAGATTAGAAAGATGAGCCGTAACGATCCTTCTGGTGATGTTGGAGATGCAAATATTAGTCGCCAACTGCGCACTCCAGGTCAACTCCGTGGTGTAGAGCAGTTCTCTAAACTCACTTTGCAAGGGGGTAGAGGTGATGAGCAGTTTCAGCTAGGGTCCATTTCCGATATATCTTATCGTGCGCAGAAGAGAGAAGATAGAGTTTTTTATCATGGTCTACCAGCTGTAGAGATGCGTTTAATGCGGGCAGAGAATAGTGATTCACTTGAGTCGGCGCAGATTATGGTTGACTGGATGGATGAAGTAACTTCGCAACAGCTGCCACAAGGAGTTGAAATTCACCGTTTTGATGAGGGGTGGACTCTTATATCTGAAAGACTATCGCTCCTTATCAATAATGGAGCAGGTGGACTACTGCTAGTGGTCGCTATTCTATTTCTATTTCTTAACGGAAAAGTTGCATTTTGGGTTGCAGTTGGAATCCCAACTTCATTTATGGCAACCCTTGCGATTCTCTACGCTATTGGTGGCTCTATCAATATGGTCAGCCTCTTCGCACTAATTATGGCGCTCGGAATTATTGTAGACGATGCAATAGTGGTGGGGGAGAATGCACTTGCCCACTACCAGAGAGGTGAGGGTGCTCTCCATTCAGCAGAAGGTGGTGCTCGTAGAATGTTCTATCCAGTACTCTCTTCCTCTTTGACTACTGTTGCTGCATTTCTTCCGTTGATGTTGATTGGGGGGCAGATGGGGAAGATTCTGATCGATATACCGATAATAATTATATGCGTATTGATCGCCTCTCTAATCGAGTGCTTTCTAATCTTGCCAGGGCATCTCCAACACACATTTAGTAAGCTTCACCACCGTGCTCCATCTCCAACCAGAATCAAGATGGATGAAAAGTTCAATAAGTTTAGAGAGTTTAAATTTGAACCAATGGTGCGTTGGGCGCTTCACCATCGTGGAGTAGTAGTCAGTTCTACTATCGGAATGTTTATCCTCTCGTTTGGGTTGGTAGTGGGAGGGCATCTCTCATTTAGTTTCTTTCCATCACCAGAGGGAAATATATTTTATGCTAATGTGGATTTTGTCTCAGGAACCCCTAAAGAGCGAGTGGATAGTTATATGCAACGCCTCCAGCGCTCACTATATAAAACTGAGAATGAGCTAGGTGGAAGTTTGATTAAGGCGGTAGAGTCACGACGCGGAGTTTCTGGCTCTAGAGGAGCAGGTACTCGTAGAACTGGGGATCAATTTGGTTCTATGATTATTGAACTTATACCTGCAGAAGATAGAGAGCTTAGAGTTAAAGATTTTATTCGTAACTGGAAGAAACTTGCCCCTACTATGGCTGGGCTAGAGACTCTAACTATAGAGAAACGCAACCACGGACCTGCTGGTAAAGATTTAGAGATTAGGCTTACTGGAGAGGGTGGAGCAGGAGATGGCATTGATCAGATGAAGGCGGCATCTAACGAAATTATGGATGCTCTGCGTCTTATTAACGGAGTGTTAACCGTGGAGGATGACCTCCCTTATGGTAAAGAGCAGATGCTCTTCTCTCTCAGCGCAGAGGGGCATAAGCGCGGTATCTCACTTCAAGAGATTAGTTCACAACTCCACTCTGCATTTGAGGGGCGTGAGATTCAGGTCTATAGTGAGGGAGATGAGGAGATTGAAGTGCGGATAGTTCTTCCTGATAGCGAACGCAGAGAGATCTCATTTCTTGATAGTTTTATGTTTATCACCAAGCAGGGAGATGCGATTCCACTGCTTAATATAGTGGAGTTTAAACTCCATCGAGGTTTTGAGGTGGTACGACACAGTGATGCGGAGATGGCTGTAAATATAATGGCAGATATCGATGCTGAGCAGCAGAATGCAGATGAGCTGATTCTTCTCTTAGAGGAGAGCACCCTTCCAGAGATAGTAAAAAAATATCCGGTGAGTTACAGTTTTGAAGGAAAACGGGCAGATCAGCGAGAGACTCTAAGCGATATGAAGCAGGGGGGTATTTTAGCGCTACTATTAATCTATATCATTCTAGCGTGGGTATTCTCCTCTTATGGGTGGCCATTAGTAGTTATGGCGACTATTCCATTTGGAATTATTGGTGCATTCTGGGGGCACTGGATAATGGGAATGGATATAACTCTACTCTCACTATTCGGACTCTTTGCGCTCTCTGGTATTGTAGTAAATGACTCAATTATATTAGTTTCGTTCTACCATAAACTTCGTCAACAGGGGGTGGAAATTAGTGATGCGATTGTAGCCGCAGCAGGGCAACGACTTCGTGCTGTTATCTTAACTTCTCTCACTACAATTGCTGGGTTGCTTCCGCTCCTATTTGAACGCTCACTGCAAGCTCAATACTTAATCCCGATGGCGATCTCAATCTCATTTGGACTAGCAGTATCTACTCTGCTAGTGCTCTTTTTTGTGCCATCTCTGCTCTCACTTCACGAATCAATTAGTGATAAGTGAAGCTGCAACACTCTAAATCTATAATACACTAAAGCTAAAACTAAAAAAATTAAAAAAAGTTGTTGCAATTTAGTTGAAGACTCTGTAATATACGCCCTCGTTGATGCGGGGTGGAGCAGTCTGGTAGCTCGTCGGGCTCATAACCCGAAGGTCGTTGGTTCAAATCCA
>JABHVM010000009.1 GCA_018658305.1 Thiotrichales bacterium | reverse complement strand
CCTAAACCATATAACTACTACTAATAATAATATAAGAGTTTAATAATATACTTATAGTTAAAACAAAAGGTTGCATAACTATAAAAAATAGTAGAGAATGGATTCTCGTTCAAGTAGTAAAAATTCTACTTGAGCTGGACTAGCTAATATTTACATTATTATAGTCATAGTAATTTGTAATAAATTTTATTTTCAACAACCTTGAAGGAGTAATACAATATGCAACTAAAGACGTTTGCAATCTCCGCTCTAGCCGCTACCCTCGTAGCTGGCTGTGGCGCAAATCAAACTGCCGTTAAGAGCGAAGCTAGCGATAAGGGGGCCACTAAGAGCGCTCCTGTTAAAGCTAAAGCCAAAGCGAAACCAGCAGTAATAGCTGGAGCTTCTGGAGCAATGCTTGCCAGCACCTGCGAAGGGTGTCACGGTACTGACGGAGCTAGTACAGGACCTGCAACCCCATCTATTGGTGGTATGTCAGAAGATTACCTAATCGAAGCGATGGAGGAGTTCCGTGATGGAGATACTCAATCCACTATTATGGGTCGTATCGCTAAAGGATATACTGATGCTGAAATTGTAGCTATGTCTGAATACTATGCTGGCGTAGACTATGTAGGAGTAGCACAGAGTGCGGATAGCTCGACTGTTGCGAAGGGTGAACAGTTACATAATAAGTACTGTGACAAATGCCATCACGATGGTGGTTCAGATGCGAGTGATGATTCAGGCATTCTAGCTGGACAGTGGGCTCCATATCTTCAATACACCATGGAAGACTTTATGAATGGTGATCGTGATGTTGGTCGCAAGATGAAGAAGAAGATGGACATTCTGCTCGCTAAAGAGGGACAGTCTGGTCTTAACGCAATTATTAGCTACTACAGTAGCCAACGCTAAGGAGGTATGAATATGAATACAAATATGAAAAAACAATTTAATCGCAGAGACTTCCTTAAAGTATCTGGTGGAGCGGCTGGCGCTGCTGCAGTAGGTATCTCTCTCTACTCTTCAACTGCTTTAGCTGCAAAAGCTCGTGTAGTTATCGTGGGCGGTGGTATGGGTGGTGCAATGGCAGCTCGTCATATCAAGAAAGCTGATCCAGCTATTGATGTAACTATTGTAGAGCAGAATGCAAATTACCATACTTGCTTTATGAGTAACTTTGTAGTGACTGGGCATCGTCAATTAGACTATCTTGCACACGGATATGCAGGGCTTGCCGCTGAGGGTATCAACATTGTAATTGATACTGTAATCGGTATTGATGATGACGCTGTGAAGACTCGTGGCGGTAAGAGTATCGCATTTGACCGCTGTGTTGTCTCTCCTGGAGTAAACTTCAAGTTTGTGGAAGGTCATAGTGAAGAGATCTCCAATACTAAAGTAACCCACGCTTGGAAAGCTGGCAAACAGACTCAACTACTGCGTGACCAGTTAACAGCAATGAAAGATGGGGGAACTGTTTTGATCGGCGCTCCTCGCAACCCATTCCGCTGCCCTCCTGGCCCTTACGAGCGTACAGCACTAATTGCTGGTTACCTCAAAAAGCATAAACCAAAGTCAAAAGTTATCGTACTTGACCCTAAAGATAAATTCTCTAAATTCGGACTCTTTACTGAAGGTTGGAGAATTCATTACGGGTATGGCACAGAGAACTCATATATTGATTGGATCAATGGTGCTAACGGTGGATCTATTGAAGCTCTTGATGCCGACTCTATGACTGTAACTGCAGAGATCGAGGACTTTGAAGCTGATGTAATCAACATCATTCCTGATCAAAAAGCTGGTCACATTGCTGAAGTAGCTGGTCTTACTGATGACTCTGGCTGGTGCCCAGTTAATCTACATACCTTTGAGTCTACACTGCGTAAAAACATCCATGTAATTGGTGACGCCAGTCAGGCAAAAGGAATGCCTAAATCTGGATATGCTGCATCATCAGAAGCTAAAGTATGTGCCTCTGCTATTGTTGCTATGATTAATGGTGGGAACCTAGAGAGCCCAGCTTATGTCAATACTTGCTATAGCGTACTCTCGTTTGAGCCTAAAGATGCTATCTCTGTTGCGGCAGTATATAAGTTGCGTCAAGATGGGTCTAAGATCCAGAAGATGTCTGGCGGCTTGACTCCTAGTGGTGACAAGAGAAATGCTGCTCACCGCGCGCGTGAAGTTGACTATGCATTGAGCTGGTATGAAAATATCACCTCAAATACATTTGCTGATTAGTTTAACAACTAAAAAGTAAAACGCACAAAAAACCCTCGGAAGATATAATCTTCCGAGGGTTTTTATCGTTAAGAGCCTAAACTAAACAGACTCTACACTCTAACTCTACTGCTGTGGAGCAGGTGCACGAGGAGCTACAGGTGCTGGAGCATACTGAGGAGCGTACTGAGGAGCGTAACCGTTAGGAGCATATCCATAACCCTGCCCATAACCATTTCTGTTACCATAACGATAGTTATCATCATCGTTATCATCCCACTCATCCATCATCTCTTCCATCCAGTACATTGGAGTCCACTCTGGCCAATCATTATCATCATAGCCATTATTCCAACCACTGTTATTACCACCAAACCATCCAGCACTAGCTATGCTTGTGGTTACCATTGCTGCTACTGCAACTGCTGTTAATGCAATCTTTTTCATAGTGTAATCTCCTGTTGATAAAATCTATACTAAATATACTTAAACACAACTCTTAAAATAAAAATGCTGCGATTGAGATAATTATACTATAACTTTATTGAATATGCAAGTAGTTTTTTATAAAAATTTCAAGGCTTGATAGCTAGGACTATCTCCAATCCCCCAAAAAGAACTCTTTCAACCACCCTTTTAAATCATTCACAGCAGATGAAGAGGGGAAGGATGGGTTACTATTATCCTCGATCTCAGCCTCGATCTCGATCTTCTCTTCTAAACTTTGAGCAGCCCGCTGTTCTCGATATTGTTTCCAACCTTTGCCAGCCACTTCGGTCACAGGGGTAATATTATCATCGCTAGGTTCATCACCATCTTCATCCTCTGCAGTCACTTTATCCGTTAAAGGAATAGTTACAACCGCTGGCATCTTTGTAACCTTCTCTTCTGCTTGAACTGGTTCTGGCTCTAACTTGAGCTCACTCTCTTGCTTTAATTCACCGCTATCCGAACCTTTACTATCGACCGAAGCTGTCGCATCACTCTGACTAGCTGTTTCAGTTGCCTGCTTACAATCTTGACTTTGCACTGTCTGATACTCTAACAGACGCAATAATCTACGATTATCTTCACGAATATCAGAGAGCTCATCTTTAAGCTCATGAATCATACCACGCAAGTCAGTCAGCTCACGAGCTGTTACATAGGGGTCTGGTCCTGCTGGTGGAGGTGTAGCTGAAGCAGAGCGAGGCTCTGACTCGGCTAAAGATGGAGAGTCCTCAAAGTTTATATCATCAAAAACTCGAAGGAGTTCAGATGTCTCAACTCGTCTCTTACCATCTCTGCCTACGCTATAGGCAAGCTCGCCAGCACTAAACATACGATAGATGCTGGAGCGACTTTTGCCAGTTAATTCACGAACCTCTTTAATACTATGAAGCATAGTTTAATGATACACTTTAAGAGAGACAATTTCCTATAATTTTTCTCATATTTTCAAGAACTCTAACGGCTCAATATTTATCTTATCCTCTTCCCTGAGTTAAGCTCTATGATTTCACTTGCTCTGTCACTGCCTCCACAGTTACCAACCATTATCTGATCTAACTCTAAACCAAACTCAGCCTCTACCATAAGCGCACTCTTCAATGCAGGATGTCCGCTACGGTTTGCGCTGGTTGAGACTAAAGCCGACCCTACTGCTCCACACAGCGCAACAACTGGGGGAAAATTAGTTAACCTAACAGCCACAGTTGTATGAGCTCCTCGAATCCATACTGGGCACTCTGCAGAGGCTGGAACAATCCAAGTCGTCGGTTTTTTATCATTACCTACTTCCAACTTGCTCCAATTTGCGTTACTCTTTAGAGAGACAAAAGGGGCGAGTTGCTCTTTAGTTGTAGCAAGCAGGATGACCCCTTTTGACATGGAACGCTGTTTCAGCTCTAACAGTGAAGAGAGTGCCGCATAGTTCCAGGGGTCACATCCGAGACCATAGACCGCCTCAGTTGGATAGGCAAAAACAGCTCCGCTGTAAAAGAGCCGCCTAAACTGCTGTAGCTTCCAGCCAGTGTAATGTGATAAAGAGTGGGACATACTATTGTGAGAGATAACTATTGTGAAACATACCATTTATGATTTCAAGACTAATGTGTAGAGTTAAAGTATACACTGTAACTACTGCTAGAGCCTTAATAATGACTTTAGCTCAGCTCCTGCTTTTAACTCTGTTAGCACTTACCCATACTTCGAGCTGGGCAATAGCTACTCTCAACAAAGTTACTATCACCCCAAACAGTATAGAGTCAAACGGAGAGCAGCGGCCTGTTGCCGTGTTAAAGCTTAAATTTGACCAACCTCCATCTAACCCTACTCTCTTCTCTATTCATAGCCCAGAACGCCTAATAATTGACATTCCAAACAGTCAGCTTGGCGATAACTTACTCTCTACCCTTCCCACCCAGCTACCTTCTCCTTTAGAGAAGGTAGATGTTGCAACGAACCAGAGAGAGAGTCGCTTGATTATCTTGAGCAGAGCTCCTCTTTTTCACCAATTACGCTTAGCTGGAAGTAGCGTAGAGCTTGCTCTCTTTAACCAAGCAGATCAAAATGAAACTATACCCACTATTAAAGATAGCTCTACAGATATAGATTCACCCTTGCCATTAATAGAGAAGCAGACTGTTCAAGTCATTCCTCTAAACTACTCAACTGCGGCCGATATGAGAGAGAGCTTAATTAATGAAAAAGAGATTGTTGGAGTTGATGCACGAACCAACTCTCTAATTATTGAGGGGAGCAGTCAGCGCAGAGAGGAGCTCCGCGCTCTAATCACTAGTTTAGATACTCCATCACAGCAAGTATTAATAGAGTCTAGAATAGTTATAGCCTCAACTAATTTTAGCCATGAGCTAGGAGCACGTCTCGGCTTAACTCATCTTGATGCTGTACAAAATCGTTGGGGATTTTCTCTCTCTGGCAACAGTGAAGCTGCCAATAACGCTCTTTCTGGAACTACTCCTGGAGTTAGTGGAAGCGGCAACCGTCTTGCGGTAAATTTACCTGTCTCCTCTCCTAGCGGGCAAATTGGGCTAACTTTAGCCAAGCTTGCAACTGGAAGTTTAATTGATCTTGAGCTATCAGCTGCCCAAGTAGAAGGCAAAACAGAGATTATAGCCAACCCTAGAATTATCACCTCGAATGGCTATGAGGCAGCTATTCAACAGGGAGTACAGATTCCATATCGCTCTGATACCCTTAGTGGTGGCACAGATATAAGCTTTAAAGATGCTGTTATGGAGCTAAAGGTCACTCCACAGATAACACCCGAACAGGAAATAATTCTCACAATACAGGTTAAAAAAGATGCCGTTGGTGCTATCCTTTGCACTGGTTGTGAACCGAGTGTTGATACTCGAGAGATAAGAACTCGAGTTATGGTGGAGAGTGGAGAGACTTTAGTGGTCGGCGGCATCTATGAAGAACGTAAAAGTAAATCAGATAACCGTGTTCCGCTACTCAGTGATATACCGATTATTGGTCAGCTATTCCAGAGCAACGGCAAGAGTGAGGATAAGGGTGAACTGCTAGTTTTTATCACCCCCTCAATTATTGAAAATTAAGAGTAACTATTCAGCTCACCCCTGAAATTCACCATCTCTGCGTTGCAAAATTATCATATACGCTTGCACCCTAAAGGGCATCGAGATATACTCAAATTTTGCGCCTTGATCTGATGAATTTTAGAGGCCATCTGAATAGTTACAATTTAAGAATGGATATTTTAAAACTGTAGATGAAACATAAAAAAAGTAATATTTTTCTTGTAGGTCTAATGGGGGCTGGAAAATCTACCATTGGACAGCGCCTTGCTAAAGCTCTAGGTAAAGAGTTTGTGGATAGCGATCATGAAATTGAAGAGCGCAATGGGGTCTCTATCTCCACCATCTTTGACATAGAGGGTGAAGATGGTTTCCGTAAACGAGAAGCCGCTTGTATAACTGAGTTAAGCTGTAGAGAGGGCTTAGTGCTTGCTACTGGAGGAGGATCTGTACTAATAGAGGAAAATCGTAAACAGCTATCCGCTAATGGTCTTGTGATCTATCTGAGGGCAAGCGCAGAACAGCTTCACAAGCGCACTAAAGGCAACAAAAGCCGCCCCCTCCTACTCCAAAGCAAAGATCCAAAAGCCAAGCTCCAGCAGCTCCTAGATGAGCGCGACCCACTCTATCGCAAGATTGCAGATATTGTAGTAGAGACCGATAATAGACCAATACAGCAAGCAATCCCTCAACTAATAACCGCTATTAACGAAATTCAAACTAAAGATGAAGCAGAGGCAGAAGAGAATGGGTAACTCAACTTTAACTAATACAACAGATAGGGTAGAGGTGAAAGTCGATCTAGCTGAACGCAGCTATCCAATTCATATTGGATCCCCCATCCTTAATGACAACAAACTTCTAAATTCACTTCTTGCTCCCCACATACATGGCACGCAGGTGATGATTGTAAGCAATGTTACAGTAGCTCCACTCTATCTTAAGTATGTTGAGGATGCACTAACATCCTATCACACAGAGTCAGTAATTCTACCGGATGGCGAGCAGTATAAAAATATAGAGAGTTGGAACAGTATATTTGATGCTCTTCTTAATGCGCGATTTGATCGCAAATGTACTTTAATTGCACTTGGTGGTGGGGTGGTAGGAGACATCACTGGATTCGCCGCAGCAAGTTATCAACGAGGGGTAAATTTCATTCAGATACCAACCACCCTCCTAGCTCAAGTTGACTCATCTGTTGGTGGTAAGACTGGAGTTAACCATCCGCTTGGCAAAAATATGATTGGCGCATTTCACCAACCAGAGTGCGTAATTGCAGATACTCAGACCCTTAATTCGCTGGATGATCGTCAACTTAGTGCTGGAGTTGCCGAGGTGATTAAGTATGGCCTTATTCGTGATGTTCCATTTTTTGAGTGGCTAGAGCAGAATATAGACTCTCTATTACAACGAGATCCTGCAGCACTCTCTTACGCTATCCAGCGTTCTTGCGAAAACAAGGCTGAAGTAGTTGCTGCTGATGAGCTAGAGGCTGGACAGCGTGCTCTACTCAACTCTGGGCACACCTTCGGGCACGCCATAGAGGCTGGAATGGGATATGGCGAGTGGCTGCACGGTGAGGCTATCGCAACAGGAATGGTAATGGCTGTCGATCTGTCACAAAGCTTAGGTTGGATCAGCTCCGTAGATGTTATGCGTTTGCGCAACCTGATAAAAAGATCCAATCTCCCAGAACAGGGGCCCGCTGAATTGAGTAGTGATGACTACCTGCAACGGATGGCTGTTGATAAGAAGAGTGAAGCTGGAAAAATAAGACTAATACTTCAAAAAAGCATTGGTGATGCTGTACTCAGCACTGCGTTTTCTGAGCAACAACTTAGAGATACCATAACTGCAAATAGCTCAACTGCAGATTAAAGATACTCTATGGCAGATCCTTGCAACCTTGCACCCTACGCAGCTCACGATAGCTCTACTCGTGGACGCGCCTTTGCAGAGCAGGTTCCAGAATATAGGAGCGCGTTTCAGCGAGACCGTGATCGTATTATTCACTCCACCGCATTTCGCCGCCTTGAGTATAAGACTCAAGTTTTTGTAAATCACGAAGGTGATCTCTACCGTACTCGTCTCACTCATAGCATTGAAGTTGCGCAGATCAGTCGCTCTATTGCGCGCACTCTACAGCTCAACGAAGATCTTACCGAGTCGATAGCACTTGCGCACGACCTTGGGCACACCCCTTTTGGACATGCGGGGCAGGATGCTCTCAACTACTGCATGAAAAACCATGGGGGCTTTGAACATAATTTCCAATCACTGCGAGTAGTAGATCAGCTAGAAGAGAGATATGCAGAGTTTTCGGGACTTAACCTAACCTTTGAGTCCAGAGAAGGGATTCTCAAACACTGCTCTATAGCAAATGCAAAAGAGGTTGGAACTATTGGGGAACGCTTTCTAAACAAAACTCAACCTAGTTTAGAGGCACAATTAGTTAATCTTGCGGATCAGATCGCATACAACAACCATGATCTAGATGATGGGCTTCGGGCTGGACTTCTTACTATTGAACAGCTCAAGGAGGTCGCACTATTCAACGAACAGTATCAGATAGTAGTTAAGATCTACCCAGAGCTAAACTCACGACGCACTATTCATGAAATTATTCGACGAATGATTAATCGTCTTGTTGTAGATCTTATTGAAAATAGCAAGCTCCTTATAGAAGAGAGCAATCCTTCAGATATAGATGCTGTACGCAACCACCCGACTGCTCTCATCCAGTTCAGCTCCAATATTGTGGAGAAGAGCCGGGAACTAAAACAGTTTTTACGAGAAAACTTATATCACCACCATCAAGTTATGCGGATGACAGCAAAATCAGAGCAGATACTACTAGATCTGTTTGATGCATTTATGCAAGAACCAAAATTACTCCCCAGCGAGGCGTACCAGAGCAGTAAAAAATCTCATACAGCTCGCGTAATAGCTGATTATATCGCTGGCATGACCGATCGCTATGCACTCTCAGAGCATCAGCGCCTCTTTAATATATGAGAATATATATGCAAACATCTCCGCAAAGCGGAACACTACTTCGCTTCTATCAACTCCAGATTCAAGAAGATCTAATTGATGGCTGGACTCTAATTAGGGAGTCTGGAATACAAGATGGGCGAAGCAGCTATAAAGTCACTCACTATGAGTGCCGTGAAGATGCGCAGCATGCACTGCTTGCTCTGCGAGATCAACAGATAACTAAAGGGTTTGTCACAACCTTTGCTACAGGGATGAGTGATTATAAAGTTTAGCCTTATAGTTGACACCACACCACTCTAATTAGTAAAATCTGTTGATAAATTTTTACTCTACATTTAAACAGGACTTGCTATGAATAAAATTCTATCCGCAGCTATTGTTAGCGCCATACTAATATCCACCCAAGCATCTGCAGAAAATACTACTGTCGACACCACTTCAAATAAAGATAGCAGCTCTTTTATTACTGCACAGAGCAGTAGGGTCGGAGCAATTATCTCATTAGGTGGCACCGTCATTCCTCAAAAAGAGGTTAATTTGGTAGCAAAAATGCCAGGAGATGTTATCTTTATTGCAGGACAAGAGGGGGACCGTTTCAATAAAGGAGACCGTCTTGCTGCACAAGATATAGATGCGATGTTGGCAAAACGAGCGCAGGCAGAGGCACAACTAGCCAGCGCAGATGCTGGAATTAGAAATGCTAGAGTACAATTACGCAATGAGATTGAAAATCCTAACTCACAATCTAATGCGATGATGGGCGGACTCCCTAGCATGATGGGAATGTTTTCAGACCCAATACGTAATATGAGTGGACGAGGCGACTCTAGCTCTCAACGCAATACTAATGTTTATGGAATGAACATTCAGGTAGAGACTGCTCAAAATGCCTACGAGCAAGCTGCTGCAGCAATTCGTGAGCTTGATGAAAATATAGATAATGCTACTATTCTCGCTCCTTTTGATGGAATGATTCTGCGGAAAATGGTTGAGATTGGACAGCCAGCTCAACCCGGAGTTCCTCTTTTTCTATTTGGTGACACTAGTAGATTACAGATTCGTGCCGAAGTTCCAGCTCGTCTAGTTCGTGGCCTCCATAAAGGTATGAAGCTTAGAGCTCGCCTCGATCAAAATAGCGAAATTACCACTATAACGGTAAATCGCATCTTCCCTATGGCAGACCAGAGAGGTCATACCGTTACCGTAAAATTTGATGTAGCTGACTCCAAAGCAGCTCCAGGGATGTACACTGAGGTGATGATTCCTGATCCATCTGCAAGCTCTAGTAATTTAGTCACTGTTCCTCGATCAGCTATCGTATGGCGCGGTAGCCTCCCTGCTCTCTTTGTACTCAATAACAAAAATAAAATCTCAATGCGCTTGGTGCGCGTAGGTGAGCAGGCAGATAATGGCTGGGTTAGCATTCTTTCTGGAGTTAAAACTGGGGATCAGGTAATGGTTACTCCATCCTCCTCTACCACTTCATCAAAGTAATGGTTAGATAGAGATATTTAAATAACTATTGTAGATAGACATAACTTTTTAAAGAGATATATTATTATGAGTGATCCAAAAGAGCCCACCTCAATTGACCAAACTACGGGTGCCGAGACTACTGTTGCAGCAACTACAGAGCCGCCTCAAAGTGAATCTGCCAAAAGCGAAACTGTGGAGATTAGTAAAGATACCAAAGTATCGACTGAGGAGCTTACTGAAGATCTAGGTTTTGCTGGTCGTCTTGCTGAATCCTTTATCCACTCACCACTATCCCCTCTACTCTTTATTGCGATGATGGTAGTTGGTATTTGGGGACTTATTGCAACTCCACGCCAAGAAGATCCACAGATCTCTGTCCCAATGATCGACATCTTCTTCCCAGCTCCTGGCCTATCTTCAGGTGAAGTTGCTAACCAAATTATCGATCCATTTGAGAGAGTTCTGAGTGAGATCCCAAAAATCAAGCATGTCTACTCAGCTAGTGATCGTGAATACGGTGTGATAACTATTCAGTTTAAAGTAGGCGAACCTATGGGGCCGTCTATCCTACAGGTACATAGTAAGATTCAATCTAATCTTGATCTTCTGCCCAAGGGGATAAAACCACCCAAAGTTAAACCGAAAGAGGTAGATGATGTCCCTTCTGTAACTTTAACTCTCTGGTCAGAAGAGGTTGATGATGAATATCTCCGCACTCTTGGAGTAAGTGTACTGCAGCATCTCAAGCAACTTCCACAGACTGGGGTTGGATTTGTTACTGGTGGTCGTTCACGCCAAGTGCGCATTGAAATACTACCTGAACGCCTAGCTGGCTTTGGAGTTAGCCCTGGACAGATTGTACATGCAGTACAGACTGCCAATACTGGACACACTGTTGGCTCCATTGAGATGAGCAATAAATTCTTCTTTGTTGAATCTGGTGGATTTTTAGCTAATCTTGAAGATGTTAAACAGTTGGTAGTTGGACAACATCGTGGTACTCCTGTATTTTTACGTGATGTAGCTAAAGTGATCGAAGGTCCAGAAGAGACGAAATCAATCGTCACCTACTCAACTGGATTGGCAACTGAACATGAACAGCCTATCCATAATGCAGCGGCTGTTACAATCGCTCTTGCAAAACAGCGCGGATCTAATGGAGTATCTGTAGTTAACAGTATCCTCGACGAGGTCAACAACAACCTTAAAGGTTATCTTATCCCTGATAATGTCCATGTTGAAGTTACTCGTAACTATGGAGAGAGCGCCAACAATAAAGTTAACGACCTTCTATTTAAGCTCTTTGTGGCTACTGCCGCAGTTACCTTCTTAGTATGGCTAAGTCTCGGCATTAAACCATCTATTGTAGTCCTTCTTACAATTCCAGTAGTTCTTGTAGGAACCGTATTTATGGCAATGTTGATGGGATACACTATTGATCGTGTAAGTCTATTTGCTCTTATCTTCTCTATCGGTTTCTTAGTCGATAATGCCATCGTTATTGTTGAAAATATCTACCGACGCTGGTTAATGGCTGGATCAATGGATACAAAAACTGCGGTTGATGCGGTACGCGAAGTTGGTAACCCTACAGTACTCGCAACCTATACCGTAGTTGCCGCACTTATCCCTATGGGTTTTGTCTCTGGAATGATGGGGCCATATATGGAACCAATTCCTGCTCTCGGCTCAGTTGCAATGGTACTATCTCTATTTGCTGCATTAGTATTCGCACCTTGGTTAGCTATGCGCATAGCTCCAACAATGGAGAAATTGCGAGAGATGGAAGAGAGAGATGAAAAAATTGATGAGAAGATGGATCGCTTCTTCCGCAGTATTATTACCACTTTAGCTACAGATAAAACGAAAGGTCGTGCTTTCCTTATAGCACTAATCATTAGCTTCTTTGCTGCAATGTATATGTTCTATAACACTTCTGTACCAGTAAAAATGTTGCCATTTGATAATAAGTCGAGCTTTAGTATTGTGGTAGATATGAAGGATGGAACAGCACTTCCAACTACCGCAAACTTCACCCAACAGATCTCTGAAGAGATTGCCGATATTGAAGAGATTATTGCAACCCAAAGTTATATTGGCACTGCACAACCATTTGACTTTAACGGTCTAGTCCGTCACTACTACCTACGCCAATTTCCTTGGCAGGCTGAAATTGCTATTCAACTTACGGATAAAGGTATGCGAGATCGTACTAGCCACCAAATTGCTAGCGCAGTGCGTAAACAACTAGAGCAGCTTGAGAAGCCAGAAGGCACCTCCATCACTGTAGTTGAGATGCCTCCAGGCCCACCAGTACTTCAGACTGTAGTAGCGGAAATTCATGGTCCAGATGCGGAGACTCGCCGCAAAGTTGCAGATGATATGACTCGACTATTCCGTGAATCAGAACGAATCTCTGATGTTGATAATCTTATGAGGAGCTCTATGGAGACTTGGCACTTTGAGATTGATCGTGAAAAAGCATCTCGTCAAGGAATTTCAGTGGAGACAATCAACCAGCACCTTGCAATGGTAATGGGCGAATTTAAAGCTACCACAATTTTCCAATCACTAATTTTAGAGCCGACCTATATAGTGATGACTATTCCAGTAGAGAAACGTTCACATCTTCATCGCTTAGGAGATCTTCCAATTATGACGATGGACCAGCGCACCATTCCTCTCTCTGAGTTAGGTAAGTTCGTAAAAGTGAAACGAGATCCAATTATCTTCCATAAAGATCTGCGCAAAGTTGAATTTGTAGTAGGTGATGCAGTTGGGCGCTTAGGAGCACCCATCTACGCAATGCTTGATGTTGAACGCCTTATGAAAGAGCAGGGATATGTCACTCCAGACGGTGTAGAACTTCGTAGTGGTGAGTACACAGGTCCTCCTGCAACAGATAAAGTTACAGGCTTTGAGTGGGCTGGAGAGTGGACTGTAACCTATGAGACATTCCGTGATATGGGTATTGCCTTTGCAGTAGCTCTAGTTGCAATCTATATGTTAGTAGTTTGGGCATTTGGCAACTTTATAATTCCTGCAATTATTATGTCCCCAATTCCGCTAACCCTACTTGGTATTGTGCCTGGACATTGGATTATGGGCGCAGAATTTACTGCCACCTCAATGATCGGCTGGATTGCACTTGCTGGTATAATTGTGAGAAATTCCATCTTGATGGTAGACTTCACGATGCACTCATTCCGTGCTGGAACTCCTCTTATGGATGCGGTAATCCTCTCAGCAAAATCAAGAACTCGTCCAATTTTAATCACAGCACTTGCATTGGTGCTAGGTTCTGCAGTAATCTTAACCGACCCAATCTTCCAGGGAATGGCTGTATCACTACTCTTCGGCGTATTTATCTCCACCCTATTAACTCTAGTGGTAATTCCTTTAGGATGCATCAGTGCTGGAGAGAAGGTATTTGAAGAGGCAAAAGATATGGAAGATACTATATAATTATGTAAACAGTAAATCAGTTAGGAGAATACTATATGTTAGTAAAAGATATTATGACCTGCAATGTATACACGGTAAAACCTGATACACCTATGCGAGAAGTGGTTTCCGCTATGACCCTGTATCGAGTCAGTGGACTACCTGTATTAGAGGGTGAAAAGCTGGTTGGCTTTATTGCAGAGAAAGATGTACTGCATAAGATGTTCCCCTCTCTAGAAGATAGCTTCAACATTGGGCAGAGTATAGATTTTGAAGAGATGGAAAATGAGTATGCCTCAATACTAGGAATGGAAGTTAGTAAATTGATGACAACAGGCGTAATAGGGGTAGCTGCAGATATGCCGATCTTAAAAGCAACCTCAGTAATGGTACGCAACCGCTTCCGCCGTATCCCAGTTATAGATGGTGATAAACTGCTTGGGATGATGAGTCTTGGTGATGTTCATAAAGCTATATTTAAAAAATGTATTGATAGCAACTGTTCAGCCCGTTCTTAAATTTTAAGAGAGCAAACATAATAACGAGGAGATATAAGGTAGATGAAAAGTAACTATTCAGGACTCAGCCCCATAAACTCAGGCCACTGCCCTTTATAAAGTAATCTCAACGCCTCAGCAGATGATACTCCATTCTTCTGGCAAGTGGAGAGATAACTTCTGGTGCGAGCAAACATCTCTACTCCCTTTTCAGAGCGGAAGCAGCCTGAAATTTTCTGCTGTACTTTATCCATACGCAGATCTCGTTCTCCCTGATTATTAGTGAATGGTACCTCTTCTTCAACCATAAAACGCAATACATCTTGCTCATAGTTTATTAGACGCTCCAGAAGGTTTCTCGCTTTAGAGCGCTTTAGTCTACCTCTTTGTCCCGGTTTTCGTTCTGAT
>JABHVM010000065.1 GCA_018658305.1 Thiotrichales bacterium | reverse complement strand
CTCTATCGTAGAGACGATGTCTCAATTAAGTGAGACATTTGATATGTTTGAAGAAGATGTCATGCTAGGTGGAGATATTGAGGAGGAGCAGGCTCTGTTAGCTGAGTACTACAAAAACGAGTTTGCACAAGAATTTGGACGGCAAAATTCTGGTAAAAATGTAGCAGTTGAAAAGTTAGTCTCTCGCTTAGATATGGGATCAACTATGCTCCAATATACCTATATTTCTAGCAATCCACATCCACTTGGTAGTAAGCATAAACTGGATATTCCAAAGTATGATATATCCCCTTATGCAAAACTGCATAAATCTATCCACCCATCATTTAGAAGTTTTACAGATCAGTTCGGCTATTATGATCTCTTCTTTGTTGGGGCAGAGTCTGGGAAGGTGGTCTACTCTGTTTTTAAAGAGCTCGACTATGCAACATCTTTAGTTGATGGACCTTATGCGAAAACTGGTATTGGTAGAGTATTTAAAAAAGCGATGGCAGTGACTGAATCAGGAAAGTATGTATTTGAGGATTATAGTCAGTACCTGCCATCTTATAATGCTCCAGCCAGTTTTATAGCAAGCCCAATTTTTTCTGGTGATGAAAAGATTGGAGTGTTAATATTCCAGATGCCAATAGATGAAATTACATCAGTAATGAGTGGTCGCACTGGAATGGGAAAGACCGGAGAGAGTTACCTGATCGGAAGTGACCGCTTGATGCGTTCTGACTCATATCTTAATCCAGAGCACCACTCCGTTCTATCCTCATTCCGCAATCCTGCTAAGGGAAGTGTGGAGACTAGTGCATCCAAAGCGGCGCTTCGTGGAGAGACCGATAGTAAAGTGATTATTGATTACAATGGAAATCCGGTGCTCTCATCCTATGCGCCATTGAATGCATTAGGTGCACAGTGGGCGATCCTCAGTGAGATAGATGTGGCTGAGGCATTTGTCCCCATAATAAAAGGGGCAGAGAAGGATTATTACAGTAAATATATTGAAGAGTCTGGCTATTATGACCTCTTCCTGATGAATCCAGATGGTTACCTCTTCTACAGCGTGGCGAAAGAGTCCGACTATCAAACCAATATGGTTAATGGGAGATATAGTGACTCCAATCTTGGGAAGTTGATGCAGCAAGTGTTGCAGACCAAAAAGTACGGAATTGCAGATTTTGCCCCATACGCTCCTTCGAATGGAGAGCCAGCAGCCTTCATTGCTAGACCGATTCTCTACAATGGTGAAGTTGAGATGGTGGTGGCACTACAGCTGCCACTGGATGGAATCAATGCTATTATGAGTCAAAGAGAGGGGATGGGTGAGAGTGGAGAGACCTATCTGATTGGGCAAGACCTGTTAATGCGATCAGACTCATTTCTTGATCCTGAAAATCATAGCGTGATGACCTCCTTCAAAAATCCAGAGCTTGGTAAAGTAGACACCGTAGCAGCTCACTCCGCGTTGGCTGGTGAGCGCGACTCAAAGATTATTGTCGACTATAACGGCAATCCAGTTCTCTCTGCCTATACACCAGTAGAGATTGGAGCAGTGAGTTGGGCACTACTGGCAGAGATTGATGAGGCAGAGGCATTCTTCGCCGTCAACACCCTGCGCAATCTGATGTTCTTGGTAGGAGGGTTAGGGTTGCTCGCCATTATTGCTATTGGGTGGCTAGTGGCTCGTGCGATTACTGTTCCCATTATAAAAGTAACTGACCTGTTTGGACAGCTAGAGAAAACTGGTGATTTTTCTCTGCGCTGTATTGGGGTTTCAACAAAAGATGAGATCGGTGGGATGGCTGATCGTGTCAATGGACTATTGGAGCTATTGCAAGATTCCATCAGTAACGCTAGTAATGTGGTTGGTGCAATCTCCAGAGGAGACTTTGAGCAGCGTATGAATGGTGACTATATCGGTGATCTATCCACCCTCAAAGAGGGGGTCAATGGCTCGGCAGATAGTGTGGAGAATACCATGCATGCGTTGGGTAAAGTTATGAAAGGGTTGGGGGATGGCGATCTGAGTGTGCGTATGGATGATAGCGTGGAAGAGATCTTCCGTGACCAAGTGAACGGAGCAATGAGCTCGATTGATGAGGTGTTGCAGCAGGTTGGTAATATTATAGAACGCCTTGCGCAAGGTGATTTTGATGCACGAATGGGATATGACGCAAAAGGAGACCTTGAAACCCTTAGTAAGAATATTAATGGTGCTATGGGAGATCTTCAAACCTCTATTGCAGAGGTGGTTGAGACTTCAAATAGAATGGGAGAGGGCGACTTGACTAAAAATATTGAGGGCAACTATCTTGGTTCATTAGGTCTGCTAAAAGATGCAATCAACGCCACTCAGACCAACATCTCTGGTATTGTGAGTCAGGTTCGTTATATCTCAAAAAGTGTAAATACAGGGTCAGCGGAAATCTCACGAGGCAGTTTAGATCTATCTAGTAGAACCTCGGAGCAGGCAGCAAGTCTTGAAGAGACAGCAGCCAGTATGGAGGAGATGTCTAGTACCGTAACAATGAATGCAGATAATGCGGCGCAAGCTAGTGATCTTGCTGGAGAGTCATTAAGGAGAGCTATTGAGGGAGCAGATGTGGTCTCAAATGCGGTCGATGCTATGGAGGGTATCAATACATCTAGCAATAAAATTTCAGAAATTATTACGCTGATTGATGGGATCGCTTTCCAGACTAATCTGTTAGCACTTAATGCGGCTGTAGAGGCGGCGCGTGCAGGAGAGCATGGAAGAGGGTTTGCAGTGGTGGCGGGTGAAGTAAGAACGCTAGCGCAACGCTCTGCTGATGCAGCCAAAGATATAAAAGGGCTGATTGAGGATAGTACTTCTCGAATCCAAGAGGGAACAAAACTGGTGAATCATAGTGGCGATGCGCTGGAGCATATCCAAGAGTCTGTTAAAAAACTTAATGACATTGCTGGAGAGATTGCCTTAGCAGCTAAAGAGCAGACCCAAGGTATTGACCAGGTCAATACTGCTATTGGTCAATTGGATTCGGTAACCCAGGAAAATGCAGCTCTAGTGGAAGAGACCGCAGCAGCTAGCTCCCAACTTAGTGAACAGGCTAGTTCATTGAGTGAGACGGTATCTCTGTTTAAGTTGGAGGGGTCGTTTAAGCAAAATGATACTCCTGCTCAGGAGGAGGTGCAGAAGCAGAACCAGAACCAGAACCATGTAACTAATGTTGCACGACCTCGTTCCTCGGTTGTGAAGAGGGCCAATGTTAGTAAGGGAGAAGGTATTAGGAAGAGAAAAGATATTAGTAAGGGAGATGATTGGTCAGAGTTTTAAAAAACCTTACTCTCAATAACTCCATCTCTTACTCTAGTGCTAATTTTAGCTCCAGACTCTACAGAGTTAACGCTGGCGACAATAACTCCATCCTGATCTAGAGTAACGCTGTAACCGCGTGCTAGAGTAGAGAGTGGGCTTAGGTTCTCTAAGGCGTGAGCCAATCCAGCTAAATGCTCTTGCTGTTCACCTATTTTATGGCGGAGTGAGTTATTTAGCTGTTCTCCACTATTTTGGAGTTGTTGGCGGAGTAGCTCTATTTGATGGTCAGGTCTACTGTTATGCAGGCGTAGAAGTAGATTCTCTACTCTACTATTATGCTCTATAAAGAGATACTTTCCGCTGTGGAGTAATCTCTGCTCTATATCATCTAAATGTTGTGCAAATTGTTGAATCCGTTCTCTGGGATGGCGCAGTCTCACCTTAAGGTTTTTAAGTTGTGACTCTCGTCTCTCCAGCAGAGAGCTTATCTCTCGAGTGATCTCTCTGCTAAATTGGGTTAACTGCTGTTGTAGTGCAACTCCATCAGGTGAAATCATCTCAGCAGCAGCAGATGGGGTTGGAGCGCGCTGGTCAGCAACAAAATCTGCAATAGTAAAATCTGTCTCATGTCCGACCGCAGATATTGTGGGAATGGTGCAGTTATAGATAGCACGCGCTACCCCCTCTTCATTAAATGACCAGAGATCTTCAAGTGAACCTCCACCACGGCTTATTATTAGTAGATCACAGTTTCCATACTGTTGTGCCTGTTCAATTGCTGCAATGATCTCTCCCTCTGCAGCTATACCTTGCACTGAAGTCGGATAGATGGTGATAAGTAGAGCAGGAAAACGGCGTTTTAAGACCGTTAAAATATCATGAATGGCAGCACCACTAGCAGAGCTAATAACTCCAACTCTGGTAGGAAGGGTAGGCAGTAATTGCTTCTGCTCTTCATCGAATAGACCCTCAGCATCAAGTCGTTTTTTTAATGCTTCAAACGATCGTTGCAGAACTCCCTCACCTCCTGGTTTCATTCTATCAACAATTAACTGGTAATCACCTCGTGCCTCATAGATGCTAACAGAACCACGAAGCTGAATTTCCATCCCATTCTGTGGTCGAAAATTAACATCTTTAAGTCGATTGCGAAACATCGCACAGCGAATCTGAGCCTGCTCATCTTTAAGGGTGAAATAGATATGTCCAGAGGCGGGACGCGCCAAGTTAGATATCTCCCCCTCAACCCAGAGGCTAGATAGATTGTTCTCTAATAAAAATCTACTCTCTCTATTTAACTGGGATACAGATAGAACAGGTTTAGGGGTAAAATTATTTTTCATCTGTAGATTATACAAGAGCTGAGATTGTTGGGCGAATATTAAATTTGCGCTCTGAAGGTTGCTGCTGTATAATCTGCGCCTCATAAAATCTCTCTTTTCCTCTTTACTTATAGGAATATACTATGCGACTTGTTGAACAAGCACTTACTTTTGATGATGTCCTTCTACTTCCTGCGCACTCGGTAATTATTCCCCGCGATGCCTCCTTAGTAACTAAACTTACTCGTGAAATTGAACTCAATATACCGATGGTATCTGCAGCAATGGACACTGTTACTGAGGCAAAATTAGCTATTGCGATGGCGCAGGAGGGTGGGCTTGGAATTATCCATAAAAATATGGATGCGGAGGCACAGGCAAATGAAGTTATTAAAGTTAAACGCTTTGAGAGTGGGGTGGTTACCAATCCAGTAACTATATCTCCTAACGCTACTGTGCGAGAAGTTATAGATATTACTAAACAGTATGGTATTTCAGGACTTCCAGTTGTGGATGGTAGTGATCTAGTTGGAATTGTTACCAGTCGTGACCTCCGTTTTGAGACTCGCTTAAATGAGAAAGTAGTTACAGTAATGACTCCAAAGGAGCGTCTAGTTACAGTTAAAGAGGGGGCTGATAAAAGGGAAGTTATTGAACTGTTACATAAGCACCGTATCGAAAAAGTGTTAGTGGTTAATGATAATTTCGAGCTGCGAGGAATGATTACAGTTAAAGATATTCAGAAAGCAACGGATAAACCAAATGCTTGTAAAGATGGTGAGGAGCGTCTCAGAGTAGGCGCAGCCGTTGGTACAGGAGCTGATACAGAAGAGCGAGTTGCTGCATTGGCTGCAGCTGGAGTTGATGTTATTGTGGTAGATACTGCGCATGGACACTCACAAGGGGTGTTGGATAGAGTGCGTTGGGTGAAAGATAACTTCCCAGAGGTTCAAGTTATTGGAGGAAATATCGCAACAGGTGCAGCCGCAATTGATCTAGTTAAAGCTGGTGCTGATGGAGTTAAAGTTGGGATTGGCCCAGGTTCAATCTGCACTACTCGTATTGTGGCAGGAGTTGGAGTTCCCCAAATTACCGCTGTATCTAATGTTGTTAAGGCCCTTAAAGGTACAGGAGTTCCTGCTATTGCTGATGGCGGCATCCGCTACTCAGGAGATATGGCAAAAGCTATCGTTGCTGGAGCTCACTCAATAATGGTTGGAGGCTTGCTTGCAGGAACTGAAGAGGCTCCAGGTGAGGTAGAGCTATATCAAGGTCGTTCATATAAATCATATCGTGGGATGGGATCTCTAGGGGCTATGCAGAAGGGGTCTAGCGATCGCTATTTTCAAGAGAATGATGGTAATGTTGAGAAGTTAGTTCCAGAGGGGATTGAGGGGCGAGTCCCTTATAAAGGGGCAATGGGAGCAATTATTCATCAGATGATGGGTGGACTGCGTTCTAGTATGGGTTACACTGGCTGTACCACTATTGAAGAGATGCGCAATAGACCAGAGTTTGTACAGGTAACAGGAGCTGGAATGGTAGAGAGTCATGTCCATGATGTTAGTATTACTAAAGAGGCTCCAAACTACAGAGTGTAACTATTCAGTTTACCCCTAAAATCCACCATCTCTGCGTTACAAAATTATCATATACATGGGTATACTCAAATTTTGCGCCTTGATCTGATGAATTTTAGAGGCAATCTGAATAGTTACAACTAGAGCTACAACTACAACTGCAACTGAATAGTTTAGATATCTCTATCTATATCACACAAAGGCGCTAAGACGCAAAGGGGTTTGAGTAATATCTTATGAGTAATCAGAGTTCTGATATCCACCAGGATAAAATATTAATTCTCGATTTTGGTTCACAATATACACAGTTAATTGCACGGCGAGTACGCGAAGCTGGTGTATTCTGTGAAATATTTCCCTACGATGTGAGTGAAGCAGATCTGGGTAAGTTTCATCCCAAAGGGATTATCCTCTCTGGTGGTCCTGAGAGTGTAACTGGGGATGAGACTCCACGAGCTCCACAATTAGCGTTTGAGTTGGGGGTTCCTGTGCTGGGTATCTGTTATGGAATGCAGACAATGGCAGCTCAGTTAGGGGGTAAGGTAGAGTCTGCAGAGCATCATGAATATGGTTATGCAGAAGTGCGTGCCCACGGGCATACTGAACTCTTAAAAGATATTGAAGATCGTACCACTGTAGAGGGGTATGGAATGCTTGATGTATGGATGAGTCATGGAGATCGAGTAGTTGAACTTCCTGAGAGCTTCTCAATTATGGCATCAACAGAGAGTGCGCCCTTAGCAGGAATGGTTGATGAAGGGCGTAGATTCTACGGAGTTCAGTTTCATCCAGAGGTTACGCATACTAAACAGGGCGAACGAATTATTAACCGTTTTGTGTTGGATATATGCGGCTGTCAAGCACTCTGGAATCCAGCTAATATTATTGATAAGAGTATCGCCTCAATTCGTAAACAAGTTGGTTCTGATGAGGTTTTATTAGGACTCTCTGGTGGGGTTGACTCTTCAGTAGTTGCAGCTCTGCTCCATCGCGCAATAGGTGATCAACTTACCTGCGTATTCGTAGATAACGGTCTGTTGCGTCTAGATGAGGGTAAGCAGGTTATGGCGATGTTTGGCGAGCATATGGGGATAAAAGTTATCCGAGCTGACTCTGAAGAGCGCTTTCTAAATGCACTTTCAGGTGAGAGTGATCCAGAGAAGAAACGAAAAATTATTGGTCACACTTTCATAGAAATTTTTGATGAAGAAGCAGATAAACTCTCTAATGTTAAGTGGCTTGCGCAGGGAACGATATACCCAGATGTTATCGAATCTGCGGGGTCAAAGTATGGTAAGGCTAAAGTTATTAAATCTCACCATAATGTTGGTGGCCTTCCAGACGATATGAATCTTGAACTCCTAGAGCCACTCAGAGAGCTATTTAAAGATGAAGTGCGTAAGATAGGTCTCGAGTTAGGCTTGCCGTCAGAGATGGTGTTTCGTCATCCATTTCCTGGTCCTGGTCTGGGAGTACGCATTCTTGGTGAAGTTACAAAAGAGTATGCAAATATTCTTCGTAAGGCTGATGATATATTCATTACTGAGTTGCGAGCAGCCGATCTATACGATAAAGTTAGTCAAGCCTTCGTAGTATTTCTCCCTATTCGTTCAGTGGGAGTAATGGGGGATAATCGTCAGTATGATTTTGTGGTAGCTCTACGCGCAGTGGAGACAGTAGACTTTATGACTGCACGCTGGGCTAATCTTCCGTATGAGTTTTTGGCTAAAGTATCTAGTAGAATAATAAATGAAGTTGATGGTATAGCTCGTGTAGCTTACGATATATCTGGTAAGCCACCAGCCACTATTGAGTGGGAATGAGTAAAGCCCTAGATAGTGTTGAGCGTATTGAGAGTGATGAGCACTGGATGCGCCAAGCTATGCTTCTTGCAGAGCAGGGAGAGATAGATGGAGAGGTTCCAGTAGGAGCACTTTTGGTTAGAGATGGAGTGGTGATTGGTGAAGGGTGGAATGCTCCAATTTCACTTCACGATCCATCTGCCCATGCTGAGATTCGTGCGCTGCGTTCAGCCGCCGCCGCTGAAAAAAATTATCGTATTTCCAATGCTACTCTATTTGTAACTTTAGAGCCTTGTGCTATGTGTGCGGGAGCAATTATTCAAGCACGGATAGATAGAGTAGTGTTTGGAGCGCGTGAGCCTAAAGGGGGAGCTGTTGAATCACAGTTTCAACTTTTACAACATAGCTCACTCAATCATCACTGTGAGATTAGATCAGGAGTTTTGGAAGATGAGTGTGGAGAGATGCTGCGAAACTTTTTTCGCAGAAGAAGGGCGTAATTGAGTAAGAGTATTTTTGATGAGTAGCTATCTACAAAACCGATATATTCAGTTAATGCGCCTAGACAAGCCGATAGGAATTTTACTACTTCTCTGG
Organism: Thiotrichales bacterium; assembly: GCA_018658305.1. Lineage (GTDB taxonomy): Bacteria > Pseudomonadota > Gammaproteobacteria > Thiopontia. The sequence goes on along the minus strand of JABHVM010000065.1, from coordinate 30,121 downwards.
CCAACTCTCTGGGGGTTATGGATAGCTGCAGATGGAGTGCCGCCCCTATACATCCTGCTTGTTTTTTCTTTGGGAGTGTTGTTTATGCGCTCTGCTGGCTGTATTATTAATGACTATGCCGACCGTAAAGTAGATAAGTTTGTGGCTCGTACAGCGCATCGTCCACTTACTACAGGAGCAATAAGTAGTCGTTCAGCACTACTACTATTTACCCTGTTATTGCTACTATCATTTGGGTTAGTGCTAACTCTTAATACTCTAACTATTCAGCTCTCTCTTGGTGCTCTTATCTTGGCAACTATCTACCCTTTTATGAAACGCTACACTAATTTACCTCAGATTTTTTTGGGGGCAGCATTTGGTTGGGCGATTCCGATGGCGTTTGCGGCAATTAAAGGTGAGGTTCCAGCTGGTGCTTGGCTCCTCTTTTTTGCAACTCTCTGTTGGGCTGTAGTATATGATACGATGTATGCGATGGTAGATCGTGAAGATGATCTAAAGATTGGAGTGAAATCTAGTGCAATCCTCTTTGGACGGCTGGACCGTCAAATGATAGGGCTGTTTCAACTTATGATGTTTCTGCTTCTGCTGCAGGTGGGAAGGGAGTTTGCTCTTGGTTACATCTATTATAGTGGAGTTGGAGTGGGGGCGCTATTTGCTATCTATCACCAATGGTTGATAAGAGAGCGAGATCCTAAACTATGTTTCAAGGCATTTCTTCACAACCACTGGCTAGGGATGACTATTTTTTTAGCTATTGCATTAGATCTGCACTAGGTGCGGATTAACGCTTGGGATACTTCTTTTGGCATGCGCGAGTGATAAGTTTAGCTGCAACATCACTGCCGAGTCCTTGGAGGTTGTTCAAGAGGCAGTTCCAATACTCCTCTGGATATTCAGCAACTAGCTCCTCTTGTGGTGGAAGTGCAAAAGGTATTATAGGCAGGCGAGGTTTCTCAATATAAGTTGGAATTTCTGGAGTAAAAGTTTTAGGCTGATTTTGTGGGCTAAATGGAAAAGCCATACTGCTCCAGATGTCGATAGGAACATCACTCTCTCTATCCATCTCCTCCTCGGCTATAACCAAGGAAGATACTAAGAATAGAGTTATGATGTTTGTAATTGCTGTTTTATAAGTTATCTCTATTTTGAATTGGCTCATTTTAACTCTCTATCTATCTCTAATATATGCTTTTAAATTTAGTGCATATCATACCACTATAAGTATTTAAGTTTTTTATAAAATAGTATTGTAAATGAGTTCTGCTTCCAGTAAAATTCTTGCGTTAAAATGAGCGTTGCTTTATATAGATAATTAATTAATTTAGAGGAAGATGAAAAATGAAAAAAACAGTATACAGAAACCTATTTGCAGTGCCAGCATTGATGCTAGTAACTACCCTGCAAGCAGGGAGCTTTGAGGGATATCTTACTGATGGATACGGATCTATCGTGCGTACTCCTTACGGTGAGTGTATTCATACAGGTTTTTGGGAGAAGAGTTATGCGCAACCAGAGTGCGATGATACTCTAAATGTTCGTTCTAAATATGCGGCAGCAGTAGATACTGCAGAGAAAACTGGCTCAACTCCTCCAGAGAAGCCACCTGAAGTGATCGCTTATGAGAGTACCGGTAAAGAGGTTACTATAGAAGAGGTTGATCCTGATGTATCAGTTACCATTGGTGATGGGATCTCTGATGGAGATAAAATTGCTTTAGAAGATGAAGTGGTTACAGAGTCTAAAGTTTCTTCAATTGAAGTAGATAACGGTGACAGTCTCTGGAGTATAGCAGCGCAAGATAGAGTTTATGGAGATGCTAAGCTCTGGCCTCTACTACTCTGTGAAAACAGAGAGATAATTATGAATGTAAATGGTGATGCTGATTTGATCTATGCTGGCGACATCCTAGCTATTTCACAAAGCTACTCTGCAGAAGAGCGTAATGCTGCTATAGATCATGCTAATAGTAGAGGTTATTGGGATCTTGGTGAGGTAGAAGATAGTGATCTAGAGTATTTAGCTGTTAGTTGTCAATAAGGTATTAATATTATGAAAATAGTTAGCAAAATAATTGCAAAAGTTGGAGCTGTGTTTATTCTCTCTTTCAGCTCTATCACCCTGCTTTCTGCCGCTGATGCAGAAGTAGTTAGTGTAGAGACTGGTAGTCTCAAGATGGAACTTAACAAGTTAAAGCAGAAGGAGAAGACCTGCGTTGCCTATATTCTACTGAAAAATAGAAGTGATAGAGAGTTTTCAGAGTTCACTGCCTCATTCTATCTTTTTAACAAAGAGGGGGTTATTAGTGCTGGCAATGCAACCAATTTCCAGAAAATTTTAGCTGGTAAAACAGTACTTACGATGGTTCCAATGAAAGATGTAGCGTGTAATGAAGTGAGTGGTATTCTTCTTAACAGAATTATGGCATGTAAGAGTGGTAGTGAAGATGTTGCAGGCTGTATGCAGATGGTTGAGACTAGTTCTAAATCACCTGTTGAACTGTTCAAATAAGAGAGAATTGGATCTATTATGGATAATATAGGGTTAGAGCTTTTCACTAAGGGCGGAGTGGTTGCTTATATACTGCTTGCGCTCTCAATCTATGCGGTAGCAATTTTTTTATTAAAACTCTACCACTTTCAAGCTAAACGAGTGCTCTTTGGTTCTGGAACTTTTGTGGATCAGGTTATCAGCAATATTAAGTCTGGTCGAGAAGATATTGCCATCAAAGTATTGGACAAAAAAATGGCAAGCCCATTAGCTGTAGTTATGCGGAGAGCTATAAGTCTGCATAATAGTGGTTCAACAACAGATGAGAGTAGTATTGCAAAAGAGGAGTTGGAGAGTGACGGTAGAACTCAGTTAGAGTATCTTGGTTCATATATTCGAGGACTTGATGCTGTTGCTCACTTAAGCCCTCTACTTGGATTGTTAGGTACGGTACTTGGAATGATAGAGGCATTTAGACAGCTAGAGAGCGCGGGAGTACAGGTTAATGTAGCAATGTTAGCTGGTGGTATCTGGGAAGCTCTTATAACGACTGCGGTTGGACTTGCAGTGGCTATTCCTGCTTTGGCAGCTGTTAACTGGCTAGAGGGGATCGTGGAGCGAGTTAGGCAAGATATGGGAGATGCAGTTACTCGCACCTTAGCAGCCCTACGGCGTGCAGAGTAGAGAATGCATTTCGACCCTGTTGGTAGAGGTGAAAGAAGACGCTGGCTGAGTTTGACTTCACTGGTAGATGTGGTTTTTCTACTGTTAATTTTCTTTATGTTGACTACAAGTTTTTCACAACAACGCAATATTACACTTGATGTTCCGGGCTCTAGTAGTGAGGACAGTACTAGAACTAAATCTGCTTGGGTTGGCTCTATGTTAGTAAGGGTCCGTAGTGGTGGAGAGATTGAGTTTGGTCGAGAGAGAGTTATGCTTGAAAGTATCTCTGGGAAAGTTATTAAACTAATAGTAGACGCTCCAGATATGCGTTTTATCGTGCGCCCAGATGTAGGGATTCCTCTGCAAGATGTGGTTTTAGTATTAGATCAGTTGCGCAGTGGTGGCGCGGCACAGGTGAGTCTCATAAGGTAGAGTATGCACTTTAACTACTATAGAAAAAAACATAAAGAGTTAGATATGACACCATTAGTTAGTGTTATATTTCTCTTGATCATCTTTTTTTTGGTGGCTGGAACTATTAAGGCTCCAGATTTTTGGGATCTTGAGCATCCACAATCTTCCAGCACTGACCCAGCTGAAGTTTTAGATATTGAGATATATCTAGACCAAGAGGGTAAAATAGCTGTCTCTGGAAGAGAGGTTGAAAATAGATATCAACTGCATTATCTTATTGAGCGCTTGACTCGAAACAGTAGTGCTGAGTCTGTAGAGATTCATGCGGATCATAGAGTAGATTCTCATAAAATTATTGAGATCTTAGAGGAGCTGCGAGAAAGTGGAGTAAAAAAAGTTGAGTTAGTGACCGAGGTCGAGAGATAGAATGGTTATCAGCGCTCGTCACTGGCTAGTTGTCACAACTCTCTCAGTTATCATCCATATTGTTATTTTTATCTCTATTCCAGAGTATCAGAGGGTAGAGCTATCTGAAAAAGAGGTGGAGAGAAAGTTTTCAGTTTTAATTTCAGATCAGGTTAAGCAATTAGAGAATTCACTAACCACAGAGGAGGCTCTGCCTACTCCTGTAAAAGTTGAGAGTGTGCCAGTAATATCGTTAGATGAAACTGGACCAACCACAGATGAGTTGGTGTTAGAGGTTATGGCAGATCCACTTATGGAGATAGAGAAGGTGAATGAATTATCTATTGAGTCACCTCAAATTATCTCAATAGTAGAGAGTAGCGAGACCTATGAAGCACAAACTCAACCAACAGAGGCAGTTGAACAAATTATTATTATAGACGAGTTTGAGCAGAGTATCGATCCTGCTTTTGAGTTTGCTGATCCTAAAATTACAGATATAGCAGAGTTTATTGATCTTCCTATAGTTGAGAAAATTGAGCAGAGCAGTGATCCTTTAGTAGAGTTAATTACAGGTATAGACGAGGTTGAAAATATAGAGCAACTCTCTGAGTTAGAACCAGTAATTATGCCTATAGCAGAGATTGAGATTCCTATAGCTGAAGAGCTGGTTGTTGAGGAGGTCGCAGAGACGATAGTTGCCGAGATCCTTGAGATTGATGAGTTAGATGAGATCATAGCTGAGAAGTGGAGTCCGCAGCAGGCGATAGATAGTGGTGATAGATGGATTGCTAGTGAGAGTATAAAAGCGAAAACTTGGCGCAGACGCTACAATGATGTTGAGGGGATAGATCTCGCCTATAAGATGAGGACTAAACGCAAGCTATATGGCTCTATTCCATATCTTGAAGCAGTTGCTAAAGAGCTCGGAATTCGTGGCGTAGTGCTGAAAATTTTAGTAGGATTTGAAATTGATGAGCATGGCAAGCTTCTTGATATTGAGATAGTTAAAGGTTCTGGATACGGAAAGTTAGATGTGGCTATGCGTCAGGTTATTAGAATTTCACAACCATTTGAACCATTTCCTGCATCAGTAAAACAGCATAAAATTAGACTAATCTACCCTATAAAAATAACCATCTCTAAATGAGTTTAGGGCTCTTCTCTAGGCGCAAATATTGGGCTCATCGCTACGGTACTGCTCCAGAACTTCCCCTCTCTAGAGCTGAGATGGATGAGCTGGGGTGGGACTCTTGTGATATCATTTTGGTGACAGGCGATGCCTATGTCGACCTTCCTAGTTTTGGAATGGCGTTGATAGGGCGTTTACTAGAGTCACAAGGTTTTAGGGTGGGAATAATATCTCAACCAGATTGGACACAAGCAGATGAGTTTAAAAAGCTAGGTCGACCAAATCTATTCTTTGGGGTCACAGCAGGCAATATGGACTCCATGGTCAACCGCTACACCTCTGACAATAAAATTCGCAAAGAGGATGCCTACACTCCCGCAGGAGAGGGTGGCAAGCGTCCAGACCGCTCAACTATAGTCTATAGTCAGCGCTGTCGTGAAGCATTTAGTGGAGTACCAATTGTTATTGGTGGTATTGAAGCGAGTTTGCGTCGTCTTGCCCACTATGACTACTGGTCAGATAAGGTGCGGCGCTCTATTTTAGTTGATGCAAAGGCTGATATTCTCCTCTACGGAAATGCAGAACGAGCCATTGTTGAGCTTGCTCACCGTATGGCTGGTGGTGAGTCTATCGATAAGATAAGAGATCTACGAGGCAGTGCATTTCTACTAAAAAAAGAGGAGTTGGCAGAGCGAATGGAGAGTTGGGAGTTGTTAGACTTCTCTGAATTGCCACTTGAGAGTAGAGTTAAATTTCACAAACAGATACCAAAAACGCGCGAATTTAGTGTGGTTAGACTTCCTACATTTGAGGAGGTTAGCACTAATAAAAAACTATACGCGCACACTTCTAGAGTCTTTCACTTAGAGACTAATCCAGGGAATGCACGAGCACTGCTCCAGCCGCATGGAGATAAGATGCTATGGTTGATGCCGCCTCCTGTTCCACTTAACAGCGAGGAGCTAGATAGAGTCTATGAGATGCCGTACAGTCGTAGACCGCACTCATCCTATGGTAATAAAAAACTTTCTGCCTATGAGATGATAAAGTTTTCTATTAATATTATGCGGGGCTGTTTTGGTGGATGCACCTTCTGCTCTATCACAGAGCATGAGGGTAGGATTATTCAGAGCCGTTCTGAAGAGTCGATTTTGCGTGAGATAGAGGAGGTGAAAGAGACTCCAGGATTTACTGGTAACATCTCAGATCTCGGTGGACCAACAGCCAATATGTATAGAATGAAATGTGAGAGTGAAAAGATAGAGTCTGCCTGTCGCCGTCTCTCCTGCGTATACCCTCAAATATGTAAACATATGCAGACTAGCCACAGTGAATTGCTGAGTGTATATCGAAAAGCGCGGGAGCTACCTGGAGTTAAAAGAATATTTATTGCATCTGGATTGCGTTATGATCTTGCTCTTCGTTCACCAGAGTATATAGAGGAGCTAGTTAAGTATCATGTTGGAGGTTATCTTAAGATAGCACCAGAACATACTGAACAAGGACCTTTAAGTAAAATGATGAAACCGAGTATAGACTCATTTTATCGTTTCAATGAACTGTTTAAAAAGTTCTCTAAGCAGGCTGGTAAAGAGCAGTATCTAATTCCTTACTTCATAGCAGCCCACCCAGGAACTACAGATAGAGATATGGTTGAACTTGCTCTCTGGTTAAAGAGAAACAAGTTTAGACTTGATCAAGTTCAGAACTTTTTACCAACTCCAATGGCTATCGCTTCATCTATGTATCATTCAGAGCAAAATCCACTTCGTAAGGTAACTGACTCAATGAGTGATAGAGAGATAGTGGTACCAAAGGGAGGAAAGCAGAGGCAGCTCCATAAGGCATTTTTACGGTATCACGACCCACATAACTGGCAACTACTGCGGAGGGCGCTAATTGAGATGGGGCGTAAGGATCTGATTGGAGGAGGAAAAAATCAATTAGTGCCAGCTGATACTAAGAGTTATAATAGACCGAAACATAGAGCAAAATTTAAAAAGCAGAGAAGATATTAATAGTGGAGCAGCGAGTGGAAAGTATTGAACAACAGCAAGATCAGAAGTTGGCTTTAATTGCAGAGTCGCTCTATTTAATAAACCTGCTTCTATTGCCAGGATTGGCATATATTGTGCTATTTATATTTTATAGGAAAACCTTAAAGAATCCTGCTCATACTATCGCAATAAGTCACTTTAGTGCTGCATTCAAACGCTCTAATTGGGCAGGAGTTTTTATATTTGCCACTATCTTAATGGTTTGGTTGGGAGGGGTAGATTCAGCTACTGCATGGGTTATAGCTATAATCTATTTTACAGTTGTTCACTCTACATTTATACTGTTAGGTGTGCTCGGAATATCTCAAGCATTTTCCGGTAAGTAAGCTATAACTCATTTAAAAACAAGTTAACTGCAGCTTAACTTTTCACGCAACTTATCAGTGTTAAGTATATTTATATTAGTGCCATCAACCTCAATCAACTTCTCTTTTTTTAGTTTGCTAAAGATACGAGAGAGGGTCTCTCTCTGAATAGAGAGCATAGAGGCAACCATATTTTTCTTAGTTGGTAGAGTAAAGCTATAACTCGGCTTATCGGCAGGAGCGAATCCTAGTAGATAGCTAATAAGGCGATGAGTAGCAGTGTGCAGGCAGAGTTGGTCGATCTCTTGTACATAGTGCTGCAAGCGCATACTAAGATCTCTCATCACCGCAAAGGCTGCATCAGTATTTTCGTGCATTATCTCTCTGTAGGTTTTATTGCAGAAAGCAAAAAGCTCACTATCCTCTAGTATATGACTATTAACAGGGTAGGCAGCCTCATCAGCAAACATCATAGCTTCAGCAAAGGAGTCTCCTGGACGAAGTATGTTCACTGTCTTCTCATTACCGTCAGAAGAGAGTAGAAAGAGGCGCACAGATCCATTTCGTACAATATAGAATTTATCTACACTGTCTCCCTTTGAAAAGAGCATCTCTCCTTCCTCTTTTAGAATAAGAGAAGACGCAGCTAAGATCTTTTTCATATTATTGTTATCTAAAGATGAGAATATTGGAGAGCGGCGAATCTCTCTAGTAAATGCGGTTGATATTGACATAGTCGGAGGATTGTACTTGATATGAGAAGTTTTACAAGTTACCTGATAAAATAACTATAATTATGAATTATCTCAATCCTTGGATTTTAGCGTTGCGCCCCAAAACAGTTACTATGTCATTAGTCCCAGTAGCTGTAGGAGCGGTCGTAGCAGTGGTAGAGAGCGGTAACTACTCTTTAGACTATCCACTATTAGGAGTTATATTTATTACGGCTCTACTTATTCAAATTGGAACCAATCTCTATAATGATGCTGGAGATGCGCTTAGAGGAGCGGATGGCGAAGATCGTCTTGGTCCAGTTAGAGTTGTCTCATCAGGCTTATTACCCCTTGCAACAGTTCAGCGTGTAGCCAAGCTATCTTTTTTTGGAGCACTACTTTCCGGCTGCTGGTTAGTGTGGGTTGGGGGTTTACCAATTTTAACTATTGGCATCTTATCTATTGGAGCAGGTATAGCATATACTGGTGGGAGCAGACCTATCGCATATACAATATTTGGAGAACTATTTGTCTTCCTATTTTTTGGGTTGGCAGCAGTTATGGGTACCACATATCTATTAATTTTTAGCTGGAGTATGTTGGCTCTCCTGCTTGGATCAGCACTAGGAATGCTGGCTGCGGCAGTGTTGGTGGTGAATAACTATAGAGATATTGATGGAGATAGTTTGGTTGGTAAAAATACTTTAGCTGTAAAGCTTGGTAAAAGCGCAACCCGCATACTCTATCTGTTTCTTATTTTTACCCCTTTCATTCTGGTACAACTCTTTGCTGATCTTATGCAGGGAATTCAGCTCCAGCTTATCTGGTTGGCATTTCCATTTGCCCTATATCTGGGGCGAGAAATATATCGCACGCCACATGGAGTGGAGCTGAACAGAGTATTGGAGCTGAGCGTTAAACTTCAGCTCTTATTTGCAATTTTGATTATATTAGGAGTTTTGTTGTGATGAATGATTTAACTAAAAATAGCAATAGTGCTGAGAGTTTAGCTCAGAGTTTTGGATATACAGAGGTGGATGAGAGTCAACGAGAGCAGAAGATTAGAGCGGTGTTTGCAGCTGTAGCTCCCCGTTATGACCTTATGAATGATGTAATGAGTTTCGGTATTCACCGTCTCTGGAAAAGAAAATTAGTTGCTATGCTTAAATTAAAAGAGTCTTCAGTGAGTGATTTAACAGTTGTAGATCTTGCTGGTGGAACTGGTGATATAGCAGAGAAGATCTACAATAGTATCTCCACTGGTGGTGTGATAGTGGTTGATCCAAGTGTTGAGATGATGGAGGAGGGCGGAAGGCGCGGTATAGAGGGGGTGGAGTTCAGGTTAGGTAGTGGTGAGAGTATTCCTTTTGAGGATAGTTCAGTTGATAAAGTAACTATCTCATTTGGAATGCGTAATATGACTAATATGGAAGAAGCGCTGCAGGAGATCTATCGAATACTAAAGCCCGGTGGAACAGTACACTCTCTGGAGTTTTCACGCGCGGCTTGGTGGCTTAAACCATTTTATGATTTTCACTCATTCTATATCATACCTCGACTTGGAGCTTGGATAGCAAAGGCTCCCATAGCATATAACTATCTGGTCGAATCAATCCGTCGTTTTCCTGATCAAGAGGAGATGAAGAGAATAATGGAGAGAGCTGGCTTTAAAAAAGTAGAGTATAAAAACTTAAGTTTTGGAATAGCCGCAATTCATTTTGCTGAAAAATAGAAAGAGTTAATAAATTTGAATAGAAAGTTATATTTGGTATGTCAGGAATAACTATAGAGACTAGTGGCAGTGAGGGGAAGGCTAAGAGAGTAGATCTTTCTGAGGATACTATGCTTGCAAGTGCCTATATTGGACGCGAGCAAGAGGAGCTACACAGTGGTGATTGTTGGCTTAATTGTCTACCTCAAAATCGTATTGGTGGAGTAGCGATTAAATATCGATGTAGTGAAGCTGGAGCTACTATGCTTCTACACCATAGCTTTGATCCTGCTAAAGTGAAAAGAGATATTGAGAGGTTTTCTGTAACCCATATATCTCTAGTTCCAGTTATGCTCAATAGAATTCTAAAACAATATGGCAGGCAGTCTGCCCCCACATCACTACGCACAGTCTTGATAGGAGGTGATCGGCTTCCTCAGGAGCTAGCGCGTAGAGCAGTTGAAAAAGGGTGGCCGCTAGTGGTCTCTTATGGGATGACGGAGAGCGCATCGAGAGTAACTATGTTGCGTCTTAGTGCTGAATCAATTAATGGATGGGAGGAGAGTGATGTGGGAGAGCCACTTCCTGGAGTTGAGATTGCGATTGGAGAGCAGAGTGAGATAGAGATTAGAAGTGAGATACTCTTTCCTATGGACTCAACTAAGCAGAGCAGAGTTATTTTTACAGGGGATAGTGGATGGATAGATGAGCGAGGTCATCTTCATATTAAGGGGAGATTAGATGATAGAATTATCTCTGGAGGGGTGACTATAGATCCACTCTCTGTAGAGAAGCAACTGCTTTCAGTGAAAGGTATAGTTGATGTTGCTATTGTGGGGGTGCCAGATATTGAGTGGGGGGAGCTTGTAGTTGCAGTTGTAGTTGGCGATAAAACGCTCCACATAGATAAGGTAGAGTTATCCAAGATAGAGTCCGCACAACGCCCACGCAGAGTCGTCTCTATTGAGGAGTTGTCTCTTCGCTCTCTGCCCCGAGATTCTCAGGGGAAGCTGGATCGCGGTCTGCTGCGCTCTTATCTATCCCAGATGGCATAGTGTAGCGGTCATTTAACTTTTGGGTGTGAGTATCACAATCTCCAATAATATTCATTACCCTATTTAAAGTATGCCGACTCCACCCTGACGGACTCTTACGCAAAATTGGGCTCCAGAAGCTGGTGTTCTTCCTCATTGCACGCAACATTATCTGTTGCTCTTCGCCCCGCTCCATCTTTTTATGAATCCAACTAAAGATCATCTTTGTGCTGGTACGGCGTACTAAGATATGAGTGATTAATATGGTTGCTGCCACTATACCACCGATAATTTCAGGGGCTGGAAGACTTTCCATAATTGTAGCGACACTATCTTCACTCCGTAGTGTATACCAGATAGCTAGTGCTGCATAAGCTGAGAGTAGAGTGCCATCTCCCCATAATATAAAGCGTCGCCACTTAGAGCGAAGTCTGCTCACCATTGGTATCCAATTTTCACTTATCTGTTTAGCGGTATGTTCAAGTGCACCAACAATACGGTATGCTCGTTCAACTTCAACCTGATCCATTCGTTCTTGGATGTCAGCTAGATCAGCGTCTCTCTTCTGCTCAAATCGAGCTTTAACTGTCTCATCCTCAATCTGAAGCTCAATATTAGGGTTGTAGATACGGTAGAAGCGCCCTGCGGTAAGCCCATTTTGGGCAAGGGATCGTTGCCAAGCGGCGACAACTTCTTCAGGGTTATCTTCTCGTGCAGTTGAGTCAATCTGGTTTAGGATATAGATGAATTTATTGGAGTCTGCTCGCTCCATCGCTTCGGTTACAAGATGGCGCAGTGTATCTTTCATTGCGCCAGGCTCTGGGTGACGAGCATCAAAGAATACTAGCACTAAATCAGAGAGGTTTACTATTCTATCTGTAATTCGTAAGGTTGCAGTGCGTTGATCGTCTGCATCAAATCCAGGGGAGTCTATTAGAATTTTCCCTTTTAATACATCGCTAGGTAGAGCTTTGAGCTGCATATATGTATCAATCTTAGAGCCTTCACCTTTCTCCACCTCTTCAATGTCATCGCTGATCCCATAGAAAGGAAAACGAGGGTCCGCATCTAATGCCCGTCCAGGTATGGTTCTAGAGGTTCCGTCTCGTCCATAGGTTATAACCGTAAACTTATCATCTACCGCTTGGTTCCCTGTAAGCTGTAACTCACTATCTAGATAGTAATTTATAAAGCTAGATTTTCCTGCTGAGAATGTACCAAGAATAGAGATAAGTGGCCACCAAGGAACTTCTGTTGCATAGGATTGATCGGTATTGAGAAGACCTAAACGGTAGGCAATTTTATCCAGTTTTCGAAAGCTAGTTACTACTCCTAAGAGTTGAGGATTCTCGCTCGCTAGGTGTGTCTCTAGCTGTTTAATTCGTTGCTGGAGCTGCGCAGTATGTTGTGGCGGCTTAGGAAGCGTATTCTCTGGGATCTGTTTCACTCTGTTCCTCTCCTATTTTGTACTTTTATTATTATATTATTAGTTGGTTCTGTTATTTGCTGTTCTCTCTATTAAAAATATCTTCATCTCGTTCAACCTCTCCACTCTCCAACTCCTGTTGGGTTGCAGCTCTTACATCTACGATTACTAAATCTACATTAATTGATTTACCTGCTAGTGGATGGTTGGCATCAACGGTAATCTCTTCATCATTTACTGCAGTAATAATTACGGGAAGATCGTGACTATTTTTTTCAGTATAGAAGCGCATTCCAACCCGAATATCTTGTTCACTGTTAAATTGACTTTTGGGTATGGTGTTTACCTTAGCTTCATCCCGCTCTCCAAAACTATCTTTAGCTTCGAGGGTAAAAGTAAAGCGCTCACCACTACTGTGCCCTGCAACTTTATTCTCAATAGCTGGGAACACACTAGCTCTACCTTGAATAAATTGCAGAGCATCGCCATTGTCTGTAGTGTCTATCACTTCAGCTTTATCATTTACCATTTTATATTCAATGGTCACAACCGAGTCGTTATATATTTTCATATCCCTATTCTACAACTATCTGATAAAACTTCTCCAGTTATTTTTAGATATATTTTTAGACATTTGGTATGCAAGATTGTTAAAATAGTATCACTATGTTATGGAATTTTATGATGCACGGTCTTATGGGCTGGTTAGGAGCCTACTACTTTATGCCAACTATGGAAGGTATAGGTGTTGCAGTTTTGGCAACCTGTATGACTCAGGCGGCTGATCAGGTGCGGTTGCGCAAAGAGATGTGGCTTAGAGTTGAGAGTCTTCCAAGTAGTGAGCAGAGGGAGGCGAGGGCAGAATTAGAGAGCTCTATAGGATCTACACTGCGTGGAAAGTTTATCCAGAATGTGATTATCTTTAGTGCAGAGATAATGCTGGTTGCACACGCTGCACGCTTAAATGGTTGGATATAGAGAGGGGGTATAGAGTGGATCAAGAAAATTTTTTATGTCGTAATAATGCCTACACTAAGCTGACTGGTGGAGATGGCGAGGTAGCACTAGTAGATAAGCGCAACCCTCAAGAGACAGTAAAGTTGGAACCGTGGTTGGCGACAGTCTTTATGTTAGCTGATGGGCAGCATAAAGTTAGTGAATTGATAAGTTATCTTCGCGAACACTATGGCAGCGCTCCTCCGCAGAATTTAGATGATACAGTGATTTCAGTAATTGAACGCTTAGTAGAGTCTGGAACTCTTAAATTGAAAGAGAGTGCTTATGAATTACCATACCATTTAGCGCGACCAATTGAAGAGTTAGATCTTGTAGAGGCAAAACGCTTTTTAGAAGAGGATGGTTATTATCAGTTGCCAAGCTAACTGAATATAGGAGTGAGAGGAGATGATGTATGGAATGAGTAGTAAAGAGGCGCTCTTGTCAGTTGGGGGAGCATTTGTAGCTACCTTATTGGCATCTTTTCTCAGTTATACAATTCTTGAAGAGGAGCATATTCCGATGATTCTCGCTTCTACAGGTGCCTCCGCTATGTTGATATTTGCACTTCCTTACAGTCCTGTCTCTCAACCTTGGAATTTAATTGGTGGACATCAAGTCTCTGCATTTGTAGGGATTAGCTGTCTACTATTGTTTGATAATCCACTTTTTTCATCATCCCTTGCTATTGCAGGGTCTATGATGTTGATGCATCTCTTGCGCTGTATGCACCCACCTGGTGGTGCGACTGCTGTTACAGCAGCTCTTGGTGGTTTACAGATCGAAAATTTAGAGTATGCCTTTATGGTGATACCCGTATTTCTTAACGGAATTATTCTGTTATCTATAGCTATGGCTGTTGGGAGTATGCGAGAGAAGAACCCCTATGAGTAGTTCTTAATAGCCCATATTGCAGCCTCTACTCTCGTTTTAAGACCGAGCTTTTTTAAAATATGTTTCATATGAACTTTTACAGTTCCATCAGATATATCTAGTTCGCGAGCGATCATTTTATTACTCATCCCCTCCATCACTAAAAGTATAATCTCCTCTTCTCTACTAGTTAGCTTGTCAGCTACTGACTTCTCTTTACTGCTACCATTGTTGTTGCGCAGTGATTTTGCAAGAAGAGTAGTAAGCTGCTCGCTGATTACAGTCTCACCAGAGGCAGCTTTACCGATCTTATCCAGTATATCTTCTGGCTCCATATCTTTAAGTAGATAGCCGTCCGCACCACTGCGCAGAGCGTTTATCACATTATCTTCATGGTCTGAGACTGTTAACATAACTATTATAGACTCTACTTTTTTACTTTTAAGAAGTTCAAGTGTCTCTATCCCACTCATATCTTTCATATCTATATCAATTAAAATCATATCAGGGATAAGTTCTAACGCTCTCTCTACTCCATCCTTACCTCCTGTCGCTTCGCCAATAACTGAAAGATTCTGATCCATTGAGATTAGATTGCGCACCCCTTTACGGAATAGAGGGTGGTCATCAATGATTAAAATGGTGGTAATATCTGTTGGGTTACTCATATCTGATTTAGCCATACGCTGATATCTCCTTTTGCTCTATTGCTATTATAGTCTAGCGGTAAGAAGGTTAAGCTGAAAGTTGTTCCCCCTCCTATCCTTGGTTTTATACTGTATTTTCCATTTAAGGCTATGACTCTTTCCTTTAGGATAGTCAAACCATAACTCGTGTATTTTGTTTTACCTGCTATAAGTTTATCATCTATGCCAACACCATCATCTTGCACCGAGAGGGTAATGAGTTTACTGGGTGAACAACGTAACTCTATCCAAGCATTCTCTGCTTGCGCATGTTTGAATATATTGTTAAGTGTCTCTCGTAAGATATAGACTAAGTGTACCGCCTCGTGTGGATTTATGTGGCATTCACTTATCCTTATATCTGAATTTATCTTAGTTACTCCCCGCTGTTGGAAATCTTTAATTGCTTGCTCAACTGTACTGCTAAATTCATCAGTCTCTATAGTGAGTCTAAATGTGGTTAGGAGCTCTCTTAGTTGACGATATGCGTTACTTATCTCCTCACGCATATCGTTGACGATAGTATGAGCAGATGGGTTATTATCAATATTGATGATGGATTGAAGTCTACTTGCCTCTATCTTTAAATAAGTTAAAGATTGCGCTAGTGAGTCGTGTAGCTCTCGTGCGATACTGCTTCGTTCATTGTTTAAAATACTTTCCTGCTCTTTAATAGCGCCCTGACTAATGTGGAACGCAGTGCTTATCTGCTCTGCGACAATTTTTAGAGTTGATAGTTGCCATTTGCTAGGAGGTTTTTCTGGGTTACTCTCCAGTAGTAGTAGTCCATAACTCTTCTCATTATAGTTTATGGGGATGGTTATTTTCTCCCCTTTAATCTCTGGAGCTATATGGCAGTCACTGCAGATGTTACGGCACTTTGAATTATTTTCTGTATTAGTTGAGTAATCAGTTGCTAATATATATCCGCTGGAGTTACTGCTCTGACTGGAGATGCAGATAGTTCCAGAAGTAATATCTAAAAACTTTTTAATTCTATCAATAATAAGTTGGTAGCTAGATGTTTGGGTGGGTGCACTGCTAAGTATGTCTGAAGTGTTGTAGAGAAGCTCCATCGCAATTCTCTGTTGCTCTAATTTTGTGCTCTTCTCACTAATTTCACTCTTCTGACTAATGTAGGTGTCAGCTAGTTCGCTAGACATAGAGTTAAAAGTGTTGGCAAGATCAGAGAGTTCATTCTCTCCATTGACGATAGCTTTATAGCTAAAATCACCCTCTCTAATTTTATGGATAGCGGTAAGTAGACTATGTAGTGGGGTGAGAAGTGAAGTGTATATAAACAGAGTTGAGGTGATTACAATTATCAGAGCAATAAATAGGATGATAGTTTCAATGGTGTTGAGAAGTTTAACTTTGTGCTCTATCTCTAATTCAAGTGCAGTAACCATAAGATCTATCTTATCTACAAAGTGGTGGACTAATGCTATGTATCTCTTTTGAATAGCCTCTCTACTACTTATGGCAAATTCACTCTGGCGGTTATCTATATTTTCCGTCTGTTGGTATACATAGATGATTGGTTTCATCTGATATTCCCACACTCTCTCTACCTCATAGTAGCTCTTATATATAGAACTATCTGGATCATTTGGAATAGCTAGTTTTAATCGAGGGTTATGGAGGCGTTGATCAAATTTTTCTATTAGATCTTGCTCACTGCTTTCAGTACGCTCTTTGCGAATAGAGCTATATATGATCTCTGTGGCAATTTGGAATGATTGCATGCGTAGAGATCCTGCTTGGTTGATGGCACTACCCATTCCACTAATAGATTCAGAAATTATGATCGAGCTCAACATACTTATAAAAGTAAGGAGGATAATTCCGCTAAATACAAATCCAAAACGGAGAATAAGAGACTGTTTGCGAGTTTTCATAGGGGGGGTATATGGGGAAAAGGTGGTATCTATTTTTGTAATTTATATTAGTTACAAAGCATTATTATACACTATAAAATAGCGAAAAACTCAATCTAAATATAAAGATAGCCCTATTCTTTATGCTACCACTTAAGTGGTATACCTTTTTAAAAAACATACTGTTGCGGTTGGTTACTACCCTTGCTTTTATAAAAATAACACTATAAATTTATCTTTAACGGTTTGGCTGTAGTAGCTTCCGTATCAACTAAATCAGATGGAGTATAGCCAAATGCCAACTTTTAGAACCAAACAACTCTCTGTATTAACCATGAATACTTTCGCCTTTACTGCCTGCTTTGCAGTCTGGGTGATGTTTTCGATTATTGGCATCCCAATTAAAGAGCTGCTAACTCTGAGTGAAACCCAGTTTGGTCTACTGATTGCAACCCCTATTTTAACTGGCTCAATAATGCGTCTGCCTGTAGGTATTATGACTGATCGGTTTGGGGGCAGAATTGTATACTTTATTCTTATGCTAGCCACCATTCTGCCACTCTGGTTTATTGGTGAGGCGACAGAGTTTTGGCAATTTATTGTGCTGGGCCTCTTTGTCGGTATTGCGGGTGCTTCGTTCTCAGTCGGTATTGCATACACTGCGCGTTGGTTTACCAAAGAGAAGCAGGGCTTTGCAATGGGTATCTTTGGAGCTGGTAATGCTGGTGCCGCACTCACTAAATTTGTCGCCCCCTCTCTGGTGGTTGCTTATGGTTGGGAGATGGTGCCAAAAGTATATGCGGTAGCAATGTTTGTAACTGTCGTACTCTACTGGATGTTTACTTATGAAGATCCTGACCATAAGGTCAGCTCTAATGTGACAATTAGTGATCAGCTCAAGATGTTGAGAGATCCAAATATATGGAAATATATGCAGTACTACTCGCTAGTCTTTGGTGGCTTTGTGGGGCTCTCTCTCTGGATGACAAAATATTATATATCAGAGTATGGCTTTGATATCACTACAGCGGCACTGCTTGCAGCAGTGTTTGTCCTTCCATCTGGAGTTATTCGTGCTCTTGGAGGGTGGTTCTCAGATAAGTATGGTGCTTATAAAGTGACATGGTGGGTGATGTGGGTCTCATGGGTTGCTCTATTCATTATGTCATATCCGCAGACAGAAATGGTTGTCAAAACTGTGAATGGTGAGGTGGCTGTTGGTATTGGGCTCAATGTATGGGTGTTTACTTCACTTCTATTTGTGGTCGGTATCGCATGGGGATTCGGTAAAGCGTCCGTGTTCAAGTTTCTCTCTGATGAGTACTCTGACAATATAGGGGTTGCATCAGGAATTGTTGGACTTGCAGGAGGTATGGGTGGCTTCTTTCTCCCTATTATGTTTGGGGCACTGATCGATTATACGGGAATCAATAGTGTGATCTTTATGTTGCTCTACGGTGCAACATCAGTCTCACTGATATGGATGCACTACACCTTTGCACAAGATAAGCAGAAGCAAGATATGATGATTGCAAAAGGGCATGTGATGCGTGAGTATGAGATGAAACATGAAAATCTTGACTCTTATGCTACGGCAAAAGCTGCAGTAGATCAGGCTGAACTGATTGAAAACTTCTATAACAGTTATCAGTCAGCACGCGAGCGGGCTCAAGCAGAGGCTGAGCGTATGAAGCGTGAACGAGCAGGTGGGAGGTTGCCTAGTGAATCTTTAGAGTAGTCATTAATAGTAGACTAAAAGTGGCTTTAGAAGTAATTTAGATGTGTGGTTAGTTGTATATTTAGTTGTAAATTTTGTGATTTAGTTTGGATGTGTAGTTTATATTTTTTTATTCAAAGATAAGGAGACATATAATATGTCAGATATAACCAAGTGGGACCCAGAGAATGAACAGTTCTGGGAGTCAGAGGGGAAGAGCATTGCAAGTAAGAACTTGTGGATCTCAATTCCTAGTCTATTAAATGGTTTTGCGGTGTGGCTCTACTGGGGTATCATAACTGTACAGATGCTTAATTTAGGTTTCCCTTTTGCAAAGGCGGAGCTATTTACCTTGATGGCAATTGCTGGGTTAACAGGAGCAACATTACGCATACCTAGTAGCTTCTTTATCCGTATTGCAGGAGGTCGAAATACAATTTTCTTTACAACGGCACTCTTGATGATTCCAGCAGTAGGGGCAGGTTTTGCTCTACAAGATATGAATACTCCACTATGGCAGTTCCAAATTTTGGCATTCCTATCTGGTTTTGGCGGCGGTAACTTTGCCTCCTCAATGTCCAATATTAGCTTTTTCTACCCTAAGAAAAAACAGGGTTTGGCGTTAGGATTAAATGCTGGTCTAGGTAATGCTGGTGTAACCACGATGCAGATCTTAGTTCCACTAGCTATGACCTTCAGTATCTTTGGTGGTGAGCCAATGCAGTTGGTTAATACCTCAGGAACTCTAATTGGAAAGATTCCGGCAGGATCTGATACCTACATCCACAATGCTGGTTTCATCTGGTTACTATTCCTCGTTCCTCTTGCAATTGCAAGCTGGTTTGGAATGAATAACCTTAAAGTTAACCATGTAACTCCTGATCTACCGTCGCCATTTGGTTCATTCTTTATGATCAGTATGATGTTAATTATTGGTTTTATCACTGCAGCAGCTGGACTATATGTGATTCTTCCAGATCCTACAGGAATAGGGGCTCCAGGTTGGGCTAAGTGGCCAGTCATTGCGGCAATTCTATTTATGACGGTACAACTGCTGAAGATGTTGCCATCAACTATTAGCGATAATCTAAAACGCCAATACAAGATCTTTGGTAATAAACATACTTGGGTTATGAGTATTATCTACACGATGACTTTTGGTAGTTTTATCGGTTACTCGGCAGGTTTTGCACTCTCAATTAAAGTTGTCTTCGGCTTTACCCATGTGATGGGAGTTGATGGAGTGATGATGCACGATATGGCAAATCCAAATGGACCATCAGCATTGATGTACGCTTGGATGGGACCCTTTATTGGTGCTCTTATTCGTCCAATTGGTGGTTGGATGGCTGATAAGATGGGCGGTGCTAAAGTAACTCAGTATGTCTCAATAGTTATGATAGGTAGCGCGCTGGGTGTTGCTTACTTCTTGGCTGCAGCCTATAGATCTGCAGCTCCAGAGGAGTACTTCTTCCAATTCTTTATCCTCTTCCTTATACTTTTTGCAGCGACTGGTATTGGTAATGGATCTACTTTCCGTACCATTGCAATGGTCTTCGATAAAGAGCAGGCTGGTCCTGTACTAGGGTGGACTTCAGCAGTAGCAGCTTATGGAGCTTTCATTATCCCCAAGGTGTTTGGTGAGCAGATTAAAGCAGCAACTCCAGAGAATGCACTATATGGGTTTGCAGTGTTCTATGGTGTCTGCTTAGTTCTGAACTGGTGGTACTATCTCGGTCCAAAAAGAGAGTTCGATAACCCTTAATTCACAATTAACAATTAGAAATTAACAATTAGAAATCAACGATGATTGATCATCAATTAACAGTGAAAAGTAGATCTATACTGATCGCTGTTAATTGATTATTTATCACGGTAAACAGGGAGTTTTATAAATTATGAGTCATTTTCTTGATCGTTTAAATTACTTTGGTAAGGTTAAAGAGACCTTTTCCAAAGGTCATGGGATTACTACCCAAGAGGATCGTCAGTGGGAGGATACCTATCGTAACCGCTGGCGCCATGACAAGATGGTCCGCTCTACCCACGGTGTAAACTGTACAGGCGGCTGTTCTTGGAAAATTTTTGTTAAAAATGGATTGGTTGCTTATGAGATGCAGCAAACCGATTATCCAGAGACTAGAGAGGATCTTCCTAATCATGAGCCTCGTGGTTGTCAACGAGGAGCCTCTTTCTCTTGGTACTTATACAGTCCTCATCGTATTAAGTATCCATTGGTACGAGGTCGTCTTGTAGATCTCTATCGTAACGAGCGTGATAAAGGAAAAAATCCAGTAGATGCTTGGGCAGAGATTCAAGGTGATGCTAAAAAACGAGAAAGTTATGTAGGCGTGCGTGGACTTGGTGGTTTTGTCCGAGCCACTTGGGATGAGACGGTTGAGATGATTGCGGCAGCAAATATCTATACCATCAAAAAATGGGGACCTGACCGCATCTACGGTTTCTCTCCAATCCCTGCAATGTCTATGATCTCATACGCAGCTGGATCACGCTACTTATCACTAATTGGTGCTGGTGTCGGATCATTTTATGACTGGTATTGTGATCTTCCTCCTGCTTCTCCACAGGTGTGGGGAGAGCAGACTGATGTTCCTGAGTCTGCTGATTGGTATAACTCAAAATACATTATTGTCTGTGGTGCAAATCTACCAATGACTCGTACTCCAGATGCTCACTTTGCAGTTGAGTCTCGCTATAACGGAACTAAGATTGTATCTATGGCTCCAGACTATGCGGAGTATGTTAAGTTTGCAGATCTCTGGATGCCTGTTAAACAGGGTACAGATGCAGCAGCATTTATGGCGATGGGACATGTTGCACTAAATGAGTTCCATATTAAGCAGCAGGATCCTTATTTTGCTGAGTATGCTCGTAGCTTTACAGACTTCCCGATGCAAGTTATTTTAGAAGATGTTGGCGGCAAGTTAGTAACTGGTCGTTTCCTTCGTGCTTCAGATTTTGATAACAATATGGGTGAAGATAATAATCCTGAATGGAAAACGATCGTTTATGATACGAAGAGCAGTGCTTATGTTGCACCTAATGGCTCAATCGGATTCCGTTGGGGAGAAGAGGGTAAATGGAATATTCTAGAGCAGGCTGACGGTAATGAGATTGAAGCTGAGTTGAGCTGTATTGAGAACAGAGATGAGGTGATGGAAGTGACCTTCCCTCACTTTACTCCTGAAGATGGTGATAGCTTCGTACGCAATATTCCTGCTCGCAAATTGAAGCTTGCTTCAGGTGAAGAGGTGATGGTGACATCAGTCTTTGATCTACAGGTTGCACAGTATGGTATTGATCGTGGTCTGGGAGATAATCTCGCAACATCTTACGATGATGAGACTGTTCCTTACACTCCTGCATGGGCAGCGAAAGAGACAGGTGTTCCAGCAGCAGATTTAGAGCGTACTGGACGCGAGTTTGCAGATAATGCATCAAAAACACGCGGTAAATCAATGGTCATTCTGGGTGCAGCAATCAACCACTGGTACCACAATGATATGAACTATCGTGGCATCATGAACCTACTCCACATCTGTGGTTGTGTAGGTCAATCTGGTGGTGGTTGGGCACACTATGTAGGGCAAGAGAAACTTCGTCCACAAGCGGGTTGGGCTCCAATCGCATTCGGACTAGATTGGAACCGTCCACCTCGTCACATGGCTTCCACTACTTACTGGTATTTCCATACGGATCAGTGGCGTTATGAGCGTGTTGAGGCAGATGGTCTCCTTGCATCAACCGCAAAAGGGCGTTACAAAGGGCATCAATTAGCAGATTATAATGTGGTCGCACAGCGTTTAGGATGGACTCCATCTATGCCGCATTTTGATAAAAACCCTCTTGATATTGTAAAAGAGGCAGAGGCTGCTGGTGCAACAGATGAGGCAGGTGTCTCTAGCTATTTAGCTGAAAAGTTGAAGTCAGGGGAGATTAACTTCGCTTATGAAGATATTGATGCGGAGGAGAATCATCCTCGCAACTTGTTTGTGTGGCGTTCTAACCTGATTGGTTGTTCTTCAAAAGGGCATGAGTATTTCTTGAAGCATCTACTTGGAGCACAGAATGGCGTGCTGAGCGAAGGAATAGAAGGTGAGGCTTGTAAAGAGGTTAAGTGGCATAAGAAATCTCCAACAGGAAAGCTAGACTTGATGGTAGATATCAACTTCCGTCTCAACTCAACTGGCGCCTATTCAGACATTATTCTTCCTACTGCTACTTGGTATGAGAAGGCTGATCTGAATACAACCGATATGCATCCATTCATTCATCCGCTCTCTAAAGCGGTAGATCCTGCTTGGGAAGCGCGTTCTGATTGGCAGATCTTTAAAACTATTGCTAAGAAGTTCTCTGAGCTATCAGAGACTCATTTAGGTACTCAAAAAGATGTGGTTGCTCTACCAATGCAACACGATACTCCGTTGGCAATGGCGCAACCACTAGGTGAAGTAAAGGATTGGAAGAAAGGTGATTGTGACCTTATTCCAGGTAAGACCGCACCTATCTTTAAGGTGGTTGAGCGAGATTTCCCTAATACTTATGCAAAATATATTGCATTAGGTCCATTAATGGGTAAGCTTGGTAATACCATTAAGGGAATAGATTGGAATACAGATAAAGAGATCGAAGAGCTCGCAATATATAACGGTGTAGTTAAAGAAGAGGGTATTAGTAAAGGAATGCCTTCTCTTGCTGAAGATGTCCATGTTTGTGATGCTGTGATGAGAATGGCACCTGAGACTAATGGTGAGGTTGCTCATAAATCATGGACTGCACAGTCTAAGAAGACAGGTATCGATCATAGTCACCTATACAAAGGGCGACAGGATGAGAAGATTACCTATAAAGACATTGTAGCGCAACCGCGTAAGATTATCACTGCACCGACTTGGTCAGGAATTGAATCTGAAGAGGTGAGCTATAACGCTTGTTACACTAACTTGCATGAGCATATTCCACTAAGAACACTTACGGGTCGTGCTCAGTTCTATCAAGATCATGAGTGGATGCTAGACTTTGGTGAAGGGTTCTGTGCTTATAAACCAGCAGTGGATCTGCAGGCGCATAGAAATATTCCTGCATCAGTTAAGAATAAGCCACATCTAGTATTGAACTGGATTACACCACACTCTAAGTGGGGAATTCACTCAACCTATCAAGATAACTTGAGAATGTTAACTCTATTCCGTGGTGGACCATACTTCTGGGTTTCTGAACCTGATGCTAAATCTATCGGTCTTAAAGATAACGATTGGGTAGAGGCGGTTAATGATAATGGTGCAACTGTGGCTCGAGTGGTAGTTTCACAACGAGTTCCAGATGGTATGGCAATTATGTACCATGCACAAGAGAAACATGTAAATGTACCAGGTTCAAATACAACAGGTAAGCGTGGCGGAATTCTTAACAGTGTGACCCGTACCGTACCTAAGCCAACTCATATGATTGGTGGTTATGCTCAGTTATCCTATGCATTTAACTACTATGGAACAGTTGGTTCTAACCGTGATGAGCATGTTATTGTCCATAAAATCGAGGATCAAGATATTGATTGGCTAGAACGGCCGTTGACCCCTGAACGAGAGGCTAAGAAAAATCCTCCTGGGATTAACAATTAGTGAACAGCAGTAGTCAATTAATTATGTTTTCGAGATATTAGGAGAAAGTAAAAATGAAAATACGCGCACAAATTGCAATGGTGCTTAATCTGGATAAGTGTATCGGTTGTCACACCTGTTCAGTAACCTGCAAAAATATATGGACCAACCGTAAAGGTGTTGAATACGCATGGTTTAATAATGTTGAGTCAAAACCTGGTATTGGTTACCCAAAGATGTGGGAAGATCAAGAGCTGTGGAAGGGTGGATGGGTCAATAAAAATGGCAAATTAGAGCTTAAAGCTGGTGGTCGCATCAGTAAATTGCTTAATATTTTCGCCAACCCAGATATGCCAGAGGTTGACGATTACTATGAGCCATTTGATTTTGATTATCCGAAACTTCAGAACAAACCTCTATCTGAAGCCGCTCCAACGGCTCGCCCTGTTTCACAGATTACTGGTGAACAGATGGATAAAATCACCTGGGGACCTAACTGGGAAGATGATCTGGCGGGTGAGTTTGAGCATCGCTCTAAGGATAAAAACTTTGATGGGATTGAGAAGCAGATGTACTCAGAATTTGAGAACACCTTCCATATGTACCTACCAAGACTCTGTAACCACTGCCTGAATCCAGCTTGTGTCGCAAGTTGCCCATCTGGTGCAATCTATAAGCGAGATGAGGATGGTGTAGTACTTATCGATCAAGATCGTTGCCGTGGTTGGAGAATGTGTGTCAGTGGCTGTCCTTACAAGAAGATCTACTATAACTGGGAGTCTGGTAAATCAGAGAAATGTATTCTTTGCTACCCTCGTTTAGAGTCAGGTATGCCGACTGCATGTGCTGAGTCTTGTGTAGGAAGAATCCGTTACATGGGTGTACTTCTCTATGATGCAGATAAGATTAGTGATGCTGCAAGTACTGACAATGAACAAGATCTCTATCAGCAGCATATGGATACATTCCTTGATCCAAATGATCCTGAGATTATTAAGCAGGCGCTTGCAGATGGAGTTCCGCAGTCTTGGATTGACTCTGCACAAAACTCACCTGTTTATAAGATGGCAGTAGAGTGGAAGATTGCATTCCCACTTCATCCTGAGTATCGTACTTTGCCAAACATGTGGTATGTGCCACCTCTCTCACCTGTACAAGGTCAGATTGATCAAGGCAATTTACCGACTGAGGCAGATGGTATATTGCCAACGGTTGAGTCACTTCGTTTCCCAACGAAGTTCCTCTCTAACCTGCTCACAGCCGGTGATGAGAAACCAGTGATGGATGCACTTCGCAAGCTACTTGCAATGCGTAGCCATCAACGGATGAAGACAGTTGAGGGTGGCGATGGTGCTGCTGCACTTGAGACGGCAGGTCTTTCCATAGAGCAGGCGGAAGAGATGTACCGCTATCTTGGTCTTGCTAGATATGAGGATCGTTTTGTAATACCAACCTCACATGAAGAGCAGTACTTAGATGATCCTTACGCCTTCCAAGGGCAGAATGGATTCTCTGGTGGTAATACAACTTCTCACGGTAGTGGTGGTGGAGAGGGTATGACCCTATTCCCCGCACCTCGTAAGAGAACGGTTACCCCTACGGTGATTGTTGCTCCACCAAAAAGTCGCAACTCATAATAGATAACTGGAGATATATATGAAACTGTATACCATATTGGCACGACTGCTAGATTATCCAACTCCCGAGCTGTTGGAGAATCTATCTACAATATCAACGGCAATAGATCAAGAGCCGCAGATAACCACTTCTGAACGAGATACTATAAATGAGTTCATGAGTTGGCTACAGCTTCACGATCAGACTGGAGTGCAACAGATCTATGTGCAGACATTTGACATGGTTCCAGAGCACGATATGCATATGACTCACCATATTCATGGTGACAGTCGTGATCGTGGACCAGCACTTATCGATCTTACGGAGCACTTCAAGGCAAATGGTCTAGAGGTGAAAAATGGTGAGATTCCAGATTATCTGCCACTATTGTTAGAGTATGTCTCTACCCTTGGTGAAGATGAGTGTCGTTTCTTCCTAGCCGATGTAGGCAAAATATTAGATATTTTGGCTGAAAATTTGGAGAAGGCAGAGAGTCCTTATTCCAAACTTATAAGGTTGGTGGAGAGTCGTGGCGAATTGGTTAAGGCAGCTTAATAGTTATCTTAATAATATAATATTTTAGGAGTAAAAAAATGAATTTACATGATTTTATATTTGGAGTCTATCCATATATTGCGGGGACTGTATTTATCCTTGGCAGCTGGATCCGCTTTGATCGTGAGCAGTACACCTGGAAAGCAGACTCTAGTCAGCTGTTAGACAATAAGGGAATGCGTCTGGCAAGCAATCTCTTTCATGTTGGCATAATTGGCATCTTCTTTGGGCATGCAGCAGGTATGTTGCTGCCTCACAGTTGGTGGCAGATGTTTGCAACAGATCTACAGCATCAATATATTGCGATCTATGCAGGAACAGTATTTGGTGGAATGGCACTAGTTGGAGCTGGACTTCTCTTTAATAGACGCATCAATAGTCCACGAGTGAGAGCAGTGAGTCGTAAAAGAGATAACTTTATTATCTTCTGGCTATTATTGACAGCACTACTCGGATTAAATACTATTCCTGAGTCGCTTCATCACGCTGCAGGCGGTGATGTTCAGGTTATGTTATCCCTTGCTGAATATGTTAAGAGTATTGCAACATTGAGTGTTGATCCATCTCTACTAACGAATATTCCCGGAGCTTATAAGATTCATATGTTCTTTGGTATGACTATCTTCCTAGTATTCCCATTTACTCGTCTAGTTCATGTCTGGAGCGTACCTTTGACCTATCTAGGACGCGCTTATCAGATTGTTAGAGCGAAAGGTAGAGTTCGTTATAACTAATCAGTAGTTGGTGGTCAGTTGTCAGTTTGCAGCGGTCTGTTTCTATTGACAACTGGTGACTGATAACTGACAACTGAAAACTAGTTGTTTGGAGATTTAATAATGACAATGAATACAAATCCATCGGCAATACGAGTTGAGTATATTGAGGTCGATGGCAAACAGATTGCTACCGATCAAGAAGGGTATATTCAAGATCTTGAGCAGTGGTCTCCAGGTTTTGCTGAAGGACAGGCGAAAAAAGAGGGGCTTGCTGAGTTAACCTCAGAGCACTGGGATGTGATTAATCTTATACGAAGTCACTATGAAGAGCGTGGAATTCAGATTGAGGTGCGTAAAATGATTAAACATTTTGCTGAAGTGTGGGGTAAAG
The DNA here is from genome assembly GCA_018658305.1 of Thiotrichales bacterium. Classification (GTDB taxonomy): domain Bacteria; phylum Pseudomonadota; class Gammaproteobacteria; genus Thiopontia. The sequence goes on along the minus strand of JABHVM010000065.1, from coordinate 2,719 downwards.
AGCACGGTAATAATCGCTATCTACATGACCTCTTTCCTATGGGAGGACCGCAAAAACAGGGTAACAGAATTGCAGGTATTCGCAAAACTAAAGGCGAGCATTAGTTATCCACCCCACCCCTGTATTTAATTTTTACAACGCGGATTTAATATTGTAATTCCATAATTATAACCCCGTCTCTCCGGCGCGATTTGTAAAGAAAATTCCACTGGGAGTCTCGGCTGGAATGCTTTTTATAAGTTTGAAACTCTCTGTATCATATATATTTATAATATTTTTATCTCGTACAGAGACCCAGACTTCTTCTCCTCTAGGAGTGAACTCTAGATGGAGTACCCCTTTACCAGGTTCTAATTGGTGAATAATTTCTAAACTTTCACTATCTATTATCTGTACTACATTATTGTGAGGGAATGCAAAGTTTACCCAGATATGGCGTCCATCTGGACGACTAATGGCAAATACAGGTTGGCTATGAACTTTTATTCGACCGCTCTCTTGCCAGCTGCTGCTGTTAACAACCAAAAGCTCATGTCTGCCAACCGCAGGTAGAAATAGTTTATCTCCAGCAACTGCCCATCCTTCAAGATGAGGCATTTTATAGACTGGAAGTTTCTCCTCTCCTCGGCCATAATTATTTAGAATTCTTGTGACTCCATCTTCGGGGTGCCAGAGATCAATTAATGCAAGACCATCTTCTCCAAACAACCCTGCAATATATCTTCTTCCATCGGGGGTAATTAATCCATCATAAGGTTGATTACCGATGTCGGTAAACTTCTCTATAGATGCTACGCTACTATCTCCCATCTTTACTATCCAGATTTCACCACTATCAAATAGGCTGAAGATGAATCTGTTTCCTGGGGCATCTACTAGTCCAACAGTTCTGGAGCGTTTTGAGTCTGAAATTGCGGTTGCCTCTAAGTCTGCCACTAATTCTAGAGTCGTACTGTTGAAAATCCGCACTCCACCTGGCTCATAATTTGAGACCGCCACCCATTTTCCATCTTGTGAAATTGCTCCTCCAATACTATTTCCACCTTGAATAATCCTCTTCTCTATTTTTTTACAGAGCAGATCAATTTTAGTTAATCCCCCATCTCTGCCAAAAACAAAAGCGTAACGAGCATCTCTTGAATATACGGCAGAGGCGTGGGATAGATCACCTAAACCTTCAACTCTAGCTATAGCTGAGCGAGAGCTAGTATCTACTATCTGTATCGACCCTGTGGTTCGTTCAATAACTATCCCTAGATCCCCAGTGCCACGCACTTCGCAAGCCTCTACTATAGTGTTTGATAGTAGTAGCGTAACAACTATTACATATAATCTGTTCATCTTATTTTTCATACCAAGCGCCTCTCTTTAGTTGTGTAGCAATGTAGTTAATTTCTGATTTAGTTAATATGGCAGACCATGGAGGCATTGGAGTACCGGGTCTGCCATGAAGTATTGTCAGCTCAAGATACTCTATAGGAAAGAGTTTGAGTCGTTCTGGATTAAGGTTTGGTCCCAATCCACCCTTTAAGGTTAGACCATGGCAAGAGCCGCAATCCTGTTTAACCATATTAGAGAGCTCTGCTTTTCGTTGTTCGGAGAGCATCTTTGTTGCTGCTACAGCCACTGTCTGTAGAAGAAGTAGGGAAGTAAGTATTAAGGTGAGTGTAGTTTTCATATAAAATTATCGACTTTAATAGGGTGTAAGTATAGTTATATGCAGAGTATATTGGAATAGTTAAGCTTAGGCAATTGATACGAGTCAACAATTATTATAAACTTTATATCCTGTTCTTTGTGGTGATAAAGTGACTTGTGTCAATGATGTTTTAACTGTAGTTATGTCACTATATGTATTAGTAGAACCCCTGCAGTATATATGTTTTTTAAATTGGAGAGGTTTGTCTAAGAAGAAGTTTACTTATAGTTGTAATTTTATTTCATTAAATGGAGATTAATAGATATGAAGAAGATATCACTAACCGCATTGAGTCTTGCTGTAGGTGTTGCAATGGGTGGATTAAGTAGCGTTGCAAATTCGGCGCCAAGCCTATCAGCAGCAGACTTTGAGAGAGCGAAGAACCTCTACTTTGAGCGTTGTGCTGGTTGTCATGGAGTTTTAAGAAAAGGAGCTACTGGTAAAAACTTAGAACCTAAGAGTACATTAGAGTTAGGTCAAGAGCGTCTAGAGAAGATTCTCACTTATGGTACAGAGGGTGGTATGAACAACTTTGATGATATCTTCTCAAAAGAGGAGATCTCTCTACTAGCTACCTATATCCAGCTAGAGCCACCTGTTCCACCAGAGATGTCTCTGGCAATGATGAAAGAGGCGACAAAAACTTTTGTTGATCCTAAAGATTACCCAACTGAGCCTATGCATGGTCTAAACTGGGAAAACTTCTTCGTAGTAATTGAGCGTGATGCTGGTACAGCAGCAATTATTGATGGAGACACTCATAAGATCGTAACTCATATTGATACAGGGTATGCAGTGCATGTAATTAAAGCAACAGAGCATCACAATAAAGAACACCCTGTGGGTGGAGTAGCTGGTCGTTTCTGGTACACAATGGGTCGTGATGGTCGTATGACTAAGATTGATCTATGGCAGACACCAGAGAAGATGTTAGTAGCAGAGACAAAAATTGCCTATGATGCGCGTGATGTAGCGGTATCTGGAGATGGTAAATATGTAATTGGTGGCGGATATTGGCCT
>JABHVM010000008.1 GCA_018658305.1 Thiotrichales bacterium | reverse complement strand
TCGATTTTGGCGCCATTCCTCGTGCATAGCGTACGGTTCGTATCTTACCGCCAAGTGTGCGCATTACGGAGTCATCTAGGCGGTTGATAATCTCTCTGTCATGCAGTAGCCAGCTATCTGCAATCTCTGTCAGTTGATTTTGAGCAGTGCTGTTCTCTATGCACTGAGGCTGGTTATAATGGTTGCCAGAGGTGAGTACAATAGGCGTCTCTAACTGATCCATTAGTAGGTGGTGAATGGGCGAGTAGGGGAAGATAAAACCAACACTTTGCTCAATGGGGGAGACAGCATGAGCGAGAGGGGGCTTCTGAATTGTGCTGTTTAGTTTTAAAATCACAATGGGTGCGGCACTACTCTTCAGAGCCTCTATCTCTGTAGGATTGGGGGTTGCATAGTGAGAAAGTTGTGCTAAGTTTTTAACCATCACCGCAAAGGGTTTTTGTGGACGCTGTTTGCGTTCCCGTAGACGCTCAACGACACCTTCATTGGTAGCATCACAGGCAAGATGAAATCCGCCGACTCCTTTGATGGCAACAATCTTGCTGTTATCAATATCTTTAGCGATCTGAGTAATAGAGCCTTCAGTCAGGATCGGGCCGCACTCGTTACAGCAGATGGGTTGAGCATGAAAACGGCGGTTATCTGGATCATTGTACTCTTCTTGGCACGCTTGGCAGAGTGGAAAAGTTGCCATCGCAGTGTTAGAGCGATCATACGGGATCGCTTTGATAATAGAGAGACGTGGGCCACAGTGAGTGCAGTTAGTGAAGGGGTGGTGGTAGTGGCGGCTAGTTGGGTCAAAGAGTTCATCAATACAGGCGGGACAGGTCGCGGCATCGGCGGCTATTTCGGTTGTTATCTTTCCCTCTCTACTCTCTCTGATGGTGAAAACAGCTAAACTATCTGGAGCAGGGGTGGAGAGCGGTTGAATTTTAATTTCATCAATGATGGAGAGAGGAGGCGGGTTGTTTTGGAGTTTCTGTAGGAGTATCTCAACTCTCTCAATATTGCCCCATAACTCAATTTCAACACCAGCTGCACTGTTCCATACTGATCCAGCCAAATTTAATTTTTGCGCTAGCTGCCAGACAGCAGGGCGAAACCCAACCCCCTGCACCACTCCCATCACTGTAACGCTACTTCCTGTCACCTCTTTTTTTATCGGCTTATTCACTGCGATAACCTTTTCTTCGATGTCGTGCAATGGTCAATGGGGTGCGTGACTTAGCTACTTTATAGACGAAGTTGTAACGGGCAATATGGTAACTGGGGTCAGAACCGTAAAAATTCTTGTGCATATTCTCTAGTTCAGTCGTGCGATAGGAAGAGAGTGGGCATCTCTTTTCATCTGCACTACGTCGGGCTTTTTTCCTCTTTAACCGCTCTTCAAAGTCAGTGTTATCAACTATTTTATGGGCTCTCTCTATACTCTCCTCAATAAATTGTTGATGAGAAGTGGCAAAACTCTCATCTATCAAACCTAGCCGTTTCCCCTCTTCAACCCCGATGGGGAGGCGATTACCCATAATTTTTTGCGCACGTTCACTGCCCGCATAACGGGGAAGCAGGTAGCTCCAGTATTCTGAGCCATATAGATTCCCCATATCTTTGTAGTGAGGGTTGAGGATAACTCCCTCTCTTGCCCAGAGTAGATCGGCACTGCGGGCAAGAAAGACCCCTCCAGCAGCACAGTTTCCATGTACGGCGCTAATGGTAATCTGTTGACTATTCTCAATGATCGCCAAAGTGAGATCATCCATTGCGTTAATATTCTCCCATGAGGCTTCTGCAGGAGTGCTCTCAGATTGCATGTTGGATGCTTCAATCATATTGAGATCCATCCCATTTGACCAATAATTATCGCCTCCAAAGAGAAGTATCACTTTGATCTGTTGTGCGCTTGCCTTGAGATATGCTTGCTGTAGCTTTTGGCACTTATCACTACTCATTGCGCCGTTATAGAATGAGAAATGGATTATGCCCACTTCGCCTCTCTTTTCATAGCGAATTTCATCCTCGTTATCGACTAAAGGGAGGTGAGAAATCTCATCTTTCAAAACCTTGGCAGCAGGCAGTTTAAAGGGGGTTTTGCTGTTTTTATCTCTTATCTGCCCAATCCAGACCGCTTTCTGATCAACGGTCGCAATACAGATTGCATCATTACTACGGGCAACAATCTCACCCGCCTCTCCATTAATTGACTCTTCTGCAGAGCCAGCATAGAGAAAGAGTTCTCGATTATAGAGATTAACTTTAACGCCAGGTATTCCATCAGCGGAGTTGAGCTTGCGCAGTACCTGTTGTTGGTTGTCGCTCCCCCAATTAATGGTACGCAGTTTTTGGGGTAACCCACCTTTAATGGATATTGAATCTAGAGTCTGTTGTGGGGTTGGAGTAAAGGTGGGATCGTTAAATTGATCAATTGCAGTGAGTGTTAGAGATAGTGAAAGCTCTGTTATTTCATTACGATAGAGGCTGCTCTTAGAGTTATTTCTCATTGGAAAATTAGCGGTTCCCCAAATATCCCCACCATCCATTACCTCATTTGCCTGAAGCAGTGTTACGCCCCAGTGATCTTCATTATTGATAATGGCCCAATCCAGAGAGGAGGGACCTCGATCTCCAGCAGGGCCAGGGTGGATAATGAGGGTAATAGTTTTACACCAGACCTGTTCAGGAATTGCCCGTTTTAGAAATGGGGCAATAATTAGATCAGGTGTAAAGAGTTCAACTGCTCCGATGGTGGTGTTGTCATTAACATCAAACTCAACAGAGAGCTCATGTCCTTGCTCTCTTAGCGCTACAAAAATACGTTGCGTAAGACTATTGAAGCTGTGGCTTAATAATAAAATTCGCAGATGCTTCACTAGACAGTACGATTTTTATGAGTGAGTGGTTGGACTAGCGAATCCCTCTTAGATAGAGTTTCTCAAAGAGAATCTTGGCCCAGTGGAATATACGGCACTTTAGAATTATTGCTCGCTTAACATCCCTATATACTAAAACTCCAGTATTGAGAGAGTCTACAATACAGATCAATTCCACTTTGAACTTATGTTCTGCAGGAGTTCCAGCAATATCAGATAACATATTCTTTATCCCAGCTTCAGCCTGCAGATCTGCCATATGCGCCTGTTTAGGGAGCCACTCTGGACCAGGGAAACTTCCGCTATCTCCAGCGATATAGATATTTTTAAAGCCAGGAACGCGCGCGCCACTATCTGCAACCACCATTCCGCCAGCGGAGAGTGGAAGCCCACTTTTAGCCAGCCACATAGGTCCAGTCATTCCAGGCATAAATAGAGTTAGATCACTCTTAAATTCTCCACCTTCGGTAACTATACTATCGGTAGTGAACTCTTTTATCTTGTTGCCGAGATGAGTCTCTATGTTGCGTTTTTTCATCTCTTTTAAGAGACCAGCAACTGCTTTAGGGCCAAGTTTTTTACCTGGCTCTGGGGCAGGGCTGAAGAATATTAGTTTGAATTTGTCGCGTCTTCCCTCTCTGCGCAATAAAGTATCAAGCCCATATACGAATTCAAATACAGGGCCACCACGCATCGCAGCTGGCTCCTTTGGGTTGCCGCCAAATCCAAGAGCGATAGTGCCGCCATCCATCTTGGCGAGACGGTCACGGAGCTCCTCTCCAGCACTAATTCCATCACAAGGTATAATTACATTCTCTTTTATTCCTGGAAGTTTTTGGATGAAACGCCCTCCACTTGCGATCATTAAGCGGTCGTAACTTACATCTCCATTGTCAGTTTTTACAGAGTTATTTTCTGAATCTAAGCCAGTCACTGACCCTTTAAAGTATTCTACATTTAATCGCTTAAAGAAGTTATCTAATGGTATTTCTAGATCTTCCCTTTTGCGTAATCCAGATGGGATCCAGATTGCACTCGGAATATAGGTGAAAATTGGTTTAGGTGCAATCAGCGTAATTGAGTCACTAAAGCCATTTTTACGCAGAGTCTTGACTGCAGTGAGTGCCCCAAATCCAGCCCCAATAATTACTACCTTACTATCTTCTCTATTATCCATTATTATCCTTTTTAAATATAAGATCCCACACTCCATGTCCCAGCCGCTCTCCTCGTTTTTCAAATTTTGAGTTGGGACGAACTTTAAGCTCTGGACGAGGAGTGAACTCTCCCTTACCAGCACTATTTTTAAAACCAGAATTACTTTCCATAACTTCCATCATCCAGTGAGCATACTCTTCCCAGTCTGTTGCTAGATGAAATAGACCACCTGGCTTAAGTTTCTCATAAATAGTCTCTACAAAAGTCGTCTGTACAATACGTCGTTTATTATGTTTTTTCTTATGCCATGGGTCAGGAAAGAAGAGCATAACCGAATCTAAACTCTGGGGCAGAATTTGCTGCTGTAAAACCTCAATAGCATCCTCTTTAATAATTTTTAGATTGGTTATTCCACTTTTATCGATCTCATCTAACAGCCGCCCAACCCCTGGACGGTGAACTTCAATTCCAATATAGTCATCATCTCTATTTTGAGTGGCGAGTTCAAATAGAGAGTGCCCCATACCAAAACCTATTTCGAGGTGGAGTGGGGCGCTGCGTTCAAAGATAAGTTTAGACTCTACGCGAACAGTTTTATCTATTCCAAACTTATCCCAGAGCTCCTCTAGTGCGCGTTTCTGACTATTCGTGATTCGACCTTCACGACGCACAAAGGAGCGAATTTTACGCTTTAACATTGTTACTTATATCTGACTAAGTTGAGAGCCCATCAAGTGGAGAAGAGGCGCTAGCGTAAGCTCGTTTCGGCATTCTTCCAGCAAGAAAAGCTTCGCGTCCAGCCTCAATTCCTTTACGCATAGCAGATGCCATAAGTACAGGATCTTTTGCTGCAGCAATAGCTGTATTCATCAAGACTCCATCACAGCCAAGTTCCATCGCTATAGCCGCATCAGATGCAGTTCCAACGCCAGCATCAACCAATATCGGCACGCTTGCATTTTCAACGATAAGTCTAATGTTATGAGGGTTACGAATTCCAAGTCCAGATCCAATCGGAGCAGCAAGAGGCATAACCGCAACACATCCCATCTCCTCTAACCGTTTTGCAATTAGTGGATCATCAGTAGTGTAAACCATAACCTGAAACCCATCTTTAATTAGCGTCTCTGCAGCTTCAAGTGTGGCAGTCACATCAGGGTAGAGAGTTTTCTGGTCACCCAACACCTCTAGTTTAACCAAGCTATGACCATCTAGGAGCTCACGCGCCAGTTGGCATGTACGCACCGCATCATCAGCAGTGAAACAACCTGCAGTATTAGGAAGAATTGTATATTTTTCTGGTGGAATAGCATCTAGTAGATTCGGTTCATCAGGGTTCTGCCCAATATTGGAGCGGCGAATAGCAACCGTCACAATCTCTGCGCCACTCGCCTCAGTCGCTAGCCGTGTCTCTTCAAGATTTTTATACTTACCAGATCCAACCAAAAGGCGTGACTTGTAAGTTTTTCCCGCAATTTCAAAACTATCATTACTGCTATTCATAAAGTTATATTTCTCAAAAAAATGTTAATTGTTAATTGTTAATTACCCGCCACCAATAGCATGCACAATCTCTATCTTGTCACCATCAGTTAATTGGTGCTCTTCATATCTGCTTCTAGGGATAATTGTACGATTGACTTCCATCGCAATTCGCTTACCTGTAAGCTCTAGAGAGTTTACAAGATCAGCGGCAGTTGCTCCATCTGCTATATTCTGCTCTTCGCCATTAAGTGTAATTACCATAAGATACTTATGTCTCGTTTGATAAGATGTTTTAAGATTGTATATTGTCGTAGTATAATCGACAGTTGTCAATTATAATCATTCAAGTAAGTACAATCTAAGATAAGCACAATGCGGGTATCGTATATCGGTATTACCCTAGCTTCCCAAGCTAGAGAGGCGGGTTCGACTCCCGCTACCCGCTCCAAAACATCAGGGGGGAATATGTTTAAACTTATAAGGAGCGCTATAGTGGTCATAGCTATAGTAGTAATAGGGGCTGTTGCCTGGGCTGACCTATACTTTAATCCGAATGATTATCACGCTGAAATAATAGATCTGGTACAAGAGCATACAGGTTATGAATTGACGATTGATGGAGATATATCTCTGGATCTTAGTGAACTTTTAAGTTCAGGAGTTGTTTTGCGAAGCGGACAGTTAACCCTGCGCAACAGAGCAGATATAGGTGACAAAACATCTTATCCAATAGTTATAGATACTCTACTTCTTAAGGTTGAGTTAATACCATTAATATCCAAGCTAGTAGTGATTAATCGTATCTATGCAACCCTCTATCAAGGTGAGTATAGCGGTAATGGAACTATAGATCTGCGTGGTAAAAGTCCAGAATTTGATTTTACCGAAGAGGTTAAAAGGGTAGAGATTGAGCAGTTAGTGCAAGTTTTTACAGGTTACGATCTGTTAAAAGGTAGAGTGTCAGCAGCTGGAGTTGGAACAGCTGCTGGTAATAGTGCCGAGGAGATGGCTGCCTCAATGAGCGGTAAGGTCTCTTTGGAAATTAGTGATGGAGCTCTTAAAGGTATAAATATAGATAGATTAGTGAGGCAGGTTGGAGCTCTATTTGATGGAAGTGGGATACCAAATTTAAGTAGCGAACCTAATGAGACTGAATTTATTGATCTAACAATAAGTGCCATAATAGAGAGTGGTAGAGCGGTGAGTGATGATCTATTAATCATAACTCCACTGCTTCGAGTAAGAGGTGAAGGATGGGTTGACTTCAAGCAGAAGCAGGTGGAATATAAGTTGATAGCAGAGGTGGTCGGTGAAGTTGATGGTGAGCAGATCCCTATTCTTATAAGTGGTGAATTAGAGAATCCAAAGATAAGAGTTGATATTGATAAATCTCTAGAACATAAAGTACGCAATAGAGTTGAGCGCAAGGTGAAAGAGAAGCTCAATGATCTCTTGAAGAGTGATCTCTTTAACAAAATATTAAAATAGAAATTAAGATAGGAGCAGTGAACCATGGGAAGATTAGTAGAGTGTGTAAAGTTAGGGCGGGAAGCAGAAGGGCTGGAAAGAGCACCATATCCTGGTGATATAGGTGAGAGAATTTTTAATCACATCTCAATAGAGGGGTGGAAGCAGTGGCAGCAACAGCAGACAATCTTGATAAATGAAAACCGTCTAAATATGGCAGAGTCAAAAGCAAGAAAATTTTTAGAGGAGCAGATGGAAGAATTTCTATTTAATTAAAAATATTTTAAGATTCAATCTTGACCTTCTTGTTGTAATGGTGCATAATCTGCGCCCAAGATTACTTAACAACTAATCTTAAAAAAGAAAAAACAGTGGCCGGATAGCTCAGTCGGTAGAGCAGAGGATTGAAAATCCTCGTGTCGGTGGTTCGATTCCACCTCCGGCCACCATCTTATGATTTCATAGGGTTTTAGAATATTTTATTTTACTTTAATCCTCTTTAGTCTAGTACAATAATCAAAGAGATACTGTTAATTAGCGGTATCTCTTTTTTTTATTTCTTTTTATTCTATTTTAATCTTTTTTAATCCTTTTGAGAGCCATGTACTATAATGTACTTCGGAAATGTACGAAAAGTACATCTAAACGCAAATCTCAAAAGGAGCGCAAAAAATGGCAACTATAGTCAATATTGAGGTTGTGAGCAAATATTGTGCGAGTTTATTTGTTTGGGATGAGAGTTAGGATATGTATGCGTTATATTGATCTCTAACTGCTTAATACCTTAGAATTAGAGCTCTTATGGATAATGTCGAAACAGCTTTACCTATCTCTGCTCGTGTATCGATCCCCCTTTCGGAGGTGGAACTGACCCCTATCCGTGCTTCGGGGCCTGGCGGACAGAATGTGAATAAGGTCTCTACGGCTATTCATCTGCGTTTCAATATTTCGACCTCATCTCTTCCCACATTTTACAAGGAACGGTTGTTAGCACTGCGTGACAATCGAATCACTAAGGAAGGGGTTGTGGTAATCAAGGCTCAACAGGCGCGTAGCCAAGATCGTAATCGAGATGAAGCGCTGTCACGACTGGTTGAACTTGTGAAAAGTGTGGCTCGTATCCCAAAGAGACGAGTTCCTACTAAGCCTACCCGTGCTTCCCGAGAAAAACGTATCGAAGGGAAAAAGAGGCGAGGGCGTGACAAAGCGTTGCGGGGTAAGGTGAACAGCTCAGAATAACCACTATTAAAATAGTTAGGAGCTAATGTTCAACCACTGCTGTAGTCTCTATCATTCACGCCAGCGGTAGCCAATGCTGTGTACATTTTCAAGTGCGCAGAAGTTGGAGTCCAAGCTCTTAAATTTATTTCGCACTCTCCTAATATGCCCAACAATAGTGTTTACTTCAACCATTCGCTGGCGTGTGGCATCCATTAGCTCACTATAGGTGCGAACACGACCTCGCTGGGATGATAGGATTTTAATGATGGTAAACTCGGTTAGAGTAAACTCTATGTGCTTTCCGTACCACTGCACAGTTAATGCTTTTTCATTTACAAATAGACCATCTTCTTGTTTGGCTATAGACTCTCGACTACTTCTATTAAGTTCGCTGTTAATGTGTTTAATATTTTTCATTCTGCTTAGTAACATATTTAGATGGCTCTCCGCTCAGTTAAAAATTATGAGGGGATCATATAATAATAGAGCGGCGCTATATGTCTGTAAAGCTAATACACATTAGTTGGTCATAAGTTAGTCATAAGTTCGACACTATTTTTTATACTCTATGCTCTATGACAAGATGTGTCGGCACTCTGTGTTAAGATTTAATTAGTAAAAAAGATCGCAATGATGAAGAGAGTTATAGAAAATTATTTAAGTAAGGTTGAGCATGAAACATAATAAAGAGATGGAAGAGTAGATAAAATGAGATATCTGTTTTATGTAGGGCTGATGTTTGTTTTTATGTATCTGCTTTTTTTATGGATATTGGAGAGCCCACCTCCACAGGTTATGAGTACAGCTGGTGGAACTGAGGTGATTATTTCAGTAGATCGCTCGGGGCATTATCAAGGTGAGGGCGCTATAAACGGGGTTCCTGTTGATTTCCTGGTGGACTCAGGAGCAACTTATGTCGCAATCCCAAGTTCTATGGCTTCTCGTTTAGGGGTTGACCTGAAAAAAGCAGCGGAGATTAGTGTGGAGACTGCTGCAGGTAGAGTCAAGGCGTATAGAGTCATTGTTGACTCAGTCCGTTTTACTGCTATTGAGCAGAAAAATGTAGCTGCTGTTGTTATTCCTAATCTGGATAGCCCTCTGTTGGGAATGAACTTTCTGAGAAAAATATCAATCAGTCAGAAGGATGGAAAGATGAGTTTTCGGGTTGATAAAAGGTAGCTTTAGTTAATGCTGATCCCCTGCATGGGATAGGTATAGCGCTAAACCTATTAATGCTATTCCGCCTGCCATATATAGTAGATCTAATGGTGATGCAAAGTGCATACTTACTGCATGTTCGAAGAATTTAACAATTAAGATCATCATAATGACTTTGGCGAGGCGTGCCTTGAGGTCATCTAAACTTTTAATAAGGAGTACATTAGAGGAGGACTCTGTTCCCTCGGCAGCTTGGATTTTGCTGATAAATAGTTCGTAAAGTCCTAGTGCAAAAATTAGGAGCACTGTTGCGAGGAGGTAGCCATCTACAATTTCTACAATATGGGTAACAGTTGATGCGTGCAGAGCGGTTCGTGCACTCTGTTCAATATCTGGGTTGGCATAGTCTAAAATATGGATAACCATATATGTGGCATCTACAGTTGCCATGTAGAACATTGCAAATGCAGCTACTAGACTTGAGATGACTGCAGTTAGTACTACAAGGCGGCTGCCCCATAGGAAATTTTCAAATATATTTTCAATTACTTTCATAAAACACCCCTGCTTTTTTTGATATCTGGTTGCTGTTTTTATTTTATATCTATTGATCGCCTATATTAACACTATCTATTCCTAATATAGTATAATTACCCCCTTATGGATCAAAAAAAAATAGATAGAGCGTTAGAGATTGTTGCCAAGATGGGGTGCGAGAAGACGCGTGAGATTATTCGCCAAATTGATGAGGGTGAAGAGGTTCATCCATGTACTATGCTTTCAGTTGATGAATGTGTCAGTATGTTGGAAGAGTTGAAAGAGGTTATGTCTGTCTATGGGGATGACTGCTGTCCTATTCCTGTCTCTAATTAGCTCTCCACTTTAATGAGTGGCTTCCGCTTCTCCATTGATCGTGGAGGCACTTTTACCGATATCTATGCTGAGCTTCCTAATGGAGAGGGGTTTAAAGTTATTAAACTGCTCTCGGAAGATCCGTTAAATTATGATGATGCACCGCGCGAGGGGATAAGAAGAGTATTAGCAGACTACTATCAAGATGATCTGACAGAGCAAACTGTTGATGCTAAAAATATTGAGTGGATTCGGATGGGTACAACCATTGCCACTAACGCTCTGCTTGAACGCAAAGGAGCTCCAACTGCACTATTGATCACGGCTGGTTTTGGTGATCTTCTCCAGATAGGTGATCAGAGTCGTCCTGATCTATTTGATTTAAAAGTTTCAAAACCTGAATTAATCTACAGTAAAGTTGTAGAGGTGGAGGAGCGTTTGCGGATAATGCATCCAGAAGATGTGGAGCTGAACTTAGAGCAGTTAGTCGGAGTTAATGGTGAACGATTCGTTGTATTAAAAAAGCCTAATCTTGCGCTCCTCCGTCCCCATATGCAACAGCTTCTTGTTGATGGTATCGATAGTTTGGCAGTTGTCTTTATGCACTCTTATGCCTGTCCACAGCATGAGCAGATGGTTGGAGAGTTAGCGCGTGAAATGGGATTTAAGCAGATATCCCTCTCATCGGAAGTTATGCCTATGGTTAAGATTGTATCGCGAGGAGATACCACAAGTGTGGACTCTTATCTTACCCCTCATATTAAATCCTATCTTGAAAGTTTTCGCGGAGGGTTTGGTGGAACTCTACAAGATAGTCAACTGCTCTTTATGCAGTCAGATGGTGGTCTAGCCTCAGCCCAAGAGTTTAGTGGCAGCAGAGCTATTCTATCTGGCCCTGCTGGTGGAGTGGTAGGGTATGCGGTAACAACTTATAAGAGTAAGCCGGTGATAGGTTTTGATATGGGCGGAACATCTACAGATGTATCCCGTTTTGGTGGAGAGTATGATCTTGCATTTGAGAGTGAGACTGCTGGAGTGAGGATTCAGGCTCCACAATTAGATATTAAAACTGTAGCGGCAGGTGGCGGATCTAGACTGTTTTTTGATAATGGGATGTTTGTGGTGGGACCTGAATCTGCAGGGGCACACCCAGGACCAATCTGTTATCGCAAAGGTGGATACCTTACAGTTACTGATGCTAATCTGATTCTGGGAAGAGTTCAGGCAGACTATTTCCCCAATATATTTGGTGAGAGTGAAGATCTACCTTTAGATTATGCTGCCAGCTATAGAGCAATGGAGAGCTTAACCGCAGAGATAAATTTATACTATGAGGCTAGCTCTCGTTCAGAGATGAGTGTAGAGAGTGTAGCTCTCGGATTTATTGAGGTAGCGAATGAGGTAATGGCACGCCCAATTCGTGAAGTATCAGTGATGCGAGGTTTTAATATTAAAGAGCATACATTGGCAAGCTTCGGCGGTGCTGGCGGACAACACTCTTGTGCTATTGCACGCACTCTTGGAATTAGCTCCATCTTTATTCATCGTTTTAGTGGCATTCTTTCAGCTTACGGAATTGGGCTTGCAGATATTGTGGTTGAGAGACAGCAGCCAGCGGCAGAGGTTATTGACAAAGATGGTGAACCCTCAGTTCAAAACTCTATTACCCATAACTTTAAAAAGTTGGAGCAAGAGGGGGTTGCCGAGCTTGTTGCGCAAGGGGTCAAAAAGAGTGCTATCGCAACTTACCGCTATCTAAATCTTAGGTATGAGGGGACTGATACTGCGCTTATGGTTGAGCAACCTAGTGATCTGAATTTTGCATACGCATTTAGAGAGCTCTACCTCCGTGAATTTGGTTTTGAGCTTAAAGAGCGAGCTATTTTAGTAGATGATATAAGAGTTCGTGCAGTTGGTAGTGTCGACACTTTGCGTTCATTTCCATTAGAGCACACTCTCTCTGCTGGTAAAGTTAATTTGCAAGATGATAGAGAGTCAGTGCAGATCTATTTTTATGGTGGTTGGAGAGATACTACTCTTTATAAAGTTGAGGATATTCAGGCTGACACAAAAATAGCTGGACCTCTTCTTCTTATTCAGCAGAGTGGAACTATACTTGTGGAGCCTGGCTGTAGCGTTAGTGTAAGCAGTGATGGAGATCTGGAGATAGAGATTGCTAGGGATGATATACAGAGAGTAAGTGATGAGGTAGACCCAATTCAACTCTCAATATTTAGTAATCTATTTATCTCAATAGCAGAACAGATGGGAAGAGTGTTACAGAAGAGCGCAATCTCTACCAACATTAAGGAGCGACTAGACTTCTCTTGTGCACTGTTTGATGCGCACGGCAACTTAGTTGCCAATGCTCCGCATGTTCCCGTCCATTTGGGCGCAATGAGTGAGGCGATAAAAGAGCAGATTAGATTGGTAGAGAAGATCAATCCTGGTGATGTGCTAGTTAGTAACCATCCTGCTGCTGGTGGTTCTCATCTTCCAGATATAACAGTAATGACCCCACTGTTTTATAGTGGAAAGATTGTATTTTGGCTTGCCAATAGAGGACACCATGCTGATGTAGGAGGAGTATCTCCAGGCTCTATGCCACCATGGTCCAAGACTCTTGCTGATGAAGGGGTGGCAATTCTATCCTGTAAGATAGTGGAGGGTGCCCTGTTTCAAGAGGAGAAGATAAGTAGGAAACTTATGGCAGAAGGCAGTGATAAGCCTGGAACTCGTCTTCTTAGCGACAATATCTCTGATCTGAGAGCGCAAGTCGCAGCCAATAATAGAGGGACGGAGTTAATGCTGGAGATGGTAGCGCAGTATGGAGTCTCTGTAGTGCAGGCATATATGGGGTATCTTCACCAACGGGCAGAAGATGCGGTTCGTAGTAGTTTGCGTAAGCTCTCTATAGATAGAGGGATGTCTATGCGTGACTCAGTTAAAGCAACAGACTATCTTGATGATGGTAGCCCTATAATTTTGACTTTGACTATAGATCGAAAAGATGGAAGCGCAATTTTTGATTTTAGTGGTACAGGGGGGGAGCTAAAGGGTAATTTGAATGCGCCAAGGGCAGTAACTCAATCTGCGATTATCTATAGTTTACGCGCACTAGTTGAGAAAGATATTCCGCTCAATCATGGCTGTCTTAATCCTATTGAGATTATAATTCCTAAAGGATCGCTACTAGATCCATCTCCAGCCGCCGCAGTGGTTGGAGGGAATGTGCTAACCTCGCAGCGAGTTGTAGATGTGATACTTAAAGCTTTTGGGGTGGTTGCAGGATCACAGGGATGTATGAATAACTTCACTTTTGGCAGTGATAAGTTTGGCTACTATGAGACTATTAGTGGAGGCTCTGGAGCTGGTCCTGGATGGGTTGGGCAGTCTGCGGTTCAGACTCATATGACAAACACCAGAATTACCGATCCTGAAGTGTTGGAGTTGCGTTATCCAGTACTACTGCGAGAGTTCTCTATTCGCCAAGAGTCTGGTGGAGATGGTGAGTTTAGAGGTGGAGATGGGGTGGTTAGAGAGGTGGAGTTTTTAGAGCCACTAACTATCGCGATTCTTTCCGAAAGAAGAGTGTATCCACCTTACGGGCTTGCTGGGGGAGATCCTGCTAAAGTGGGTGAGAATCTACTGCAGCGCAGTAGTGGTGAAGTTATAGATCTTGGAGGGAAAAATGAGATTAAGGTAGGAGTGGGGGATGCCATTAGAATCAGTACTCCGGGTGGCGGAGGTTTTGGCACCCCTGTCAGTTAACTCTCTCTGCTCGCCTCTTTACATTCACCTTCACCTTTAGCTTCACATTCACACTCCCCTAAGCAGTAGGTGATTACAGCTCCAAGCAGCACTACAATCCATGAGATATAGATCCAGATAAACATAATAGGCACGGCTGCAAGTGCACCATAAATAGTCTGGTAAGCGGGAAATGTGGAGATGTAGAGTGCGAACCCTTTTTTACATATCTCATAGATGATTGCGGCTGCAACTGCTCCAGAGAGGGCATCTTTAAATCTTACTGAACGAGTAGGAATTAATAGGTAAATTAAGAGGAATGCTATAATTGATGTTAGATAAGGGAGAGCTTTAAGTAAAATATTTACCCCGTCACTCATTCCAAAGAGGTATGAAGTGGCTGCGATACCAGATCCTATAAGTATCGGACCTAAAGAGAGTATCGCCCAATATATAGGAAGCTTTTTAGAGAATTTTTTTGTTTCATCGCTATGCCAAATCTGATTGACTGTATTATCAATAGCTGACATCAACATTAGAGCGGTTGCAACTAAAACAAATAGTCCAACAGCAGTCATCTGAGAAGCATTAACAATAAATTGCTGCATTGCCTGCTGAACCTGCTCTCCTGCTGCGGGAACAAAATTGGTAAATAGAAAGCTCTCAATATCTGTAGATATAGTTTTAAAAGCAGGGAATGCTGAGAAGATGGATACGGTGACTGCAAACAGTGGCACTAGAGATAGAATGGTAAGGTAGGAGAGTGCTCCTGCATTCAATAAGATATTCTCTTTAGCGCATTTGGTTTTAAATATTAATACAAATCTGTCTGCTCTATTCATAGTTTGTTCATCATATCATCAATTCAACTCTTTTGGGATACTCTTATGGAAATGTATGGAGATGAGATGCACAGTATGAGATAATTAACAGATGCAAATTAATATGCTCAAAACAAAATTGCACCGCGCAACTGTAACCCACTCTGAATTGGAGTATGAGGGATCGTGTGCCATTGATGGAGCTCTACTCGATGCTTCAGGAATAATGGAGTATGAACAGATTCATCTCTACAATATAAATAATGGAGAGCGTTTTACAACTTATGCGATCCGTGCTGAAGTAGGATCTGGAGTTATCTCAGTTAATGGTGCAGCAGCCCATAAAGCAGATCCTGGAGATATTGTTATTATCTGCGCTTATGTTGGACTAGATACTCAAGAGGCAAGAAACTTCCTTCCTAAACTTATCTATCTTAATAGTGTTAACCAAATCGAGAGAACAGCAAATACAATCCCAGTACAAGCTGCGTAGTAAAAAAATGGGTTAGGTTCTTCCCATCGGTTTCACTAGAACAATAAGCAGTGGAAGTAGCATTAAGTTTGCTGCTAACGCAATAATCATAGAGAGTCCAGTCAATAGACCGAAGTATATGGTAGGTATGAAGTTTGAGAATGCCAAAATTGAGAATCCAAGAGCAATAATCAGTGTAGTGTAGTACATCGCCTTACCGATAGAGCGGTGGCTGCGTTGAATTGCTTTCCAGTAGTCTCGGTCTTTATGGAACTCTTCGCTAAATCGATGCACATAGTGGATAGCGTTATCTACCGCAATACCTATGGCGATCGCCGCTATAGTTATGGTCATAATATCTAGTGGTATTCCTATAGCACCCATTAGCCCTAAGATAGAGCCAGCAGCTATGATGTTTGGAATTATGGTAAGTCCTGCCATTTTTATATTGCGGAATAGCACTATAAACATCGCAAGGATGGCGAGGAAGACGAAGCCAAGAGTTAGTATCTGCGAGCGGAATAGGCTCTGGAGCATATTATTATAGAGTACTAACATTCCAGTAACCTGAACCTGCTCCTTTTTTAAACCTAGATCATTCACAAGGCCGTGCTTGATGTTGTTGATTAGTTCATTGCGGCGCAGAGTTGGATCAGAGTCATACACTCGCATGGTGTAACGGAGCTGGTTACCATCTGCAGAGAGGTGCGGTTTAATTAGTGACTCTTTGATGCTGTCTGGTAAGTTTTTATGGATGATAGAGAGAAAGAAGTTGTTGATCTCATCTCCATCATTGAGATCTTCCAGCATCTCCATCGTGGTGGTGATCGATAGTACTTTACCAATCTCATCCATATTGTCGAGGTAGTAGTGTATCTTTGCAGCATCTTTAAGCATAAAGCTGTTGAACCAATAACTGGTATCTATAATGCTCTCTTCATCTTCCATTCCTGGAATATCTATATCAAACATATCCATTCCGACATCCACTATATCACCAACATCATCTTTGAATGGGAGGTCTGACTCATCCTCCATCTCTTCTGGTTCAGGGTTGAGGAAAGATTGCGGAGCATCGATGATAACTTCTAGAGGAGTAGTACCACCAAGCTTTTTATCAATCAGCACCATCCCCTGATAAATTTCCGTGGTATCTTTATAGTAGTTTATGAAGCTATTCTCAACACTAAGTTTACTAACTCCAACTACTGTTGCTATCACTAATAGGGTAAATATTCCCAAAACTTTCTTCTGATTACGGTGAATAAACTCACCAACTGCGCCAGTTATCTTGCCAGATATATCTTCGCGTTGTGCATGAGCTTGTGGCGGTAGTAGCATTAGAGAGGCAGGAAATAGAGTGAAGGCAAGAATTAGTGCTACACCTGTACCTATTGCCATAACAATTCCGAAATCAATTACTGGTCTTATTCCACTAACTATAAGCGAGCTAAAAGCAACAATAGTCGTTATTGATGTATAGAAGCAGGGGAGTGCTTTACTTCTCAGAGTCTCCTCTACCAACTGACGCTGGGTTAGGGTAGGCTTGTTATCGTGATCTTGATTCTCGTTGAGTTCACGATAACGCACAATAAGGTGTACGGTTAAGGAGAGAGTTATTATAAGTAGAAGTGATATAAAGTTTGAGGAGACTACAGTTACAGGCCAGTTGAGAGCTCCTAAAAATCCAGTCATCACAATTCCTGTACCAAAACAGGTGATGATAGGCAAAATTATCCAGCGAGGTCTGCGGAAAGCGATAGCCAATATTGCAATCACAAAAATGATAACTCCGACCCCAAAAGTTTGAATGTCATGGTTTACAAAAGAGATTGAGTCAGCAACAATCATTGGTACTCCACCTAAATGAAGTTTTGCTCTGCTGTTGTGTTGAGACATTATTGCGCGTACCGCATCTATAGTCTCTTGTTGTTGCGCCTGCATAGAGATATTGTGAGCTCTAAATTTATTAGAGACATTATCTAACTCACTCTGCTGTTGATCTGTGAATGAGCTCTCTAGACTTAGCTCTCGTAATTCACTTCTGCGCTTTAGAAGAGATGTGTAGACCTCATCTCTATTTAAATTTATCTGAAGGGCAGTAGTTTTTCCGTCTGGACTAATAAGCAGGTTCTGATATAACGGACTAGAGAGAAACTCTGTACGAGCCATTCCAATGTTAGTTGATGGTGTGCGTAGAGTTGGAGTCTCTCTCTGGATATCTGAAAAGCCGATAGGAGGGCTATTTATCAATGGAACATTTAGAATGCTAGTAACCGATGATACTGCATCAATAGCAAGAAGCTCATTATGCATATTGTCGAGATCGTTGAGTGTGCTTGCTGAAAACAGATCTTTTTCAGGGGTGTAGGTGATAACTAAATAGTCATCAGATTCATATCTACCCTGTATTGAGCGGTGGTAACGAAGGCTCTCATCATTCTCTAGCACTAGTGAATCAGCAGATGCATCTAAATAGACGCTCTGCGCATAATATCCAGAGATAGAAATTAGAAAAAATATGGCGAGTAGGGTAAGCCAAGGTCTGCCTAAAACGATCCGATAATACATAATACTACAGCTGCTCCTATATAATATATACAATACAAATATTCAACTCTAAATGATTAACTATATATTGTAACCTGTTTTATATTTTGAATGTAGATCAATTCTACGGCATAGCTTTATAATCTTCCTCTTTTAAGCTGTTAGTAATCTCAGTTAAGCTTAACTATATCTATCGGTTTATTAATTATTTCTGGAGATAACCGTATTGTAATTATGGTTCTAAAACTTTTTTAATTTTTTACTTGTATATTTGAATGTTTTTGCATAAAATTACACCTAATTCACGGGTAAAGATTGTGATGTTGCTGGTTTTGGTTTTCGTTTAAAAGGTGATTTCCTGCCTTAGGTTACATGATGTACGGTGAGTTGTTGGTCTATCTTCTAAGTTGTAGCTATACTATGTACTAGTGTGCGGCGTATGGTTGTTGATGAAGAGGGTGGAATATATTTTGTAATTTTAATTTTTAAAGGTGTTTTAAATATGGCAACAGGTACAGTTAAGTTCTTCAATGATGCAAAAGGTTTTGGTTTTATCGTACAAGATGACGGTGGTGATGATGTGTTTGTACATTTCCGCGCAATTCAAGGCGATGGTTTCAAAAGTCTTTCTGAGAATGACAAAGTTAGCTATGATGTTGAGCAGGGCGAGAAAGGCCTCTCAGCTACAAATGTTGTAAAGCTATAAAGCTTACATAAAAGCTTGACAAAAAAGCCCGCTTAATGCGGGCTTTTTTGTGTCTGTTCAGTTCATCTCTGTTCGGCATTTAGATCCTGAAGGTCGGCATGATAGGATGAGCGAACCATAGGTCCGCTAGCAACATTCTCAAACCCCATCTCATCTCCAATTAGTTTGAGCTCATTAAACTCGTCTGGAGTTACGAAACGATCTACTGGCAGATGGTGGCGAGTTGGCTGGAGGTACTGCCCTAAAGTTAAACGAGATACATTGTGGTTGCGCAGATCTTGCATTACTACTTTAACTTCAGCTATGCTCTCTCCTAATCCGAGCATTATTCCTGATTTGGTCGGGATGGTTGGGTTTAAGATGGAGAATGTTTTAAGAAGTTCAAGAGATCCACTATAACTCGCTCCTGGACGACTCTTCCTGTATAGTCTTGGGACAGTCTCTAGGTTGTGGTTAAAAATATCTGGAGGTGTGTGGGTTAAGATATTTAGAGCCCTCTCTTCTCGCCCTCTGAAGTCAGGGACTAGGATCTCTATTTTGGTGTCGTGGTCTACTCTCTTAATATCTCTAATTGCAGTTATACAGTTGCTGAAGTGAGTGGCTCCTCCATCTTTAAGGTCATCTCTATCTACAGATGTTATTACCACATATTTTAGATTTAGGGTTGCTACTGCTTTTGCTAGTTTGGCGGGTTCATTTTTATCTGGTGGGTTTGGTTTGCCATGTGCTACATCACAAAATGGACAGCGTCTAGTGCAGACTTCGCCCAGAATCATAAATGTTGCGGTGCCGCTAGAGAAGCACTCGCCAAGGTTGGGGCAGGATGCCTCTTCACATACTGTGCTTAGACTATTATCCCTTAGTAGAGTTCTAATTTTTGTTACCCCATCTCCAGTTGCTACTTTAGTTCTAATCCATTTTGGTTTGCGTAGTGGGTTAGTGGTTGGGGTTACTTTTATAGGGATTCGTGCAACTTTGGCTGCACCTCTCTCTTTGTGTGGTACTTTACTCATCACGACTCCAAATCTTCTCTCTGTAATTTATCTGCTCATAATTTAGGAGTGTCATAAGCTCCTCAATTAGCATTCGTTCTATAGTAGCTATCCTGACTGGCTCAGCGATTTTGTCAGATATTTGATCCGATACTTGACTCACCGCAAGTCCAGCATATCCACAAGGGTTGATGGAGAGAAAAGGGGAGAGATCCATATCAATATTTAGGCTAAGTCCATGAAAGCTTCTCCCCCTCTTGATACGCAGCCCTATGGCTCCAATTTTAGCTCCGCACTCTCTTCCTTGAGTTAGATATACCCCTGGAGCATTTCTGCGTGGAGCCGCCGCTATCCCTATCTTCTCTAATAGCTTAGTCATGCTCTGTTCTAGGATAGTTACGAGCTCACGCACACCGAGTTTTTTTCGTTTTAGATCGAGCATAGTGTAGAGGACTATCTGTCCAGGGCCGTGATAGGTGACCTGTCCACCACGATCAATCTTGACTATAGGTATGTCACCAGGGTTTAGAAGATGTTTAGCTTCAGCGGCTCTTCCTAAGGTAAAGACAGGGCTATGTTCTACCGCCCATATCTCATCTGGAGTGGTCTCATCTCTCTGTTCAGTAAAGTCTTGCATAGCTTGCCAGCTCTCATTATAGGGAACTCTGCCGAGTTGGCGTACAGTAATAGAGTGTGGTTCAGACATCTAGTAACTACTATGTCAACTTCTCTATAGTGCCATTATCACTAATGGATCATCTGTGAGATCTTGATAGATAGCATCAAGTTGAGTTTTTCCAGTGGCAGTTATCGTGACTGTTACTGAGATATAGTTACCATCTTTACTATATCTGGATTTAACCGCACCCTCTGTAAAGTCTGGGTAGTGTTTACGAACCAAAGTTGCTATGTGGCCATCAAAATTTTCCTGTTTTTTCCCCATTGCTTTTATTAAAAATTCACAAGGGAATTTCATAAGCATCTCAGAATCTTCGCTACTCATCTCTATCTACTCTCTTCTTAAGTTTTGTTTAAATGTCTGAAGAGTGAGGTGGAGTTTCTTAGTTACTGTTCCAACACTTCCATCTCCTACGAGGTTACCGTTAAGTTTGGTTACAGGAACAATCTCTTTAGTAGAGCTAGTAACAAATATCTCATCTGCTGCAGTTAGTAGTTCTCTTTTGATCTCACTCTCATCTGCCATTATATTCTCTTTACGAGCCAACTCCAAAACTAGATCACGGGTTACTCCTGGCAGCAGATAGGCAGATTGAGGGGGGGTTATAAGAGTTCCATCTTTCACTATAAAAAGATTGCTTGCAGCCCCCTCGGTGACAACTCCATCTTTTATTAGGATCGCCTCTTTAGCATCTTGCTCTATTGCACTCTGGCGATGGAGTACATTGGCAAGCAGGTTGATAGATTTTATATTGCAGCGACTCCAGCGACTATCAACCTCAGTAATGGCGGATATACCATTGCATATCACTTCAGCAGGAGACCCTATGAGTGGGGTGCTCATCATAAATATAGTTGGTTTAATCTGTATTGGAAATATGTGATCGCGTGGGGCAACTCCACGAGTGATCTGTAGATAGATAGATTGATCGCTCTCTTGATAACCACTCTCTGGGCTGTTTTTATCAATCAACTCAGTAGTAAGTTCTAACCACTGTTTTGCTGTTAATGGGTCCTCAATTTTAATTTCACGCAGGCTATTTTTTAGACGATCTAGGTGGTGCTCGAAACGAAAAGGAGTGCCAGCATATACTGGAATCACCTCATAGATACCATCTCCAAATAGGAAGCCTCTATCAAGTACAGAGATGGACGCATCTTCTAGTGCGGTAAATTTTCCATTTAGGTAGACGGTAGCCACTAATTATTCAAACCAAAGTTTGACACTATCGATTAGATTATTCCAGATGCTACCAGACTCTACACTCTCGAGCGCTACCAACGGGGCAGAGTAGATCTCTGCTCCATCTACCGAGTAGGAGACAGAGCCGATAACATCACCCTCGCTGATTGGCGCCTCTAGCAGTTCATTGGTTAGTGTAATTTCACTCTTAATATCCTTGAACTGATTACGACCTAAGGTCATAATCTTCTGTGCAACTACTCCAGCTCTGATCTCTGTTTTATCACCTTTCCACACCCTTAATGTTGAAAGAGTCTTACCAGGCTCTGTAACTGGTTCTGTCTCATAGAAACGGAAGCC
>JABHVM010000064.1 GCA_018658305.1 Thiotrichales bacterium | reverse complement strand
CAGCGTCTACGCCAGCGCGGCTTCAATCAAGCGGTAGAGATTATTCGAGCGCCAGCCAAGCGACTCAATATCCCGCTCGAACTAAATCTCTGTAGACGCAGACTCAACACCTCTGCCCAAGCAGGGCTTAATGCAAAAACCAGAAAAAAGAACCTGCAGAGTGCGTTTGAGGTAACAGGAGATCTATCTGGCGCCAACATAGCGCTATTTGATGATGTCATCACCACCGGCAGCACCATGGATGCGCTCGTAAAAGTATTAAAAGAGGCTGGCGCAAATGAGATTCAGATCTGGGCGGTGGCTTATACACCGCCTAGATAATGCGTTCACTATTTTTTTGATTCACCCTTAGTGGAGAGTGTACGCATAAAATCAAGTAGTGCTGCCCGTTGATCCATTCGTAATCTAAAGAAGAGTGAATGCATCTCCTGCTGTTCTTGCAGCAGCGCATCTGACTCCACCCCATACCCCAAGTTTTCTTCTCGCATCCGCTTGCCGATCTCCATCTCACCCCGCCCTGTGGCTAACCACTCAAAACTAACATCCAGCGCAACAGCTAGACGGGACAGGTTGGCAACGGATGGAGTGGAAATCCCACTCTCCCAGTGACCGCAGGAGGCACGAGTTATATTCAGCAGTTTTGCTAATTTGGCTTGTGTCAGGGCAGAACGTTTTCTTGCGGTAATGATTCTCTGAAATATCTTCATTTACCAAATGATACTTTTAGTATACACAGATAAGAAATGATTATTGACATACCAGATCGTATACTGATATTATCCACGCGATAAAGGATCATATCGGTATACATTTCATGCTATTCAACTCTTACGCTTTCATCTTTCTCTTCCTCCCTACGGTACTGCTCGGCTTTCACTGGATCGGCAAGCAAGGGCATCACCGCATTGCCATCGCCTGGCTAGTTGGGGCATCCCTATTCTTCTATGGATGGTGGAACCCCGCTTATCTTGGGCTAATACTGGTATCCATTCTCTTCAACTACGCAGTTGGGGTTTCGCTGGGTGGCGCACCGAAACATCCACATAAAAAACCGATCTTGATTTTGGGAGTTGCTGCCAATCTAGGAATGCTGGGCTATTTCAAATACGCCAACTTCTTTGTCGATAATTTGAACAATATAGCGGGTACAGATATTGTGCTTGAACAGATTATTCTGCCGTTGGCGATCTCATTCTTCACCTTTCAGCAGATTGCCTATCTGGTTGATGCTTGGCGTGGGGAGACTAAAGAGTACAATTTCCTCCACTACTGCCTGTTTGTCACCTTTTTCCCGCAACTAATCGCAGGACCCATTGTGCATCATAAAGAGATGTTGCCGCAGTTTGCCAAAGATGTGGTTTACAAATTACGCTCAAAGCATCTGGCGATTGGTCTGACTATCTTTGCCATAGGCCTGTTTAAAAAAGTGGTGCTTGCAGACGGGATATCATTTTATGCCTCACCCGTATTTGACGCGGCAGAGGCTGGAGTGGTACTCACTTTTGTTGAGGCGTGGGGTGGTGCACTTGCTTACACTTTTCAACTCTATTTTGATTTCTCTGGTTATTCAGATATGGCAATCGGCATCGCTAGAATGTTTGGCATTCGTCTACCGCTCAATTTTAATTCCCCTTACAAGGCTACCTCGATTATTGATTTTTGGAGAAAGTGGCATATTACCCTCTCTAGATTTTTAAAAGATTATCTATACATTCCTTTGGGTGGCAGTAGACAGGGGAAATCTCGCCGCTACGCTAATTTAATGATCACGATGGTGTTAGGTGGCTTATGGCATGGCGCAGGATGGACATTTGTACTCTGGGGCGCACTACATGGTTTTTATCTGATTATTAACCATGGCTGGAGAGTGATTTTTAAGAATAAGCGTAAAACCAAATTTGGTGCTCTGTTTGCGTGGACACTTACTTTTATAGCGCTGATTGTATCTTGGGTACCGTTTAGAGCAGAGAGTCTTGAGGGTGCGGGTAGTATATTTAAATCAATGTTTGGACTAAATGGCTTTTCTATATCCGAAAGATTAATTGGAAGATTTGGAGGCGCTGAAGAGTGGCTACTCTCTCACGGGGTAGCCTTTAATGGCTTTTTCCAAAACAATGTATTTGGTAGTGATCCATACGCTGGAGTTGGCTGGATTGTGGGCCTACTCCTAATCTCAGTCGCATTCCCCAATACCCAACAGCTCATGCGCCGTTATCGCCCCGCTTTTGAAACTTATCAGGGCGAGATTAAACGCTTGAATTATCGCTGGCTAGAATGGCGCCCTACCCGACTCTGGGCACTCTTCACCGCAGCCCTTTTCGTGCTTGCTGTACTAGGGCTGACACGCGTTAGTGAATTTCTCTATTTTCAGTTCTAGTGATGTTTAGTATCTCATCCGCATTAACCATCAGTAGCAGATGATCCAGAATTGTCGAGAGTTCCATTGGGGTGCAGTGAGCAAATACTTGCTCCTGCGCCAAAATTCTTCCTCGACTAATGGTGCGGCACTGGGTAATGGCAGCATAACTATCTCGATCCAACCCACTACGCGCATGGATCGGTATCAGAAATTCTCGGTATGCTGGGTCGAAGCTACTCATCAATGGGCAGATAAAGAGTACAGATGGCTCTGCTTGGAGAAAATCACTCGCCGTCAAGACCACTACTGGGCGTTTTTTTCCAAGTTCTCCGCCTTTTGCCGGATCGAGCCGAGCAATCACAATATCCCCCTGCTCCATTATACAGCCTCCTTAGCCGCACTCTTTACTTCAGGCAGGGTAAACCAGCCCTCGGTCTCCTCATCAGCAATCCCATCGCTAATTGTTCCCTCTTCCCAGTGGTTGAACTCCGCTATAAATTTCGGATCTCTCGACATCTCTGCCATCGCTACAGCCATCCGTGCTCTTTTAACTCGACGATATTCACGCTCAATGGCAAGACGAATAAATTGTGAGCGGTTGATCCCCAAATACTCAGCGGATTCATTACTTAACTGGAGCTCACGCTCCGATAGTTTTAGTGATATGGCTTTCACCTCTAACCTCCAATATTGACACCAATTAAATATACAATTAAATACATCAGAAAAGATATAGGCAAATATACCATGAAACATACAAAAGAACATCCGATTTTCCGCAGCTACCTGAAATTTTTTGTCATCGCGATTCCAATCATAGGAGTGACTCTGATTGGCTTTAACCGCCTGATCGACCCCTATGCGTTGTATGGTGGCCCCATTATCGAGGGGGTCAATGCCAATAAGCCCGCTTTCTCTAGCCATGCTTATATGGCAAAAGCGATCGCTGTTCAGGAGATGATGCCGAGCACTATTTTTCTAGGGAGTTCCCGAGGTGAACGCGGCATGGATCCTATCCACCCTGCATTAGATGGCGAAAAAAAATACAACCTCTCCCTCTCTGGCAGCTCTATTTATGAGGCATTACGCTACTTTCAACATACCCATGCAATCACACCTTTAAAGCAGGTAGTGCTGGGTCTTGGCTTGCGGCAGTTTAAACATGCAGATCAGGTATCGCCCACATTCACTGAGGAGAGATTATCAGTTTCTGTAGAGGGCGCAGCACAAAATAAAAATTGGTTATCTGCTGATCTTGCAGTGATCGCCTCATTAGATAGTATTGCTGCAAGTATTAAGACGCTCTGGAAGCAAGATGAAACGCCAGAGCTTCTACTGCATGGTGAATACAATCCTCAGCGGCTTATAGAAGATATGACAAACCATCGAGCTGATTTTCTCTCCAATGAAAAAAGCTATATTAACAGCAGTTATAAAGATTTCTCATTCACTGATAATAAAGGCGGGGATTCGACACTTAATCACTACAAAAAATTATTAGCCACCGCTTACCGTGACAATATTGATCTAAAAATTTTCATCTACCCTTGTCATGCTAGACAGTGGGAAGCTTTATCAGTCGCTGGATTGTGGAGTGAGTGGGAGCAGTGGAAGCGCCAACTGGTCGCTTTAAATGAATCCGTCGCTGCTGGACAGGGCAAGAGTCCATTTGCGCTGTGGGACTTCTCTGGCTACAACCACTACACCACCGAGGTGGTTCCCGCACTTGGTGACAGCGAAACCGCCATGCAGTGGTACTGGGAATCCTCGCACTATAAAAAAGAGCTAGGGGATTTGGTGCTTGATCAGATCTTCGATTACCACTCCTCAGAGCGGAAAGTAGCAGACGGTTTTGGGGTAAAACTCGCCTCAGAAAATATCAGCGATCACTTAGAGAAAATTCGCCAAGACCGCCAGCGCTGGAGAGCATCACACCCTAACGATGTGTCGGAGATTGAGGCATTGAAAAAAACTAAACATAAGCCTCTCGACCCAAGAGATCGCTTACCCACTGATTGATACTCTTTCCGTGAGCCTCCGCAGAAGTTGCGATCGCTGCGTGCCTCTCTGGTGTGAGTCTTAGCATCAACCTACCTGAGTAGCTCTTTTTGGGCGAGGTTTTTAATTTCCTGCAAACCTCTAAATAATGTTCAACAGCTTCGTGAAATGCCTCTTCCAGTGCTTCGACATTAGCGCCGTGAAAACCTCCCGACTCTTTTACACCTACTATATGTCCAACAAATATTTTATCGATATCATCATATTCAATCTTCGCAATATAGTTTTTATAGCGCATCGTATTCATAACTTTACTCCTGCATCATTTAATAGTTCTCGCACATCAATTACTCTATAGCGCAACGCCTCTTTACTTGGGTGAGGACGGTGAAAATCTTTACGGCAACCATTCAGTAAAAAGGTCACTCGTGACCCACTGCCCTCTACTACTTCTGCATCTAATGACTTGAGAAGAGACTCTATTTTTCTCCACTCTAAGTTTCCGTTTATTGGATCAGTAAAAATGGCTTTAAATATCTTTTTTTGCTTACTGTTCATAGGTTGTCATGATATCATAAAACGACATCATAGTAACCATTAAAAATTCATAATACCCCGTTATTTTTCTAGCACTCACGATATAAAGAGAATAGAGCAATACAATCGTTTAGACTGAGCCGAGCATACGGTATAATATCCTCAATGGAAGATGTCACCGATATTATAAAACCTCTCAATAGTGCCCAGCGTGAGGCGGTGACGACTGAAGCTAAAAACAGTCTGGTGTTGGCAGGGGCTGGCAGCGGCAAGACGCGGGTTCTGGTTCACCGTATCGCTTGGCTGATTGAGGCAGAGAAAATTTCGCCTTGGGCGATCCTTGCGGTCACCTTTACCAACAAAGCGTCGAAAGAGATGAAGGGGCGAATAGAGTCGTTACTCGATATCCCAACTCACAACCTCTGGGTGGGAACATTTCATGGACTCGCTCATCGCCTACTTAGAAGTCACTGGCAAGAGGCTAACCTCCCACAAAATTTTCAGATTATAGATAGCGAAGATCAACTTCGTCTAATTCGCCGTCTTAGCAAAGATATGGATCTTGATAAAGATCGCTGGAAACCAAAACAGAGCCAGTGGTTCATCAACGGGCAGAAAGATAAGGGGCTGCGCCCACACCAGATTGAGACGAATCACGATTTCTATCTCACTAAGATGGTCGATCTTTACATCAATTATGAGGCAGCGTGTCAACGAGGTGGGCTAGTAGATTTTGCTGAGATACTACTGCGCGCGCATGAGATGTGGCTCAATAATCCAGAGCTACTCGCCCACTATCGTAACCGCTTTAGTCATATTTTAGTCGATGAGTTTCAAGATACCAATAAGGTGCAATACGCTTGGATCAGGCTATTAGCTGGTGAGAGCGGTTCTGTCTTTGTAGTTGGTGATGACGATCAGTGCCTGATCTCTGGGACCAAAATAACAGTAGAGGACGGCAACAGCAGAAATATAGAAAATATTAAAGTGGGAGATAAAGTATTGTCAGGGCATGGCAGAGGAGACTTTGCGCTCGCAACAGTTACCCGCTGTTATAAGAAAAAATTTAGCGGTCAACTAATCACGCTCCATACCTCCTCTGGCAGAAAACTCACTAGTACTAAAGAGCATACTCATTTCGCTGGATACATTCAAGATGAAGCGCCACAAAAACACTTTCTCTATCTCATGTACAAAAAGAAAGTTGGTTTTAGAATAGGTATCACCAAAGTTCATACCAACGCTATTAAACACAGCAAGCTTGGATATATGATTCGCTCAGTACAGGAACATGCTGACGCACTCTGGATTATTCGAGCTCATGATAGTGAAAATGAGGCAAGAATAGATGAGACCATCACATCTCTACAGTACCAAATCCCGACACTCCCTTTCACTCCTCGCAAACAGCGTAGTGCCAACGGTCTTGCTCATGAAGAATCTTTTATTAAACATGTTTTTGATACGATAGATTCTAAAATAGGTGCATTACGACTACTCGAAGAGAATGGGCTAAACTTTGATCAACCCCACCATCGACCACAAAGCAGAAATTCTAATCGGTCAAATATAGTTGTCACCTTATGCGGAGAACGAAGAGGAGCTCGAATGCCTATGCATCGAATCTCTGTAGTGGGTAATGATGCAGAGAGAAGAGAGAAAATAGAGGCTGCGGGATTCTCTGTAAGAGATGCCAAGAAAAATTCAAAAAGTTGGCGTCATGAAACTTGTAACAAATCTTTCACATCTATTATGAAATCTGCTCACCAACTCAAGACGATCATTGAGGGTGATATTATTTTAAAAGCACATATATTACCGAACTCTCTTCCGTTCATTCAAGCTGCTGCCATCCGTGAAGGGATGTCAATTATCACAGAGGATGGAAGTTACGATACAGTCACTAAAATCGAACAGTCTCACGCTAATAGAAATGTGTACGATATAGATGTGGAAAATACCCATAACTTTATTGCTAACGGCATAGTAACTCACAATTCAGTGTATGGATGGAGGGGAGCTGAGGTTGAGAATATTCGCAACTTTGGTCGCGACTTCCCTGGGGCTGAGACACTGCGTTTGGAGCAGAACTATCGCTCTACTGCAAATATACTAAATGCTGCCAACGCACTTATTGATAATAACCAAACTCGTATGGGCAAGGAGCTTTGGACAGAGGATAAAGATGGTGAGCAGATTCAACTCTACTCTGCATTTAATGATCTTGATGAGGCGCGTTTTATTGCTGATCAAATTGAGATCTGGAGCAACAGTGGTGGAGCACGCAGTGATAACGCTATTCTATATAGATCCAATGCGCAGTCACGGGTGCTGGAGGAGGCGATGCTCAACGCAAATATCCCCTATAAAATTTACGGTGGAATGCGCTTCTTTGAGCGGACAGAGATAAAAGATGCGCTTGCTTATCTTCGTCTGATGGCGCATCGACATGATGATGCTGGCTTTGAGCGAGTAGTCAATACACCAACTCGAGGCATTGGGGAACGTACTCTGCAGATTGTACGCAATCATGCTCGTAATCAAGAAATATCACTCTGGCAGGCAGCAGTTGAACATACGATAGGCGATCAGCTTACCGCTCGTGCGCGCAACTCCTTACAAGGATTTATTGAACTAATAGAGAGAATGTCAGCATCATCTAAAAATAAAATATTAAGTGAGCAAATTGACATAGCAATCAAACAGAGCTCCCTAAAATCTCACTATGAAAAAGAGGGAAGCGAGAAGGCGCGTGGACGAATAGAAAATCTAGAGGAGTTGGTAAATGCTGGACGCCAATTTGCTCCTGAAGAAGGTGAGTTGAATATTCTTGATGAATTTATAACTCACGCAGCGCTAGAGGCTGGAGAGGGACAAGCTGATGAGTGGGAGGATTGCGTACAGATGATGACCCTCCACTCTGCTAAGGGTTTAGAGTTTCCTCAAGTTTTTCTTAGTGGTATGGAGGAGGAGCTATTTCCTCACAAAATGTCTGCTAATGATCCAGATAAATTAGAAGAGGAGCGCAGACTATGCTATGTTGGTATCACCCGAGCGCGCCAAAAGCTGTATATGACTTATGCCGAAAGTAGACGACTCTATGGACAGGAACACTACCCAAAAATATCTCGCTTTATCCGAGAGATCCCTGATGAGTTACTGGAGGAGGTAAGGATAAGATCAACCGTATCATATCCAGTAACTCGCCATAACTCAAATAGACCAAACTATAAAAAACAGATGAGCGATAATTTAAAGGCTAGTTACGCTGCAGAGTCAGGCACAGGACTTAATCCTGGACAACAAGTCCGTCACTCTAAATTTGGAGATGGAACCATCTTAATGGTAGAAGGAAATGGCGCACAGGCTCGTATTCAGATCCACTTTACAGAGTTTGGGAGTAAATGGCTCGTGGCGGGATACGCTAAGTTAGAGCCTATTTAAGATATTTATGTAGACTCAGCACCTCTTATCCAAAACCGACCATCTATCGCGACAAGCCCCACTGTAATGATTCCCATACCTACTATATGAGGAAGCTGCAACCTCTCTCCAAGTAGTAGTGTCCCCAGCAAAATTGCAGAGACGGGAATTAAAAAAGTTACAAGCAACAGATTGGTTGCACCTGCCGATGCCAAAATTTTGAAATAGAGTACATATGCAATAGCTGTAGAAAATAGTGCTAATGCGGCAAGCGCCATCCCGGCCTGAATAGTGGGTGTAACGATACTAGCAGGGTCATCAATAATCCATACAACAGGAAGAAGAACGAGCGCTGAAGCAGTCACTTGCCCCGCAGCTGTCACAACAGGATTGATATTTTGTGCTCTGAATCGGCGCCCATAGACTCCAGCAAATGCATAAGATAGCGCCGCTCCTAACACTGCTAATTGAGCGACCACATTGACTCCAATTCCATCTAATACCGAAGGCCCAATCATTATGACCGTTCCACAAAGACCAATCACCACACCAACTAATTTACTTCTTGTAATTTTTTCATCTTGAAGCAGCCTGCTCGCCACCAAAACTGTAAACAGAGGAGTCGTGGCATTTAATATAGATGCCAAGCCGGAGGCGATGTGAGTTTGACCCCATACAATTAGCGAAAAAGGTAACACATTATTCAACAACCCCATAATTAAAAAACTTCCCCACACAGCTAATGAGCTGGGCACATAAATACCAGTTATCAATATAAACAACCATAGCGCAACGGCTGCAAGCGCGACTCTAGTTAAGACTATAGTTAAAGTTGGTAATTCAGAAACAGCTATCTCAACAAAGAAAAATGACCCTCCCCATAAAACCGAAAGAATGATCAGCATCGACCACTCTTTTATTCCCATTGAGGTTTAAATTACAGCATTCATTAGTAAATAGTTTAAAACGGTTTGCGTATTCGCATAAATGAGGCGAAGCGAGGAAGCCCGCTACTGGTCACTCCAGTGTATTTATAGGTGATCAGAGTGCCGACCGAAGGTGGCGTTTGACGCTCTCGGTCACTAAAACCTGATCCAATTTTAAAGCGTCTTCCAACTCCATTTTCTACTAACAGTGCTCCCATCATTTCGCTATATTTTCCGTTACCTGGCAAAATTTTTATCACTGTCGCTTCAGCATCTTGCCATTTTTTTAGCTTCAGAAGATCACTGCTTCTTCCGGCGTGATAGAGTGAATTAGCACGGTGAAGCATTACCCCTTCACCATCTGCTGCAACGACTTGATCTAACCATATAAATAACTCTTCCTCAGATTTGAGTTGATGCTGCTTAATAGGAGTAAGCCATGGAATCTCCAGATGCTCTGTCAACGCGACCATTTTTTCAGCCCGTTGCATAAAAGTTCCTACCTCATCAGGCAACTCAAAAATTTTATACTTTATCTTTTTCCATGACTCTGAGTGATCTACCCCCTCCTCTCTGCGCACAATCCCCGAGAGTTTTGAGAAAGTTCCTCGCCTCATCCAGAGCTCACCATCAAGTTTCTGTTGAGGAAAGTCCTGAGTAAACCACGCAGGAGCATTAATCTCTCTGCCGCTACGAAAATAGAGCTTCTCTCCATTCCAGAAGGCTCTCACCCCATCTAATTTTTCACTGACCAGCCACTCACTTATCTCTATATGGTCGCTAGAAGTTTCTGGATAGACTTTTGCAAGCAGCAGCTCTGTCGCACTACTGAGAGATGAAAAAAGAGAGAGGAGAGCCCAGAAGAGTATTTTTTTGAAATATTGCATTGAGCGGCTCTCTAAAAATATACGAAATCTACAAAATCTGGCTTAAAAAGAGTTGGGTTCGCTCATTTTGTGGGTTGTCGAAAAACTGATCTGGTGAAGCACGCTCCACAATTTTACCCTCATCCATAAATACCATACAGTCAGCTACTGTTTTAGCAAATCCCATCTCATGAGTTACACAAATCATAGTCATACCCTCCTCTGCCAGCTCGGTCATCACATCTAGCACCTCTTTTATCATCTCTGGATCAAGGGCTGAGGTTGGCTCATCAAAGAGCATTATCTTAGGCTCCATACAGAGACCTCGTGCAATTGCTACACGCTGCTGCTGTCCGCCTGAGAGCTGCCCTGGAAACTTCAGCGCCTGCTCACCAATTTTGACACGCTCCAGATAGTGCATCGCCTTATCCTTCGCTTCGCTACGAGAAATTTTACGCACCCAAGTAGGTGCTAACATTAAATTTTCTAATACTGTAAGGTGAGGAAATAGGTTGAAGTGTTGAAATATCATTCCAACTTCTCGGCGCACCTCTTCAATATTTTTCAGATCATCATTCAGCTCAACACCGCCCACTACAATTTTTCCCTGCTGGTGCTCTTCTAGCCGATTGATACAACGAATAAGAGTTGATTTTCCAGATCCAGATGGTCCACAAATTACTACTCGCTCTCCTTTAACTACTGTAAGATTAATATCTTTAAGGACATGGAAATAGTCAAACCACTTATTAAGCCCAGTTATATCTATAATTGTCTCTATATTTTTTTCCATTTAACAATACTCCGCTTAATATCCAGTATCTAATTTACGCTCAACGCTAATGCTATAACGAGACATACTAAAACAGAAAATCCAATATACAGCTGCACAGAAGACATAACCTTCCACTGCTGTTCCGAGCCATTTTGGATTGGTTGTTGCTGCTTGTACAATCCCAAGAAAATCGAACATTCCTATAATCATTACTAATGTCGTATCCTTAAAGAGGGCAATAAAAGTATTTACTACTCCAGGGATAACTAACTTCAATGCTTGTGGTAATACAATCAAACGCATACTGCTCCAGTAACCAAGTCCTAATGACTCTGCCGCCTCTACCTGCCCGCTTGGTACTGCTTGTAGACCACCGCGCACCACCTCTGCCATATATGCAGATTGAAATAGCGTTATGCCAATCAGTGCTCGTAGTAATTTGTCGAAATTAACACCCTCTGGTAAAAATAGTGGCAACATCACTGATGCCATAAATAGGACAGAGATTAAGGGGACACCACGAATAAGCTCAATAAATGCGATAGCAAGTGAACGCACTGCTCTCATCTCTGAACGGCGCGCCAGTGCAAGGAGAATTCCTAAGGGAAAAGATGCGACAATCCCCACTCCAGCAATTACGATAGTTAAAAACAGACCTCCCCATTGAGTAGTCTCTACTTCTACCAGCCCAAAGCTTCCACCTGAGAAGAGATAGAGTGCTATAACTGGATATGGAATTAAAATTAGAGTAACTATCCAGCTTCGTTTAAGCTGCTTAATAGTGCCTGCTAAAAATAGTCCGATAAAAAGCAGGAATAAAATAGCAAAAGCAAGATTAACCCTCCAGCGTTCAGTAGCAGGGTAAAGACCGTAGAGAAACTGCTCTATGCGTGCATCAACAAATGCCCAGCAGGCACCACTATTTGGTTCACAGGCACTTCGTGACTCACCTACCCAAGTTGCCTCTAACAAACTCCACTCTATTGCTGGAGGTACGACTATCCAGAGCAGGTAGAGCGCAGCCATCGTGAGCATCGTATTAAGAGAAGATGAGAATAGGTTTTTATGCAACCACTTCATTGAGTTAATATGTATAGGGGTGGTATGCATAACTATCTCTCCACCAACTTTATCTTGTGGTTATACCAGTTCATTAATAGTGAGATAGTTAAACTAATCGAAAGATAGACTGCCATTGTAATTCCAATCACCTCTACCGCTTGCCCAGTCTGATTAAGTACAGTTCCAGCAAATACTGAGACCAACTCAGGATACGCTATTGCTGCGGCTAAGGATGAATTTTTAAGTAAGTTCAGATATTGATTTGTAAGCGGTGGAATAATAACTCTTAACGCTTGAGGCATAACTACTAAACGCAAAGTTTGCCCTCTAGTAAGCCCCAGAGAAAGCGCTGCCTCACTCTGCCCTCTATTAACCGCCTCAATACCGCCACGCACAATTTCAGCAATATAGGATGCGGTGTAGATACTAAGAGCCAATAGGAGAGCCATAAACTCAGGGATCATCACCACACCACCTTGAAAATTGAATCCACGAAGTGCTGGAATCTCCCAGTTTAACGGAAAGTCCAACAGAGCTAAAGTAGCGGCTGGTATTAGTACGACGACTCCTAGTGCAACTCTCCAGCGTGGGAAAGCAGCTCCTGTACTGTGTTGTCTCCGTAGAGCCCAGCGCAATACTATCAACGCTATCACTAACGCTACTGCTAACGCCCACCAAACCAACGAGAACTGTTCTTCAAAAATAGGAGATGGAACATAGAGCCCTCGATTATTAAGAAAAAGAGCTTCTCCCCACTCCATACTCTGACGAGGTGCAGGCAGGTTGCGTAACACCACAAAGTACCAGAAAAAAATCTGCAGCAGTAATGGTATATTGCGAATAAGTTCCACATACCAGAGTGCTAAATGAGAGACCAACCAATTAGATGAGAGCCGTGCAATACCGACCATAATGCCGATAATTGTTGCTAAAATAATTCCGAAAAAAGATACTAGCAAGGTATTTAAAAGCCCGACCAGAAAGGCTCGCTTGTAGCTTGAGCTTTCGCTATACTCAACCAAGTGAGTAATAATACCGAATCCAGCTTCACTATCGAGAAAATCGAAGCCTGTGCTGATTCCTCTATGAGAAAGATTGGTCTGTAGGTTATCAAAAAGTGTCCAACCAGCCCACCCAGCTAATGCTATGGTAAGCAGTTGGAATAAAATATTGCGAAACCGTTCATGGTTCCAGACAGTTAAAAGATTCAATTTATATATAATTATTCAGACATTTTCGTAGCTGTTCAGATTGTTACTGAACTCCGTCAGGTCAAGGCGCAAAATTTGAGTATACAAGTGTATATGATAATTTTGCAACCGAGGAACGAGGTCATGCAACGCAGAGATGACAGAGTTCAGGGATAAGCTGAATAGTTACGATTATCTCAAAGGTGCTGCGTACTGTATACCACCATTATTCCAGAGATTATTAATTCCTCGAGGAAGATTTAGAGGGGTGTTAGGGCCTAAATTACGAGAATAGGTTTCACCGTAGTTACCAACCTCTTTAATGATATTGAAACCCCAGTTATTTGGGATACCCAACTTATCACCCATATCACCAGCAGTACCAAGCATACGGTTACGCGCAGGGTTACTAGTGTCAGTACGCATCTGCTCAACATTAGCTGAATCAACTCCCATCTCTTCTGCATTTTTCATCAAGTTAAGTGACCACCGCACGATATCTCCAAAACGGTTATCGCCATGACGAACTACAGGGCCGAGTGGCTCTTTAGAGATAGTCTCAGGTAGAATCATATAGTCCATAGGGTTGCCGAGCTTAGTCCGTTGTGCTGCCAAGCCAGAACGATCCGAGGTAAATACATCACAACGCCCAGCATCAAATGCTGCAACCACTTCATCCATCTTCTCAAACGCGACTATTTTATAAGGCATATTGTTAGAGCGGAAATAGTCAGCTGCATTCATTTCAGTAGTAGTTCCTGCATTAGTACAGATAGTAGCACCAGCTAAATCAAGTGCTGAGTTAATTCCAAGCGATTTAGGTACCATAAAGCCCTGACCATCGTAGTAGTTGATACCAACGAAGTCTAAACCGAGTGATGCATCACGGGTAAATGTCTCTGTAGTGTTACGCACTAGCAGATCAATCTCTCCTGACTGAAGTGCAGTGAAGCGTTCTTTAGCTGATAGTGGAGTGTACTTAACATGATCTGCATCACCGAAGATAGCTGCAGATACTGCACGACACACATCGACATCAATCCCTTCCCACTGCCCTTGATCATTGGGGCTAGAAAAACCAGGCAATCCCTGACTAACTCCACACTGCAAGAACCCCTTATTCATAACATCTGTTAGGGTGTCAGCTGTAACCGAAGTTGAAGCAAGTCCTGCTGTTAATAGAGTACTAACCAGTGTTGCCATCTTAAACTGCTTTTTCATAAAACATCTCCTTTTATCCATCGTTGTTAAAT
>JABHVM010000063.1 GCA_018658305.1 Thiotrichales bacterium | reverse complement strand
GAATTTGCAGGTACATTAAGTGCAATGGCAACTGGTACAGCTATTGCCACATTTAATATTAACGGAGTTGCAATTGATGCAATTGCATCAACGGCATCAGGTGGTTCTGGGTATGAAAAATCTCTTAAGGTTAGAGATAATATTAATGCTAAAACATCATTGAGTGGTGTGAGTGCCTCTATTAATAGTGTGGGTAATGTTAAGATAACCTCTAATGCTGCAATCAGTTTGAGTGCAACAGTAGCAGGTCTTACAAGTGTAGCTGCTGCTACCACAACGGGTGTAACGAATGTGAAGACGGTAAGTGCTTCAGCTTCGTTAGTGACGGCAGTTGATGCGGCGCTTGGTACGCTGAATACAGCACGAGCTGATATGGGCGCATCTCAAAATAGATTGGAAAATACGGTTCAAGATTTGAAAAATAATGTAGAAAACTTGTCAGGAGCAAGGTCTCGAATTCAAGATGCTGATTTTGCATCAGAGACAGCAACACTTGCTAAAAATCAGATTTTACAACAAGCTGGAATGGCGATGTTGTCACAGGCAAATCAAATGCCACAACAGGTTTTAAAGCTGTTACAATAATAGGCAGAGATAGTAGGCACTACAAAAGCTCCTTCGGGAGCTTTTTTTATTGTCGCCGTTCGCTAGGAATAATTAGGGTCAGTGTGTAATTATCTAGAACTTATCTATGATTTTAGAGAGTGTTAAAAAGCCTCCCATGACAATAATGAGCAGTACCATATTTTTATTGAGTGCTTTTTGGATATTATGCTCTATTTTCTCCTCTAATAAGTCAAACTTGATATTGAACTCATTTTTCAAGTTACTAAACTCATTTTTCAGGCCACTAAACTCATTTTTTAAACTAGCAACATCAGCTACCACTTCATCTAGTTTTTGATCTAGATGGTTTATATGGTTGTATTGTGATTTGAGTAGTAGGGTGTTTATGTCATCTTGACTTAACCCTTCGTTATTTCCAAATTTTTCTTCTATCTGTTTAACTTTTGGGGTTATCATCTCGATCAGCATGTCGTCTACATTTGTTTTATTCATAATTTACCTTGCTAGTTACTGATTGCTAATGAGTGTTTGGTTATTGTTTTTATGATATGTTCCTTTTATTTTACCATCTTACTTGCCAATAAGCAAGATGAAAATAATAATTAGGGTCATAGTGCATAAACAGATTAATAAGGGTTCTTTGATAACATATCTCACTGCTTGATGTTAAATAGATTCCAAAATATTTTATTGATAAAATATAGCGCGGTGGGTATCATAACCACCATAAAAAGCAAAGAGCAATGGCAATTTAAAAGGGTTATAATTTTGCTAAAGGTATTTAAGTTTTTGCCGATACTATTGTTGTTAAGGATCAATTTATAGTTTTTATAAGATTTTGATAACAAAAACGAATAAAAGGTAAGAGAAGATGGATATTAATAGTGATGTTTCAGCAGTTCAGCAGCCAGCCCCAAAACCAGAGGTTGATGTTAAGGTGCAGTTTGAGAAGATGCAATCTTCCTCAAAGGTCGATGAGGTTCAGAAGCCATCTGCGCAAGAGGTCGCCTCTATGCGTAGTCAGAAATCCTCTGAAGTAGTGGATATCGTTAAAGAAGTTGGAGATATTAACGCTCATATTAGTGTGATCCAGAGCTCTCTGCAGTTGAGTGTAGATTCTGCTTCTGGTCGAAATGTGGTGACGGTTATGGATAAAAGTAGTGGTGA
Organism: Thiotrichales bacterium; assembly: GCA_018658305.1. GTDB lineage: Bacteria > Pseudomonadota > Gammaproteobacteria > Thiopontia. Next base: position 12,306 of record JABHVM010000063.1, on the reverse strand, counting down.
AGTGATCCGTCAAATCCCCAATAAAGAGGTGTTGCAGATGTCTGCAAGAATTAAGCAGTATTTGGCATCTATGCAGTATCAGATGCGGCAGGGAAGGGGGGATTTAGATATGAAAGGGTTGCTTTATGAGGGAAAGGGGTGATCTAACAGTGTAACAAAAGTTGTAAGTCAAAAACGACCTTCGGGTCGTTTTTTATGGCATGGAATTTGCATTTCATCTTAGTATGAAAGTTATCATATTTTATTTAATGTGTGACTATAAACAACTTGATAAAAGGAGTAACTTGCCGATAGATAAGATGAAAGTGATCTGTGTTTAAGATTTCTACTTATCTGTTATGGTGAAATTAAACTATTATGTCAACTGGTGCGATAGGTTCATCGTTAATTGCTGCGGCAGGTGCAGGCTCAAAGGATTTTGAGGTTGAGACTACTGCGGTCGGTCTGGCGGATGCCGAGACGATGGTGGCAAGAAGTCGTCTTGAGGATCGTACTGAGGAGGCTAATGTTGAGCTTTCTGCTTTTGGAACCCTGCGTTCTGCATTAGATGGTTTTAAAACGAATGTTTCAGCGCTCTCTTCTCTGAGTAATTTACAAAAGAGATCTGCTTCAAGTAGTGATTACCTTGTAGTAGGAGCAACAGTTTCTCAGTCTGCAGCAGAGGGGAGTTATCAGATTGAGGTAACTCAACTTGCGCAAGCCCACTCTCTCTACTCTTCTCGTTTTACTTCAACGACAGACTCTGTGGGAACAGGAACATTAACTTTCAATTTTGGTACTGTAGGGACATCATTTGTTGTTAATGGAAAAAAAACTGGCGGTACTATTACAATTGATGCTAGTAATAATTCACTTTCTGGAATTCGTGATGCAGTAAATAATGCTGCTATTGGTGTATCAGCATCTATTGTGAATGATGGGACGGGTAATCGTTTAACCTTTACCTCTAAGGCATCTGGAGAAAATAATAGTTTGCAAGTGGTTGCTGGTGATGGCGATGGTTCTGATACAGATAGTGCAGGACTTTCACTGTTTCATTATGATGGAACAACTGCTGCGGGAAATCAATTAATACAAAGTATTACGGGGCAGGATGCTACTTTAAAAGTAAATGGATTAGAGGTAAAGAGTGAATCAAATACGATGAGTGATGCTATTGAGGGCGTGACATTACATCTACTGTCTGCTGATGTGGGAAAACCTAAGATAATTACCGTTGCAACGGATAAAACAGCGTTAAAAACTTCTATTAATAACTTCGTGCTTGATTTTAATGCATTGAAATCAGTGATGGATTCACTATCTTCGTATGATTCGGTGACAGGTGATTCAGCTCAGCTTCAGGGGGACTCGACTCTACGCGCTCTTAAAAATGAAATACGCTCAATTACTGGAAATACGATTAGTAATCTTTCTGGAAAATATTCTTCTCTTAAATCTATCGGGTTATCTTTAAGTAGTAATAATGATGGAAAATTGAACTTGGATGAGGTTCAGCTAGATAAGGCATTAGCCGAAAGTTTTGATACGGTGGGGAAGTTATTTGCGGCAACAGCAGCTGCTAGCGATTCATTAGTTGAGTATTCGGCGCATACTAAAGATACAAAACCAGGAAATTATGCCCTTAATGTAACCCAGTTAGCAACGCAAGGTTCATTAACGGTGGGAGCGACACTGAGTAGTTTTGTAGTGGGTGCTAATAATGATACTTTTAGTATGAGTGTGGATGGCATTACTTCTGGGGAGATTAGTTTGACTCAGAAAGATTATGTTGATGGCGCTTCTTTGGCGGCTGAGATACAGAATCGGATTAATTCGGATGTAAATTTGAAGGGGAAAGGTCTGTCGGTGGCGGTGGTCTATGATACGGATCATTTTGTGATGACGAGTAACCGTTATGGCTCTGTCTCAAAGGTCGAGATTTTGAGTGTGGAGAATGGGGTAGAGAGCGGTAATATTGGTTTAGTTGTTGGGGCGGGAAATGCTGGTGTTGATGTGGCTGGAACAATTAATGGAGTGGGGGCAGTGGGTAGTGGTAAATATTTGTCAAGCTCATCAGGTGATTCTCATGGTTTGAAAGTGAAAATAACTGGAGGAATTCTGGGTGATCGTGGCACAATTGCGATGAGTCGGGGGTATGTAGATCGCTTAAATACAGCTTTAGAGGCGTATACTAAAGATGAGGGTTTGTTGAAAATTAGAGAGAAAACACTTAATGATAAGTTGGTTGGATATGCTGAAGATTCGACTAAGTTAGATACTCGATATGAGGCACTGTTGACTCTTTATCGTATTCGTTTTTCAACACTAAATGCTCTTTTGGGTAAGCTGAACTCTCAAAGCGAGTGGATGAAGACCTCTTTTGAGGGGTTGAGTGGTAATAATTAGAGAGTGTTAATAATTAGTTTAAGTTGAAGTTTTTATTAATAAAATAGGAGAGTTAAAGGTGAGTAATATGAAAAACATTAATCTTGTTTCCCAGATGTTAGAGGGTGCTGATATATTTTTGGTGGAGGCTGAGTCTGCTATGGTTGAAAATAATGCAGAGTTAGAGAATCTTTATGGTAGCAAAAGTGTAGCGGTTTTTAAGGCACTGCAAGATGGTTTGGATGGTGTGAAAGGCGGAGAGATTGCAAGAAATCTGTATGATCTTTATACCTATATGATTGAGCGTATCATGAGTGGGTTCCAGTCTAGAGATCACGCTTATGTGGAAGAGGTACGAGGTTTGCTGCGTAAGTTGATAGAGGGATGGAATGGAATGGATGCTGCTGTTGAGGTAAATGCGGCAGCTTAGTTTTTGATTTAGGAGTATGAAAATGTTGAGCAGAAAAGGTTATTCATCTAAAAGAATGTCAACAGAGTATGGTGAGGTGAATGTGCAATCTGAGATAGATTCAGCGGATCCTCACCGTTTAGTGGGTATGTTGTTAGAGGGTGCTTTAGTCCGCATCTTTAAGGCGAAAGTTGAGATTGAGCAGAATCGAGTGGAGGAGAAGATTATTCACTTGACGCAGACTATTGCGATTGTGGATAGTTTGAGGTCGAGTCTTAACTTTGATGTGGGTGGCGAAATTGTTGAGCAGCTTAGTGGACTATATGACTATATTACAAGACAATTAGTGGTTGCAAATAGTCAAAATAGTATCGAAATTTTAGATGAGGTCACGCTGCTATTGAAGGATGTTAATGAGGCGTGGAGTGGTATTCGCACAGAGGTGAGGTCTGCAAAGGTTGATCGCAATAATATGAGTGATCTTAACTCTATAGCAACTTCACAAAATGAGTCAGGTGGGCGTACTGCTTTTACAGCGGCAGCCTAATAGAGTCATTAAGGAGAGCAGAAAAATGAGCAGTAAAATGGATATCGAAAAAATGTTATTAGAGCTAGAGACTATGGTCACTGCCGCAGAGGCTGGCGCATGGGAAGAGTTGGATAAAATTGTCCAGAAGCTCAATATGTTTACAGGTCAGAGTGAGTTGCACAACTGGGGTAGTGAGGTCACGGCAGCCAAACAGAGCGAGGTGATGGGCTACTACGATCGTCTAATCAATCTAACCACCAGCGCCCGCACAGAAGTCGCAAAAAAGATGGGCGGTGCACAGAAAAGTAAAAAACAGACCAACGCCTATTTAGCTGCATAGTGGGTATTATCCTATTCTCTATTACACCTTAGTGAAGAGAGTAGGGTTATTTTTTTGCCACTAAAAAGAGAACATAGAGAAAATATTGGTTGACATTTGAGTTTTAATCTGTATAATTTAACTTTTAGCAAGGGTAGATCGATTAAGGTTTTTAAGGAGATAGAAGATGAAATTCGCAGATCCAAAAAATGATATTGCATTCAAAAAGATATTTGGTGATGAGCTTCATAAAGAGGTGTTGATCTCATTTTTAAATGCTGTATTAGATTTTTCAGAAAACAGTTTAATTGTAGCGGTAGAGCTAGTTAACCCTTACCAAGTCCCTAAGATAGAGGGGCTGAAAGAGACGATACTTGATATTAAAGCGACTAACCAGAAAGGTGAAAACTTTATTGTAGAGATGCAGAATGATGACCAAGGAAATTTCGCCAAACGCAGCCTCTACTACACCTCAAAAGCTTATGTGGATCAGATTGATAAAGGAGAAGATTACCATCAACTCCAAAAAGTGTATTTTATAGGCATTTTAGATTTTACAATTTTTGAAAAAAATGAAAACCACATCAGTCGACACCTTATCCTGAATCAAGAGACCCAACAGCAAGATATTGCTGACTTTGAGTTTACATTTGTAGAGCTTCCTAAGTTCAAAAAGAAACTCCCAGAGCTAACAACACTGTTTGATAAGTGGATCTACTTTATTAAAAATGCCTCAAATTTAGATATGATTCCAGAAGAGCTTATTGAGACGCCAGAGATAAAGCAGGCGTTCAGTAGTGCGGAGATCTATCATTGGAATAAAAAAGAGATGCAGGTATACGACTACATGAGTCTACGCAGAGGCGCAGAGTTAGATGCACTACGCACTGCAGCAGCAAAAGGGATGCGAAAAGGAATAGAGCAAGGCATGGAGCGAGGAATAGAACAAGGAATAGAACAAGGGATACAGCAAGGAATAGAGCAAGACAAAAAAGAGATGATACTTAAGTCTCATCAAGAAGGAGTTGATGAGGCGTTAATTGCGCGTATTACAGGAGTTGATTTAGAGACGGTGCAAAAAATTATAAGATCCTATTAATTTGGTACTCCCTAGGGGAATCGAACCCCTGTTACCGGCGTGAGAGGCCAGCGTCCTAACCGCTAGACGAAGAGAGCAACAGCGGGCTATTCTATAGTAAAAAAATATTTTTGCAACCAATAATTACCAATAATCAGATAATAATTAGTTTAATATCTCTTATGTATGTAAAACAGAGTACAATATGCGGATGAATAGAAAACGATCAGGCTGGATTAAACGCCTCTTCTCTCGTAAAGAGAGTTCTCGTAAAAATGGACCTCTAATTTTAGAGCGATCAAAGCACTCTATCTCTCGTCGTAAGATGAGTAGAAATGCGGTTAAAGTACTAAACAGGCTTAATCAAGGCGGATATAGCGCCTATCTGGTCGGTGGTGGGGTGCGTGATCTTATGTTGGATCGTTCCCCTAAAGATTTTGATGTGGCGACTGACGCAACTCCAGAGCAGGTTAAGGCGCTGTTTAGAAATTGCCGCTTGATTGGGCGCAGATTTAGGTTGGCTCATGTTCACTTTGGGCGCGAAATTATTGAGGTTGCAACTTTTCGTTCTGGGCAGGATGGTACTGCTAAACCTGCTGAGCAGAGCGAACAAGGGATGGTGCTACGAGATAATATCTACGGAACTCTTGAGGAGGATGCGTGGCGCCGCGACTTTACTATTAATGCGCTCTACTACAATATTGATGGCTTCTCGGTGGTGGACTATACTGGTGGAGTAGCAGATATTGATGCTCGTCTGATTCGGATGATTGGAGATCCTGAGCAGCGTTATCACGAAGATCCCGTTAGAATGCTCCGAGCGGTGCGTTTTGCAGTTAAGCTTGGGTTTAATATTGAGCAGAGTTCAGAGCAGCCAATCTTTAAGTTGGGGAATCTATTGGAGCAGATTCCGCAGGCACGACTCTATGAGGAGTTTCTTAAGATGTTTCAGGCTGGTTGTGCGTTAGAGACTTTTGAGAAGCTGCGTCACTACAGTCTGTTTCAGTATCTATTTCCGCATACTAATCGTATGCTTGATGAGGCGGATGGCGCGCTAACTTTTCTCTCACGTGCATTAGAAAACACCGATCTGCGAGTTGCTGCGGGAAAACCTATAACTCCTGCATTTCTTATCGCAGCTCTGTTGTGGGAAGAGGTGCGTCAACTTGCAGCTAGTTCGCAAGCGAAACATCCAGAGAGTGGAGAGAGGCTGCCGTTAAATGTGCGTCTGCACCATGCTGGGCGAGATGCGCTACGGGCGCAGCGTAAGAGTCTCTCAATGCCAAAACGGTTTGCGATTATGGCTCAAGAGATTTGGGAACTTCAGCCTCGCTTTGAAAGGCGTAGAGGTAGGCAGCCAGAAAAATTTATGGAGCATAAACGATTCCGTGCTGCGTATGATTTCTTGGTGTTGCGAGCGGAAGTTGGAGATGGGGATAAGAAGTTAGCTGATTGGTGGACTGAGTATCAAGAGGTGGATAGTGCTGCCCGTATTAAGATGGTGAGAGATGTTCCTAATAACGGTAAGCCGCGCAAACGGAGAAGCAGAAGCAGAAAAAAGAAGATCGTGAGTAGTGAATAGTAGGCAGTGAATAGTGAGTAGTTAATGCGTTTATGAATACAGTATTAGTATATATTGGATTGGGAAGTAATTTAGATGATCCGAAAAGACAGATTAAGGATGCACTGAATTCTCTGCGTAAGCTTAGTTTAACCAATGATGGAGTTGAGTTTAGTAGAGTTTCATCTCTCTATCGCAGTGCTCCATTGGGCCCGCAAGATCAGCCAGACTTTATAAATACAGTGGCTGAATTATTAGTTGCTCTAGATCCGTTAGCTCTGCTAAATAGGTTGCAACAGCTTGAGCAAGAGCAGGGGCGAGTAGAGGGTAGAAGGTGGGGGGAGAGAATTATAGATCTAGATATCATACTTTATGGAGATGATATTGTGGAGAGCGCAATGTTGACTATTCCGCATATAGGTATAGCTAAGCGAGCTTTTGTGTTGCTACCTTTGGCTGAAATTGTTGGTGGTGAGTTAGATATCCCAGGAGTTGGAACATTAACAAAGTTATTAGAGGAGTGTGATTGTGGTCAGGTTAATAAGTTATGAGTCAAGATTATGGTTAAGAGAGTAACAGTGCAGACTCTGCTAAAGATGAAGCAGCAGAGTGAGAAGATTTCAGTTTTGACCGCTTACGACTACAGTTTTGCGCAGCAGATAGATAGCGCAGGGGTGGATGTTATCTTGGTAGGAGACTCTCTGGGAATGGTGGTGCAGGGGCGAGAGAGTACAATTCCAGTGACTGTAGATGATATGGTCTACCACACTAAGTTGGTAGGGCGAGGAGCTGAGCGAGCTTTACTCTTAGCTGATATGCCGTTTATGAGTTATGCAACTGTGGCACAAGCTCTGGAGAGTGCTGGCCGTATGATGAAAGAGGGCGGTGCTACTATGGTTAAGTTGGAGGGGGGAGCTGCACAACTAGAGGTGGTGGATGCATTGGTTAATTCAAATATACCAGTCTGTGCTCATCTTGGCTTGCAGCCGCAAGCAGTGCATCGTTTGGGAGGTTATAGAGTGCAAGGGCGCGAGAGCTCTGTTGCACAGCAGATGGTAGAGGATGCAGTTGCTCTGCAGAGTGCTGGGGCATCTATGTTGGTGTTAGAGTGTGTGCCTGCTACTCTTGCAGCTAACATTAGTGCAGAGTTGACGATTCCTGTAATTGGTATCGGTGCAGGTGCAGCGTGTGATGGGCAGGTGCTGGTTAGTTATGATATGCTCGGAGTAACTATGGATGCAGCGCCAAAGTTTGTAAAAAACTTTATGGATGATGCTGGATCGATTCCTGCTGCGCTCAGAGGTTTTGTGGCTGCGGTGCAGGATGGGTCGTTCCCAGCTGCTGAACATATATTTGATTAATATGCCTCCGTTTGTAATGCAGCAGTTTTCAGAGATTGAACCTTTGCGGGCAGAGTTAAAAACTTTGGCTGGAGTTAAGGTCGCTTTTGTTCCAACAATGGGTAGTCTCCATGCAGGGCATCTTGCGTTAGTGCGGCGTGCAAGAGAATTGGCGGATTTTGTAGTAGTATCAATCTATGTTAATCCTACTCAGTTTGGTAAAGGTGAGGATTTTTCAACCTACCCAAAGAGCTTGGTGCAGGATATATTAAAGCTGGAAGAGGCTGGAGCTGATCTTCTCTTTACTCCTAGTGATGAGGTGATCTACCCTGGAAGAGGGGAGAGTAGCGATGGTGGGAGCTGTAGGGTGGAGCTGCCAGCCGTTTCCGAAGTGTTGTGTGGAGAGTCTCGCCCTGGCCACTTCTCGGGAGTTGCAACGGTGGTCGCAAAGCTTTTTAATATTGTGATGCCTGATATTTCGCTATTTGGAGAGAAAGATTTCCAGCAGCTCCATATTATTAGACGAATGGTTGCAGACCTTAATTTTCCAATTGAAATTGTCGGAGTTTCTACAGTACGAGATAGTGATGGATTAGCCCTTAGTTCGCGTAACGAATATCTAACTTTAGAGCAGAGGTCAGTGGCTCCAGAGCTATATAGAGTTCTCTGTTGGGTAGTAGGTGAGGTTAAACAGGCGGAGCGGGCTGTTGCAGAGATTGAGCAAGATGGAGTTGATATGTTGCAGCGAGTAGGGTTTGAGGTTGACTATCTCTCTCTCCGTTTTGTAAATAGTCTTGCTTCTGTTGTTCATCTTAATAGTGCTGCGCAGTACGGTAAAGAAGAGTTAGTTCTACTTGTGGCGGCTAAACTCGGATCTACGAGGTTGCTTGATAATATTCATTTTGATACAATCAGCTAATGCTCTATTCTGTAGAAAAATTAATATCTGAGGCGCGCACTCTTGCAGCGGATTATAGGAATGCAACTGGCAAGACTCTCGCACTTAGTAGTGAGATTGCTCTGCATGATGCGATAACTCTATTAGAGCTGGATCCTGCAGAGCAAGAGGATGGCTTCGATGCGGTTGATCAGGATGGAGGTAAAATTTTGATTAAAGGACGAGTGCTATTTGGTGAGCAGCGTTCTAGTCCAAGGGTTGGGCAGTTTAAGTTGACCCAGCCATGGGATGCGGTAGTGTTGGTGTTGATGGATGACTCTTACCACCCTTTTGAAATTTATAGGGTGGAGCGAGATGTAGTTGAATCTCTGCAGGATGAGACGGATAAGAGTAGTCGTAGCAGTCGTGGACAACTCTCTGTCGCACGCTTTAAAATTATTGGAGATCTGGTTTGGGAGAGAGATGAGGAGTAGTCTAAACGGGGGTATTCTCTCTGTTGCACTCTTGTTAAGTTTTTCTGTACATAGCTGTCCAGAACCGATCTCTGTTGTTGCACTCCTGCCATTAAATAGTGAGGTAAGTTCATTTGGAACCCCTTTTCTGGATGGGATGCTTTCAGCTAGTGTGGATGATCTCGATGTTACTGCTACGGATGTAAGTTGTGAAGTAGATATCACCTATTTAGATACAACAGATGAGAGTGTATCGTTTGTAACGCAGTGGTATAGCGCGTTAGAGATGGAGCCAGACTATCTGATTGGTCCACTATTAAAGCATAATCAGCAGCAGTTGATAGATATGGATAGGGTGGAGCTGCCAACTAGAGAGAGTATTGGTTACTGGCTCTATCCTGGAGAGTTCTCAAAATTAACGGTATCTAAACTTAATTCTCGTAAACAAGATGGCTCTCTTCCTCAACTCTATCAATTCTCTATAGGTAATAATGAGAAGATTCGTAATGTATTGAGTTATGGCTGGGAGCAGGGGTTACATAATATATCTATAATTTTACCTAACTCTGAGTTTGGCTCTGGTATGGCAGAAGAGATGAGAGAGCTCTGGGAGGAGATGGGAGGAGTTGTGTTAGCAGAGTCACACTATGGAGAGAGGTATAGTAATTTTGGTAAGTTAGTTGAAGATCTTCTTAAAGTGTCAGATGCGGAAGGTGCTCTGGATGGGCTGTTTATCTTTGCTGATGAGGCGCATCTTCAGATGATTGTGCCACTTCTGAACTATTATGGTCGTAGTGAGCCGGTTTTTAGTGTGAGCGCTCCACTAGCAGATGGTTTGAGCGAGAGTGAGAGGTTGGACCTAAATTCAATAATATATCCGCAGCAGCCGTCTCTAGTTGGAGAGTATAGGGTTGATGATCTGCTGCTACAGATAGAAAATATTGGCTTCGATATGGTGAATCTAATCAGAGAGGAAAAGTTTGGTGAGTTGCAGCAGGGCGAGTTTTATCAGGGAAGAGCTGGTGAGTATGTGGTGGAGGGGGAGAGGTTGGAGCGAGAGTTGTGTATGGTGCAGCAGCAGAGATCTAAACGGGTAGTTTTGCAGTGTCCATCTCTGGAGAGGTAGTTTATTGTTGGTTGTTAAGCTTTATGAAGGATATGAGCGCCTTGCGCACCTGACTCTTCAACTCCTTTTTTAGAGTATAGAGATGCCTTGCTGGTTCCAATCTGTCCTCGTAGTATAGCAAGTCCATTTTCGGCATAACGCTTTTTAAGGTTTATAGTTGCTCCATTTGCCTGATTAATCTTTTGGCAGGTGGCAGTAGTCTCTATAAGTGAGTCCCACTCTCTCTGAAGAGATCCATCTTTATCAGCGCCTTTAATACATTCAACAAGACCAATATCGGTGCGAGGTTGGTTTAGATGCTCTGCAATTGAGAGAAGTTGATCGTGTGCTGCTCCCATTCGTCTAGAGGCAGCCTCTTTCTCTTCTAATAGTTTAGCTATAAGTTCTGGCTCACCATTAAGTAGTATCTCTTTCTCCTTCTCTAAGATTGAAAGCAGAGTGGTAGCGTTACTCTGTTGTTGTTTAAGGAGAGGTAAGAGTTGTTCAACCATTAATTAGTCTCTTTTCGTAATAGTTTATCCATTCCGATCAACTTATCGGCAATGTGAATGTCGTCAATTTCAAAATCCCCATTCTCTATCGCTTTCCGTAGTTGTTCTACCCGTTTTGCATCAACTACGGGTAACTTCTCCATTCTCTTGCTCATCTTTTTAAGATTTATAGCAGCATCCGTCATACTTACGGTTTCAGTAGAGGCAGTTTTGCCAGTCGCAGCTTGCTGTGCAGTATTGGCAGTTCTTCCAACCGTGGAGTGCCTATTCTCATTTGAGATATTGGTTGCTCTGCTTTGAGTTAAATTTCCTACATCAATTCCCATTGTTCTTCTCCTATGTGGTCATATATGATGATTAGCAGTCGTATGTGATGATTATACATGCTCATTCATAGATTTACTATCTATATACTTCTTAATATCGTTTAGAGCCACAATCCATCTTTTTGACCATCTTTAGATTAATTCTATACGCATAAGTTAACGGCACTTGATGGAGATTCTTTAAAATAAGTTGTGAATAATTTTAAAAAAAATAAAAGTATTTAATTTTAAAGAGTATTTTGCTGTATTATTATGGTTGAAATGATTAATACTAACCCTCCTAAGCTAAATAGCTCTAAAAGTAGTTCAATTTACTCTGTAGTGCCGTCCTCTATACAGACTCTGTTATTTATGCTGCTTTTGATTGCCACTATATCTGTAGTTATAGCAGCGCCAAAGAGAGTTCCTCCAGCTCACTCTTTAGATAATATCTATATGGAGGTTGAGAGTTTTCTGCAGAAAATGCATCTGGATAGTGAAGGAGCGCCAATTAGAGGGGTTACAATTAAGGTTCGCCCCTTAGATTCTCGTCTCCGTTTGAAGAAGTGCTCCACTCCTTTAGATGTATCATTTCAGAGTCGACGCAAGAGAGTAGGAAGGGTGATTGTAGCTGTGCGTTGTTTAGGATCTACTCCATGGCGGTTATATGTCTCTGCCACTATTCAGCAACTGCAAAAAGTTGTTGTTACTACTTCAGCTATTTTAAAGGGTGAGAAGGTGGGTGAAGATGATCTAGGTTTTGAGGAGCGAGAGGTTACCGCTCTTTATGGGGGTTACTTCAGTTTAACCAAAGATGTGATAGGAAAGTATGCGCAACGCCTTATTCAGGAGTCCACTCTGGTAACCCCAAATATGCTCTTCATTCCAGATCTTATTAAAAAAGGGGATAGAGTTAATATTATCCTTAAGAGAGGTTCTCTTCAGATTCAGATGAAGGGGGTTGCCTTAGAGAATGCGCATAGAGATGCACGCCTGCGGGTAAAAAATAGCTCTTCAGGTAAAGAGATCGAAGGTGTAGCAGTAAGTGCTGGGCGTGTAATAGTTGAATAAATATAGTTGTCAGGGTATTATTTTCGAGCAGAATTGTATCTGCTATTTTAGGATTAGGAGTTTTTAGGTGAGTAACAGAGCGTTATTGATAGATTCGCAAGAGATGCACGAGGAGACTCTGCGTTCTATTCTTGGCTTTATAGAGTGGGGAGAGTTAGAGTTTAGCTCATCAATAGATGGTGCGTTGTCAACTCTACAGAGTGGTATTTTTTCTTTAGTGTTGATTGGTGAGGATGAAGTTGAGAGGCGAAGCACTATATATAGAGCGATCAGAGAGGTTGATAGCTCTATTCCAGTTCTATTTCTTCTCGATGAGAGCGCGGATAGTGCAATACCTTGGGGTAGTGCAGATGGAGTTTT
>JABHVM010000062.1 GCA_018658305.1 Thiotrichales bacterium | reverse complement strand
TCTGGCTTAATGCTCGGATCTATCTCATAACCTGGGATGATCTCTTTATCTAGTTTGCGTTTAAGTAATTTTTCAATATCTCTTAGCAAGCCAAGCTCATCTACACATACTAAAGAGGCTGCTTCGCCCTCATTTCCTGCGCGACCTGTACGCCCGATTCTGTGAACATAATCTTCTGGTACATTGGGTAGTTCAAAGTTAACAACATGCGGGAGTTGATCAATGTCTAGTCCTCGCGCTGCTATATCTGTTGCAACTAAAACTTTAATCTCTCTCTGTTTAAACTCTGCTAAAGCTCTGGTGCGCGCCCCTTGACTTTTATTGCCATGAATTGCCGCAGCACTAATTCCATCTTGAATTAGCTGCTTGGTGAGTTTATTTGCACCATGCTTTGTTCTAGTAAATACTAGCACCTGTTGCCAGTTGTTGGATCCTATCATAAAGGAGAGGAGTTCACGCTTCCGTTTTTTATCAATAGGGTAAATAATCTGGGAGACAGTCTCTGCAGTAGTGTTCTGTCGCGCTACTTCAATGATCTCTGGATTGTTAAGTAGTCCGCTAGCTAAATCTTTTATCTTTTTAGAGTAGGTGGCAGAAAATAGTAGATTTTGGCGTTTGTGGGGTAGTAGTTTTATCACCTTTTTAATATCGTTGATAAAGCCCATATCTAACATTCTATCAGCTTCATCTAATACTAGAATTTCCACATTAGAGAGATCGACATTGCGTTGCTGAGCATGATCTAGTAGTCGACCAGGGGTGGCGACTAAAATATCAACTCCGTGACTAAGCTTGTTAATTTGGGGGTTAATCTTAACTCCACCAAAAACTACAGTAGAACGAAGTGCTAAATGTCTGCTGTAGCTATTTATGCTCTCCCCAACTTGGGCAGCCAGCTCTCTAGTTGGAGTAATTACCAATGCACGCACTTGGCGATTCCCTTTTCCTTGGGTATGTTTATGCAGTATCTCTAGTAGTGGAAGGGTGAAACTAGCAGTTTTTCCTGTTCCTGTTTGGGCGCCAGCGAGTACATCTCTGCCGTTTAGAATTGTAGGAATAGCTTTAAGTTGAATAGGGGTTGGTGTGCTGTAACCTTGTTCAGTTATCGCTCGTAAAATTTCATCTGTAAGACCAAAAGAGTCAAAAGAGGTTGTGTCAGACATAGAGTCGCTCCAAAAAAACGCCTACAACTTTAGTTAAAAAATAGTGTAGGCGGCTAAATTTGTATATTTTAACATATAAAAAAACCCTCACACATCTCTGTGTGAGGGTTTTTCGAATACCAGCTAAATAATCTTATCTCTGGTACTGTACTGGCTTGTTCTCAGTGCGAACATCAGTAGTTCCGTTCATGCGAGCATTCTCAGAAGCGTCAGCGTCAGCTTCCATGTTAGAAGAACCCTTACCTGAAGCGTTGATGCTCATGCTGAAGTTACCTTCTGCGTCAGCGTTACCTTTACCAGCTCCGCGACCTTTTCCGTCAAAAGCGCCATCAGCAGCACCAGTTCCGTATCCAGACTGATTGTCATCTCCACCCATGAACGCAGAAGCGCTAGAAGCGAAAGCAACAAGAGCGATAGTAGCGATAATTTTTTTCATAATAGTAATCTCCAAAATAATAATAAATGTAAAATAAGTTTTTAAAAAGTTGAGGATGTTTCCTCGTTAACTGACGCCTATTATATAGTATTCAATAGAATTGTCAAGTACTATTTTAATTTTATTTGATAGAGTTAGTCAAGTACTATTTGTTATTTTTCTATAGCTATAGCTATAGCTATAGTAGAGTCGTGCTATAATGTAGTATTTACAAAGGGTTTAAGAGGTTGGATAAGAGAGAGGTTTAAGAGTGTGATGGTAAATAAAATTGAAATTTTTGTGGAGTTTGACTTTAAAGGTGAGACATTAAATCCTAGAACTACTATAAATTTAGATAAAATTATGGAAAATGAGGGCGGTATATACCCTCTAATCCCAACTTTGGCTAGAGATAATAGTATTGATAGGTATAGTTATGAGTTTGAGATTATGGAGAGCGCTCCTATTATGGTGAGCAAAGCCGAGGGGATGGTTACAGATTTTGTAAATAGTGGAGAGTTTGATCAGCAAGGTTTTGAGGCTGCCTGGAAGAGAGCGCAAGATCATAAAATAGTCACCTCTATTGCAGAGCAGTTCTTTACCCCAGATGAACTCTCACAGAATAGTAACATTGAGGAAGCTCTACTTGTCGCCTATAGATATACTTAATATTACCCCTGTCCACTTAGTGACAGATTGGGATAGAGTGCGTCTCTTTGAAGTTGAGCCAAGTTCAATCTCTATAAAGAGACAGCTTGAGTTGCTCGATAAAATATCTAATATTTTTACTGAACGCAAAATGAAGCTTACCCTTATCTCGGATCTAAAGTGGAGATTAGAGCTATTTGCCAACTCTGAAGTTAGGAGCTTAAAGAGTGCACCTCTTAATAGAGTAGTGGGGGAGAACCTCTATGATTTCATGCCATCTGGCAAAGATGCTCTATTTTGGAAGCAGCTCTTTAACGAAGTGCAGATGGAGTTGCACAGTGCAAACCTGCTTACAGATAATGTAACAGATAGTGGGCGTATATCAATAGCAATGCCTCAACCGGCTGGAGTCATTAATGGAGTTTGGGTCTGGAAAGAGCCATCTATAATAGAGAAGATGGTCTTTGGATTGAGTCAAAAAGTGCAAAAGTGGAAAAAAAGGTGAAGATAGCGAGATGAAGATAGAGAAGAGAGTAGTACCAAATAGTTCCGCCTTAGCGGGTATTCCACCGTTATTGGACAGAGTGTATAGATCTAGAGGAGTAAACTCGTTAGAGGATATCGACCTATCTCTCAAATATATGCTGCCAATCTCCTCATTAATGAGAGTGGTTGAGGGGGCACAATTAGTCGCAGAAACTATCCGTAAAGGTGAAAATATTGTAGTGGTCGCAGACTATGATGCAGATGGAGCAACCGCTTGCGCGCTCTCTGTGCGCGCTCTTCGTGCAATG
>JABHVM010000061.1 GCA_018658305.1 Thiotrichales bacterium | reverse complement strand
CGTGCTGGCTTTGAGTGTCACGATGTTCATATGAGTGATCTGCTAGAGGGGAGAGTTGAGCTTAACTCTTTCCGTGGGCTGGCAGCATGTGGTGGTTTCTCTTACGGAGATGTGCTTGGGGCAGGTGAAGGCTGGGCTAAGTCGATCCTATTTCATAATAATTTGCGTGATCAGTTTAGTCAATTTTTTGAACGCAATGACTCATTTGGGTTGGGGGTCTGTAATGGATGTCAGATGATGTCAGTAATTCATCAACTGATTCCTGGCGCAGAACATTGGCCTCGCTTTGTTAATAACAGATCAGAACAGTTTGAGGGGCGCTACTCAATGGTAGAAATTATGCAGTCACCCTCTATTTTTCTTCAGCAGATGGCTGGAACTAAAATTCCAGTTGCTATTGCTCATGGTGAGGGACGAGTTGAATTTGCTTCAGCAGAGGGTCACTCTATACTGCAGCAGCAGGAACAACTCGTTCTTAGTTACATCGATAACTCAGGGAATCCAACAGAGCAGTACCCATTTAATCCTAATGGGTCCACTCAAGGAGAGGCAGGGTATACTACTGTTGATGGACGATTTACTATTATGATGCCGCATCCAGAGCGTCTATTTCGTAATGTGCAATACTCATACTTGCCAGAATCTGATCGAAGTGGTGAGGACGGTCCTTGGATGCGTATGTTCAGAAATGCAAGAGTATGGGTGGAGTAGGTGATATGAACTAGAGTGTAGATTATGGTAGAGTTGCTGATTAAGATTATATTTTATTAGATAAAAAGGAGAGAGAAGATGTGGAATACAAACGATAAAATTGGGGATGAAGAGGTCGAGAGTAATAGTTATCGCAATAGTAGTAGCGTAAGCTCAACTCAGCAAACTTTTATTGGTCCTAGCGTTACTATCAAAGGCGAAATTAATAGCTCAGACGATATTTTGGTTGAAGGTAAAATAGAAGGATCTATTAATCTTGAAAAAAATAAGTTAGTTGTTGGTAAGAGTGGGGTGATAGATGCATCCCTTACAGCTAAAGAGGTTAAGATTGAAGGTAAAGTTGATGGTGACATTACTAGTTCTGACTTAGTGATGATAGATCAGTCTGGACGTGCGACAGGCACTATTAAAGCAAAGAGAGTAGTGCTTAAAGATGGATGTCGCTTCAAGGGAACCATAGATATGGATATGGATAGTAGCACTACCAGCACCACTAGTAAATAATATCATTACAGTATGAGCTTAGATGCTCGTCAAGGTCGGAGGGTTATTCACACTATAGATGATGCTATAGGTGGTAGAGTGTCGGCTACTAACCGATCTCGAGTGGCAGTTTTCCAAAAAATAATATCTAACTTTAGCGAAGATAGGCGTATAGATATTATGGATCTGGCGCGACCAATCGAGAAGAATATAGAGTTTTTTCTAGACTATAATGCACGCCTCCACTATCCAGATTTTACATATAGACTGCTCGAGATGCGAGAAGAGCAGCGCGAACTGGATAGTGATGAGTTAAATGATGAGTTAAGTAGCGGAGAAGGCAATGGCATTCAGATTCCTTCACTCCTTCCAGAACTTATAGATATCGATTATGCTTTTATCTGGGATCTTCCACAGTATCTAACTCGCAGTGAATTGAAAGAGCTCGCACTACAGTTAGGTGATGTTATTAAGCGTGGAGGATATCTATATCTAATAAACAGTACGCAGGCCAAAATAGCTCCAGAGCCAATGCACTGTAGAATTATGGAGGATGGGTATATTAAGTTCGATGGTATGGGGAAGATGGAGCGAATCTCGCCACTCTATAGTCAACTTGATATTAAAGAGTTAATGCGAGGATTTTCCATAACATCTAGCTCCCTTCTTCAAAATGGGCTACAAGAGATAATGTTGATTAAGGATTAGATGGTTTATTCTGAGGCGGTGCTCTCAAGTACTTCTCAAGAAATTGCCCTGTATAAGAGCGTTTAATTTTAGCTACCTGCTCAGGTGTGCCACTGGCTATAATCTCTCCGCCACCCTCTCCACCTTCTGGACCTAAATCTATAACCCAATCTGCAGTCTTGATTACATCAAGATTATGTTCAATCACCACAATAGTATTTCCGTTATCTCTGAGACGATGAAGTACTGCTAGAAGCTGCTCTATATCGTGAAAATGGAGTCCAGTAGTTGGTTCATCTAAGATATATAGAGTCTTGCCGCTATCTCTTTTTGAGAGCTCTCTTGATAGTTTAATTCTCTGAGCTTCACCTCCAGATAGGGTTGTAGCGTTTTGTCCTAAGCTTATATAGCTTAATCCTACATCAATTAAAGTCTGTAATTTTTTAGCTAGCATTGGTACAGGATCAAAGAAACTCCGAGCTTCCTCAACTGTCATCTGTAACACTTCATGGATGGTCTTGCCTTTATACCTTACTCCAAGAGTCTCCCTATTGTAGCGCTCACCCTTGCAGACATCACATGATACATATATGTCAGCTAGAAAGTGCATCTCTACCCTAATAACTCCATCCCCTTGACAGGACTCACAGCGTCCACCTTTGACATTAAAAGAGAATCTTCCTGGCGCATAGCCTCGTGAGCGCGCCTCTTCAGTTCCAGAGAATAGCTCTCTAATTGCAGTAAATAGTCCGGTGTAGGTTGCTGGGTTAGAGCGAGGAGTACGCCCAATTGGACTTTGGTCGATGTTTACTATTTTATCAAAGAGATCCAGTCCGCTAATACTTTGGTAAGCGGCCGGGTCATGTTTTGAATTGTTCAGATATTGTGCGGTGGCACGGTATAGAGTATCATTTATAAGGGTAGATTTTCCAGAGCCAGACACTCCAGTGATGCAGGTCATCACTCCTGCAGGAATATCTAAGTTAACCTGTTTTAGATTGTTTCCGCTAGCTCCCTCTATCCTTAATATCTTAGCTCTATTAATTTTCACTCTACTCTTTGGAAGAGGAATCGAGCGACTCCCTGAGATATACTGTCCAGTTAGGGAGAGCTTGTTCTGCATAACTTCTTTAGGAGATCCTTGTGCCACTATATGTCCTCCATGTTCTCCAGCGCCAGGACCAATATCAACTACAAAATCTGCACTCCTAATTGCCTCCTCGTCATGCTCTACTACAATTACTGTATTTCCGAGATCGCGGAGATTAGTAAGAGTGTTGAGAAGGCGTTGATTATCTCGCTGATGGAGACCGATAGAGGGCTCATCAAGCACATACATCACACCAACTAGTCCAGCACCGATTTGGCTTGCAAGGCGTATCCGTTGCGCTTCTCCACCAGATAGAGTGTCAGCACTACGATTAAGGGAGAGGTAGTTGAGTCCTACATTTACTAAGAAGCCTAGACGCAGAGAGATCTCTCTAACAATTTTATCAGCAACCTCCCCACGCCACCCTTTCAGTTTTAGTTGAGAGAAGAAGTCAGCACACTCTGCAATAGAGAGCGCACTGATTTCTGGGAGAGGTAGTTGTTGAATAAATACATGACGAGCCTCTTCTCTCAGTCTAGATCCGTTGCAGTTAGGGCAAGGGCGGCTGTTGAAGTATTTAGAGAGGTTCTCTCTAACTCGACTGGACTCAGACTCCAGATACCTCCTCTCCATATTTGGAATAATTCCTTCGAAGATATTCATCTTACTAACTGCTGCACCACGACCATGTCTATAGTTAAACTGAATTATCTCATCTCCAGAGCCGTAGAGAATAGTTTGCCTAATTTTTTCTGGAAGTTCATCAAAGGGTGTGGAGAGTTCAAAATTGTAATGTTCTGCTAACGAGGTGAGGGTCTGCATAACCCAGTTGCTACGCCAATCCCACTCTTTAATTGCTCCATTATCTAAAGAGCGTTCAGGCTCTGGAACCATTCTCTGGGGATCTATAAACTGTTCTACGCCGAGACCTTCACAGCTAGGGCAAGCGCCTGCTGGGTTATTAAAGGAGAAGAGTCTTGGTTCTAACTCATCTAAATTGTAACCGCACTCACTACAGCTATAGCGAGAGGAGAATGATATAAGAGTATCTTCTGGAGCTCCCATATCTACTATAGATGCAATTCCATTAGATAGAGTCAGAGCGGTCTCTAGTGACTCAGCTAGGCGCTGTCTAATATCTGAGCGCACTTTTAGACGATCTACAACTAGCTCAATAGTATGGTTGCGTCTCCCATCTATCTTTGGTAGGTCATCTAATTGATACACTTTCGTGTCTATACGCACCCGCAAAAAACCACTAGCTCTCTGCTCTTCTAAAAGTTGGGTATGTTCCCCCTTTCTTTCACGGACTAACGGTGCAAGTAACATAATCTTGCTGCCTTCAGGTAGAGCAATGATTTGATCAACCATCTGACTAATAGGCTGTGCTTCCAGTGCTGTATCGTGTTCAGGACAGTGCGGAGTTCCGACCCTAGCGTAGAGTAGGCGTAGGTAGTCATGAATCTCAGTGACGGTTCCTACAGTGGAACGAGGGTTGTGTGAAGTTGATTTTTGCTCAATAGATATAGCTGGTGAGAGTCCTTCAATATGGTCAATATCTGGCTTCTCCATAAGTGATAAAAACTGGCGAGCATATGAGGATAGTGACTCGACATAACGGCGCTCTCCTTCTGCGTATATAGTGTCAAAGGCGAGCGAAGATTTGCCGGAGCCAGATAGCCCAGTAATAACAATCAATTTTTCTCGAGGAAGGTCGAGATCTATATTTTTTAGATTATGGGTGCGTGCCCCACGGATAGTAATATTCTTCATAAACTTGATAGTAAAGGTCAACTATTTTAGATACAATAACCAGATAGTATAACTACATTTTAAGTATATAGAGAGAATTAATATGAGTCATGATGGTGGCAGGGAAAAGAGCGGCATGTTGCCAGTAGAGAAACGCGCGGCTGGATCACTAGCAGCAATTTTTGGGTTACGGATGTTAGGGCTATTTATGCTTCTTCCTATCCTTGCACTCTATGCGGAAGATCTGGAAGGATCAACTCCGTTGTTGATGGGGTTGGCGCTCGGCATCTATGGGCTTACTCAAGCGCTGTTGCAGATTCCGTTTGGAATGCTCTCCGACCGTTATGGGCGCAAAATTATGATTGCTATCGGATTGCTGATCTTCGCAGTCGGAAGTGTGGTGGCAGCTATGGCAACTACGATTGAAGGGGTGATATTAGGGCGGGCTATTCAAGGGGCTGGAGCTATTGCCGCTGCAACTATGGCGCTACTTGCAGATTTAACTCGTGAAGAGTTCCGTACTAAAGCGATGGCAACTTTTGGTATCACCATTGGAATGTCATTCACCTTGGCGATTGTGTTAGGTCCAATCTTAAATGGTTTTATCGGAGTTTCCGGAATTTTTTGGTTAACTGGAATATTGGCACTGTTAGCATTG
The DNA here is from genome assembly GCA_018658305.1 of Thiotrichales bacterium. Lineage (GTDB taxonomy): Bacteria > Pseudomonadota > Gammaproteobacteria > Thiopontia. The sequence continues at coordinate 569 of JABHVM010000061.1, read as the reverse complement.
GTGGTGCTCTATAAGGTGGTGCCAACTCCGACCCACCTTCATATGCATCATGATGCAGAGTGTGATATTGCTCAATGTAGCTCAGTTCTGAAAGAGGGGGAGCTACTTCGCCTGAACTTCGGTATCTTTGTGCTTCATCTAATTTTAACCGCTATCTTTGTGGTTATCCCTATTGGATTGGTTGATAGTGGATTGGTGGCGAGTGACCACTGGATGGTCTATCTTGGAGTTGTAGTTCTTGCTATGGGGATTATGGTTCCGTTGGTGATTCAGGCGGAGTCAAAAGGGAAGATGAAGGAGATGTTTACTCTTGCGATCGCTCTGGTGATACTCTCACAGCTTACACTTTTACAATTCTCTGGCTCACTCTGGGGAATCGTCATCGCTCTAATTATCTTCTTCGGAGGCTTTAATCTGCTGGAGGCGACACTTCCATCATTGATATCTAAAATTGCACCAGTAGATAAAAAAGGGACTGCAATGGGTATTTATACTAGCTCTCAATTTTTTGGCGCATTCTTAGGGGGAGTCTCTGGCGGATGGATTTACGGCTGGTTTGATAAAGATAT